>WAOO01000080.1 GCA_015521195.1 Pyrolobus sp. | reverse complement strand
CCCTACACCCGCAGCCGGCTACGCTGCTTGCGGGCAGGGCGACCCGCCCACCCTCGTATACGACGATGGGCTCGTGGGCGCAGATTGTGCTGCAGTCTAGGCTCCCTCCGGTCGGCGTGGGGTTCGCGGCTAGCCATGCACCGCCCTCCCTGGCGGCGTGCCTCGAGATGAGCGATGGTAGCGGGGTTAGCGGCTTCAACCCCCCGAAGAGCTCAGAGAGTATCCTAAGCGCGTCGTCGAGACTCGGGTATACCGCTATCTCCTCAACGCTCCAAGAGTAGAAGCTGGCGGCTATCTCCTCCCGCAGCCTGCCAGCCTCTACTAGCGTCGAGGGCAGCAGCGGTGGGGGCTGCTCGCGGAACAGGCACCTAGGCAAGACTGCGCCGCCCCTAGCGTCTGAAACGCTAGCCTTGTTAGAGGGATGGTATATCGGCTACCGATAGGGGCCATGTGTTGAAACATCGTGTTGTGCTCTCAGCGCTACTGGTGTTGCTGCTCGCGCTGATAGTGTTGTCACTGAGGGTCTACGCGCAGGGCAACTTCACGGTAACCGAGGTTCACTGGACCAACCGGGTCGGCGGCCATAGCATCTACCCGGGTTCGCGCGGAGTCACATACGTAGTCACTGTGAAGTATCAAGGCTCCGAGAGCATTGAGGATGCAGTGGCGTGCCTGGTTAACCCGCCTTACCTCACGCCCAGCGACGGTTACTCGCTGTGCGCCGTCGCCGAGACGCCCTCGCATACGCCCGCCACGACGGTAAACCCGGGTGACGTGATACTCTTCGTCTTCCATCTCGACGTCTCGAGAGACGCGAAGCCAGGCCTCTACGGCCTCACGATGAAAGTCTCGTATAGGATTGTGTCGAACGGGGAGTCGAGAACAGAGTATGTGCCGGGGGCGGTGGTCTACATCTCTCCGTATCCAAGCCCCTCGCTCCGGGTCCTAGACGTCTACTGGGAGCCGGGATGCTACCCGGGTACAGAGGATGCGACGCTCCACGTTGTACTCGAGAACATAGGCCCCAGGATAAACTCCGGCTATGCCCGTTTAGAGTTTGTCAATAACACCGTGTTCCACCCGGGCGTCCTGCGCTCCAGGCTGGGGCCGCTGGGAGAGCGGCAGGTGGTCGACCTAACGTTTCCACGCGTATCTGTTAATGCGAGCGCGTCTCCCGGCTCCTACGTCGCGTATCTAAAGTTGCACTTGTCGATGGAGACCGAGGACGGTGTACAGTACGACACGTACGCGGTGCTCCGGTTGAACGTCGAGGTGGCGAAGCCCCTGCCCGTAAACCTGACGCTGGAGGACTACGGGTTCGTGGGTTTGGCTGCGCCGGGCTCCCGCGGCGCCTCGATATACGCTACGCTCGTCAACCGCGAGCCCGGGGTCACCATAGAGGCTGTATATGCTAGGCTCGTGCTCGTCGCGGGCGCCGAGGGTTACAACGGCAGCAGGGTCGTGTTCTACTCGACCGGCCAGCGGACGCCCTACGGTTCAAGCGTGACGCTCACCTTCCGAGGGATAGACGTTGAGGGCGACACCGTAGAGGCGGTGCTCGACACCGAGATGCTGGTGTCTAGGGGTGGAGCCGAATACTGGACGAGGAGAACCTGGCACCTCGTGATACACTCCCGCTGGGAGCCGGGGCTTCGGCTGCTGGGCTACGGCTGGACGGGCCCCGTGTACCCCGGGACTGCTGGCGCCGAGTACCTCGTCACGCTGGGCGTGGAAGGGTATGAGCGGGTTGCCGGCGGCTACGCTCGGCTAGCCCTGCCCGACGGCTTCCAGCCTAGAGAGCTACGCGTCTCGGTCCCAGCGGCTACGCTCGGCTCGACACTCGTGCTCAGGTTTACGGGTGTGTCCGTCTCGCAGGGCCTGCAACCAGGATGCTACCGTGCAAATCTAACCCTGAGCCTCCTCCTTGTAGACCAGGAGTCTGGCGCTAGGAGGAACGCGACGATAAAGCTGCCTCTACTCGCGTGTGTCGAGAGGTCCCCCGGCGCGCCGTTAAGGCTTGTAAGCGTATGGTGGGGCGGCGGTGTCGCATACTCTAACAGCAGTGGCGCCAGCCTCGTGCTGCTCCTCGCGGATGACAGGCCCGGCGTCACGGTCGAAAACGCGGTTGTCTCTGTGGTTCTGCCGCCCGGCGTGAGCATCGGAGGATACCGCGTCGTGAACAGGACGCTGAGCGACATACCGTACGGGGGTACTGCGCGCCTAACGCTCGACGGGGTCAGCGTAGAAGGTGGTGTTGAAGGAAGGCTCCCGGTCGCAGTTATTGTGAGAGGATTGGCGAGCCTAGATGGAGCCGAGTATAGCTTCCAGGAGGTCCTCACGGGCTGGGTCTATGTCAGGAGACCGACGTTCAACGCAACTCTAGCGTACTACTCGTGGACGGGGCCCGTCTCCAACGGCACCTTTGGGGCCAGGATACGCGCGGTGCTCGCCATCACGAGCGTCGACAGGGTGGAGGAGCTCCGCGTCGAATGGGTCCCGGTGAGGGGGGCCACCCTCCTAGAGCCTGGCGTCCAAGTCGTGGATGTCAACGCCGGCTTCGGCTCAAGCGTTGCAATCACATCGCCTCCGATGCTCGTGAAGTCCCCGGTTGTCAGGGTCGAGCTGAGGGTCTATGCGAGGCTCGCCAGAGGCAACATGGTGTATACCGCCGCTAGGAGCTATACGCTAACCCTCTACGCCAACGCGACAATCCCAAGACCGGTCATAGAGCACGTAGAGATCCTCTATAACGGGGAGCCAGCGGCCCTGGCGCCCGGCGAGCGCGGCGTAACCCTCCGTCTCCTCGTGTACAACCCTACCTCGTACACCCTGAGCAGTGTAGACGCCCGCCTAGCCGCTCCCATGATGCGCGTGGAGGAGGTTGGAGGCAGCTGCCTCAACGGTGTCGCGCCAGGCTCCATGTGTAGCCTCGATTTTACGCTCAACGTGTCGCGGTACCTAGCACCCGGCGTGTATCCCGTGCTCGTATCGGTGCGGTACACGGTCTCTCAGAACGGCTACACAGTGAGCTACACCGCGGCGTACACGCTTAACCTAAGCGTCGTTGACCCATCATCCCTGGCGCCGAGGCTCACCGTGGTTGCGGCCTACTGGGGGGCCGGGCGCCCCGAGCCCGTGTACCCGCGTGCGGGTCTAACCCCGCTGACTATAGTCGTGTTGAACGTGGGGCGGTGGGAGGCCCGTGGGGTCACGGTCGAGGCTTACACGGGGACGCGTGGTGTGAAGCCCGTTGTTGATAGGAGTGTTTGTGCAGCCACCCTTGCACCTGGGGCTTCGTGCACAACCACACTCTACTACCTGGTCGGGGACGCTAAGCCCGGCACGGTTGTGTTCAGGGTAAGAGTCTCGCAGACGGTGTACACCTACGGCCTCGACTATACCGTTGCGACGGAGACGCGCATCCAGCTGGAGATACTCGAGCCGCCGATGGGAGGCGGTGTTAGGGTTGTGGACGCAAGGTGGGAGAACGACTGGCCCGTCTACCCCGGCACCAGCAACGCGGTATACCAGGTTACACTTGCGAACCTGGAGCCGTATCAGGTGCTAGGCGTAAACCTGTCGCTACGCACTCTGCCCGGTGTGCACGCGGAGCCCGCCTACATAGCTGGGCCCCTGAACCCCGGCGCCGAGGCCACCGTAGGCATACGCGTGAACGTCTCGCCTTCAGCAAGGCCAGGCTGCTACCGGGCAGCACTCCTAATCACCTATGCTCTTCGAGTCTCGGGCTCCACCGGCAGCGTGGTTGAAGAGACGCCGGTCACGATGTGCATATCGAACCCTGAGGAGTCCCTCAGTGTCGTCACCATCTACTGGGCTGGCGGCGCTACCGGGCCGGGCAGCATGGGCTCCAGGCTGCTAATCGTCCTTAGGAACGACGAAGTCCCGGAGATGAGGGGTATTGTTGTCAAGGTGAGGCTGCCGCGCGGGATGAGCTATGCGCCGACCAACGAGAGTATAGCAGTCGTCCCGGTGACGGTTGCTCCCACGGCGTTGCAGGCGCCAGGGACGGGTCAGCAGGCGGGTCTCTTGGCACGGCTCTTATCCGTCATGACGCCCGGGGCTGGCCAGCAGCAGCCCGGAGGCTCTGCGCAAACCGCTGTAGCCGCAAAAGGCTCCTTCATAGTTGCAGAGGTGCCAGTCAACATCTACTCCGTTAGGCCGGGCTCCTACCGCATAGGCTTGGATGTCGAGTTTATCGACCAGTGGGGCTCGAGGCACACTGTTCGGAAAGAAGCGCGGCTCGTGGTGCTCGGCGCACCGCGGCTCCTCGAGGCACAGCTGCCTCCTGTCGTCGATGTGTCCGGGGGCTATGCTAGAGTAGAGTTGAGGATAACGGACGTGGGCTCCGGGCCCGTCTACAGCGTATACGTCTACCTCGTGCCGAGGATACCGCTGCTGCTCCCACAGCCCGCGGTGCTCTACATCCCGGTGTTGAAGCCCGGCGAGGTCAAAGTGTACAACATCACGCTCTACTATAACCCGAAGGGGCTTGCAACCTGGGGCCAGGAGAGCGGCCCAAGCTATACAGCGGTGCCCTTCACCATAGGCTTCGTCTACAGCGACGCCGCGGGCGCGCTGCACGCCACCAACTACACAGCCGTCGTCCAAGTCGAGCCCTTCGTGAAGCTCCAGCTAGGCCCCGATACTAGGGCGGAGTGGAGGAACGGCACGCTAACCGTCGGAGGCACGGTGATAAACGTCGGCACGGCTACCGCACACAGCGTCGAGATACGCGTGTATGCGGCTGGCCGCGTCGGCTACACGTTCCTAGGCGACCTCGACCCCGGAGACCAGACGGCCTTCCGCATTGACGTCAAGCTCCCCACGCCGGTCGAGAAGGTCAACGTGACGATAACCTATCTCGACGAGTACAACAGGGTGCATAGGGTGTCGCGCATCCTGCCGGTACACGCGGCGAGGCTCTCGGCTCCACTAGTTGGCGGTGCGCCAGAGAAAGGCGGCGGTCTAGAGGCGGGCGGCGGGCTTGGAGCGGCTTGGCGTTACGCGCCGCTAACCGCGGCTGTTCTAGCGGCACTCGTGTTCGTAGCGGCCCGTAAGGTGAGAAGGTGATGCCGCTCCTCGTATTCATCGCTGACGCCCTGAGGCTTGCCTACAGGTCGTTGAGCGAGAGGAAGCTGAGGGCCCTCCTTACGATAATCGGGGTGGCTATAGGGCCCATTGCGCTCGTGGCGATGGTTAGCGTCGTCAAGGGCTACTCCAACTATATCCTCGGGCAGTTGGAGGCGCTGGGCCAGAACCTTGTGGTCGTCTTCCCAGGAGAGAACTATCACCTTACCAAGAGCGACCTGAGGAAACTCTCCTCGATACCCGGCGTGGTTGCAGCCTCGCCCTTCTATACGGCGACGGGGTTTGTGAGGGTAGGGTCGAAGGAGGTCAAGGTGACGATATACGCGACGGACCTTGACCTGCTCTTCCGCGCGATAAGCGGCCTGAAGGTCGTTGAGGGCAGCGTGCCTGGCGAGAACCAGCCCCTCTACGCGCTGGTAGGCTACTATGTCTCGAGGGATAAGAAGGGCCACGTGGTATACCGTGTAGGCGACCCGGTGATAGTGAGGATTGTGAGCGTCGAGAAGGGAAAGATTGTCGAGAAGAGGGTGACGGTGATAGTCTCGGGTGTCCTCGGTCGCTTCGGCAGTAGCCCCATACTCAACTTCGACTACAGCATACTCCTGCCCCTCTCCGCCGGCCGCAAGGTGCTACACATGAAGGAGTGGACGGGCATCCTCCTGCTGGCTGAGCGCGCCAGCCTAGTGCCTAACATAACCAGAGAGATACAGGAGATGTACGGCGACCTTGTGAGCGTCGTCGCATTCCAGGGCATAGCGAGGGTCGTGGCCTCGATAGCCCATGCGATGGAGAGCATAGCCTTCACAACCAGCCTCGCGGCCTTCGCCGTAGCCGTTGCAGGCGTCTCTGCGACAATGATAACGAGCGTTGTTGAGAGGTTCCGCGAGATAGGCGTGTTGAAGGCGCTGGGCTTCACGGACATGCAGGTAGTGTTCATGATACTCATGGAGGGCCTATTGATAAGCCTGATAGCCGGCATCATCGGGGTGGTGCTCGGGGCTGCAGCCGCCTATGTGTTGGCCCAGAGGGGTTTCGTCATAAAGGGGGTCCAGGTGACGATGGTGATTAAGGCTAAGCCCGCTATAACCCCCAGCCTCGTCGCAGAGACACTCCTGGTGACCATGCTGGTCGGTATAGCCGGTAGCGTGATACCAGCCTACCGGGCCGCCAAGATACCACCAGCGGTGGCCCTCCGCTACGAGTAGCCCTGGGGGTGACGCCCGTGCCCAAGCCGGTGGTGGAGCTCGTGGACGTCGTCAAGGTGTACGGGAGCGGCGATGTGAAGACCTATGGGCTGCGGGGTGTGACCCTGACGATATACGAGGGGGAGTTTGCGGCGATAATGGGGCCGAGCGGCTCCGGGAAGACGACGCTCCTCAACATGATGGGGCTCCTCGACAGGCCGACTTCCGGTAAGGTGGTAATCGCGGGTATTGAGGCTAGTAGGCTGCGCTCATCCCAGCTGGCGAGGCTTCGCAACCGCTTCATAGGCTTCGTGTTCCAACAGTTCAACCTCATACCGAGGCTGACGGTGCAGGAGAATATCGAGCTTCCTCTGGTCGCACGGGGTGTGCCGCGGAGGATACGCGCCAGGAAGGCACGCGAAGCCCTCATAGCGGCGGCGGGAGACCCATCCTGGCTCCCCAAGAAGCCCAGCCAGTTGTCGGGCGGCCAGCAGCAGAGGGTTGCAATAGCCCGTGCCATTGTAGGCGAGCCTCGCCTCCTCCTTGCAGACGAGCCGACCGGGAACCTCGACAGGAAGTCTGCTGCGATAGTCATGAAGACGTTTATGAGCCTAAACGAGAGGGGCCAGACGATAGTCGTGGTGACACATGACCCGGAGGTTGCGAACTGCGCCCACCGCATCATACTGATACGCGACGGTAGGATTATCGGCGAGCAGGAACCAGACCGCTCCAAGTGCATCACGAGGATACTGTAGCCCGCGGGGGCTATAGGCTGGGCTTGCCCCACCGCGGCTCCTCGGGGCTGCGTGGCTGGCGAGACCTTCGCGGAGAAGGTGTTCTCGCTCCGGCTGGGTAAACGGGTCTCGCCCGGCGACATCGTAGTGGTTGACGTCGACCTTGTCTACGCGCAGGATAGCACCGCGCCCCTCACCATAAAGGTTATGAGAGAGGAGTTTGGCGTCGAGAAGGTAGCGAGGCCGGACCGCGTCCTCTTCTTCATAGACCATGTGTCTCCCTCCAGCAACCCCGACACTTCTGCGCTCCACAAGCTCATGAGAGAGTTTGCATCAAGGCACGGCATCCGCCTCTACGACGTAGGCCGCGGCATAAGCCACCAGGTTGTCTTCGAGGAGGGGTGGGCGGTTCCAGGCGCGGTAATCGTCGGGGCCGATAGCCACACGGTGACGGGGGGTGCGGTGGGAGCGTTCGCCACCGGCATAGGCAGCACTGATGCAGCGGCGGCGATAATGTCGGGGAAGCTCTGGTTCCGGATACCGGAGGCCATCCGCGTCTGGCTCCGGGGAAGGCTACCAGACTATACCCTCGGGAAAGACGTCGCCCTCCACCTGATGAGGGTCTTTGGGACCAGCGGCGCCAACTATAGGAGCCTGGAGTTCTGGGGCGACGTCTCAAACATCAGCCTCTCCTCGAGACTAACCATAGCCAACATGAGCGTCGAGATGGGCGCGAAGAACGCCTACTTCCCCCCAGACCGGCAGGTCTTCGAGCACCTGAGAAGCGTCGGGGCGAAGCTGTCGATACGCCCCATATACCCCGACAGGGACGCGGAGTACGTCGACGAGGTCGAGGTTGAGCTTGACAGGATAGAGCCGATGGTGGCGCTGCCACCCAACCCGAGCAACGCCAAGCCCGTGAGGGAGGTTGAGGGTGTCGAGGTAGACCAGGTGTTCATAGGGAGCTGTACCAATGGCAGAGAGGAGGACTTCGAGGCAGCCGCTAGGATACTGAAGGGTAGGAGGGTGCACCCGAGGGTACGCTGCATCGCCATACCCGCATCCCGCAGAGTCTACCTCAACCTGCTAAAGCGTGGTGTGATACAGGTGCTGGTAGAGGCGGGGTGTATAGTAACCCATAGCACGTGCGGCCCCTGCGTAGGCGCCCACTTCGGCCTACTCGGCCCCGGGGAGGTGGGCGTCTTCACGACCAACAGGAACTTCCCGGGGAGGGCTGGCCACCGCACCTCAAAGATAATCCTGGCATCACCCTATACCGCCGCCGCGGCCGCGGTGACGGGTAAACTGGTCGACCCGAGGGATGTTGCAGGGGGATGAGGAGGAGCCTGGCCCGGGCCCGAAGGGTGACGAGTGGGGCTTTTGCCGACCCGCGGCTCAGCGAGGTGGGCGCGCTCATCGCCGACCGGCTCGCCTAGTGCGTAACTACATCACAGCCCGTATTATCACGTTTAAATGTGACTCTTTCTACTCTGCCGCCCTCCTCTTAAATCTAGGGTGATACCCTGGTATAGCGGCGTCTCAGGCTTGACGCTGACGAGTGTCAGCCTAAAGCCGTTCAACCTGATACTGGGCACGCCGGTGCCCGCCAACCCCCGCCCCTGGGACTATATCCGCGTGCCCGGCGTCATGGTTAGCGCCTACACGCTCCTCTCGAATGAGCGTCTACGCCTCCTCTCGAGGGGCCGTGGGCTCCGCAGGCTGCTCGGGATAGGCGACGATATGATGCTCTGGATAGACTCGGGCGGCTACCAGTTCATGAAGAGAGGGGTTGCAGCCTCAGCGGGCCTCGAG
>WAOO01000079.1 GCA_015521195.1 Pyrolobus sp. | reverse complement strand
GCTCCTCGTTCTCCTTCTCCAGCTCCTGTATCATCTCCTGCACCTCCCTGACCCTCTCCTCCACCTTCTCCGGCGGCAGGCACTCCTCCAGCTGCTTCTTCAGCCTCCTGTTCTCCTCCTCCAGCGTCTTCAACCTCTCCTCAAGCTCCCTGACCCTCTTCTCCAGCTCGCCGACCCTCTCCTTGGCGCCCTTCAGCTCCTCATACTCCTCGACGGTGAGGTGGACGCCGGTGAACGGCACCGCCAGCTTCAACTCGCCCCTAGCCAGCTTCTCGTAGGTCTCAAGGACGAGCTTGCCCGCCTTCGTCTTGCCGTGGAGATGGGCGCGTATCATGGTCTCGGAGCGGCCGAGCTCCTCTGCAATCTCGCGTATCGAGTAGCCAGCCTTGTACATTGCCAGAGCGTGGGCGGCAACAGCGAGGCTGTCTACCCAGGTGGCGCGCTCCATCGGGTCCTTGATGAGCTCCAACACCTCTGGGCGGTAGAGGGTGCCGATTATCAGGGCCATGGCGAGCTGCTGAATCTCCTTCTTCGACGTCGGCTTCAACGGCACGTGCGAAAGGTCTATCTCCAGCTTCTCGACCTTAACGCCTGCAGTCTCTCTACCCTTCTCCTCCTCGCTCATCAACACCCCCATGTTAACGGGGTCATCCGAGGGTAATGTGTACATCTTTGCAGGGCTTGCGGGAGAAGGCGAGCATTTCAACGATTGGTGAACCATAACACCCAAATATGAACTATAATGTTAATAGTTTGTCTAACCGGCTGGTGGCTTTGCGCGCGGCGTCCAGAGGTGCAATAACAGCAATCATAATCGCGGTAATCGTGGTTGCGGCAGCCGCCGCTATAATCGCGTTCCGCGGCGGAGGCCCATCGGCAACCACTACGACCACAGCCCCGCCAGCGCCTCCGGCCACCTCGCCCGCCGCTAAGACCACTGCTCCGCCGACGTTGCGGTTGACGGGCAACCTCGAAGAGGATGTGGTGAACATCGGACGTTTCCTCGCATCCCACGGCGTCCACGTCGTGAAATACACGGCCTTCTCCAAGGGAGACCCGAACAGCGTTATGAGGGTCTACGCCATCGTAGAAGCCGCCTATAGGCTCAACAAGATACTCGAGAAGCATGGTGTGGACCTGCGCATAGAGGTTAGACCCGTGTTCCAGAGGGGCGGTAGCCCGAAGGCCGAGGATATACTCCTGGCCTACCAGCAGGGGACGAACCCCGATATAGTCGCCTTGAGCTACGTCGAGATACCGGTGCTCGCCGAGAACGGCGCCATCCTCGACCTGACCAACTGGGTCTCCAAGTATAGCAGCCTATGGCAGGACTTCTACAAGGCGCTCCGCGATGCCGTGACGTACAAGGGTCGCGTGTGGGGGCTCCCGCAGGACACTGAGGCGAGGCCCCTCTACTGGAGGGTTGACGTGGCGCAGTGCATCAAGGAGAAGACCGGGAAGGATATCCTCGCCGGGCTCGCCGAGAAGATAGAGAAGGGCATTGTAACCTGGCACGAGATATACGAGTATATGAAGCTGGCGAAGGAGACGGGCTGTGCAGAGTGGGGCATCATACACCGTAAGGGGAGCGCCCACCCCGACCTAATCCAGTTCATCTATGCGTACGGCGGGCGCCTGGAGGACCCGAAGACAGGTAAGCTCGTCCTCGACGTGCCAGCCGTCTACAAGTGGCTCTACACCGAGTGGAAGTGGGCGCGGGACGGCCTCATACCCGAGAACATGATGCACTGGGATTGGGCGAAACAGATACACCCGACGGTCGTCGAAGGCAAGACTCTCATCTTCATCGGCGGCACCTGGCACTGGACAGAGTGGCAGACTAAGCCGTACTACACCGACCCGAAGACCGGCGAGAAGAGGCCCCTGACAGCAGAGGAGGTCAAGAAGTACTTCTACTTCACGTTGTTCGCCGCCGGCGACCATGGGGATAAGCCGGTTACCCTAAGCCAGCCCTTCGTCTGGGTGGTAGCCTCCAACGCCGGCCACGACAACCCAAAGTATGATGAGTTGAAAGAGGCCTACCGGATGCTCGCCTTCCTCCTGGTGGTCAAGGCCTCCGACCCAGACATAAACGCGATACACAGCATAATCTCGGCCCACCTGCCGGTGCGCCACGCCGCAGCCAAACTCCTTAACGACAAGGCGTGGCTCGAGAAGCTGAAGAACCTGCAGCTGGACCTCTCGCCCGAGGTCAAGAAGGCCATAGCCGATATCGTGAAGAAGACGGTTAACGACATCAATGTCGAGTTCCTGGCGAAGGCCTCCAAGATGCTAGAGTGGACGCACCTGACCCCCAAGAACCCGTACTATGGGCAGCTCGCAGCGATATTCGCGGATGCTGTTGATAAGGTTCTGCGTGGCGAGCTGACGCCAAAGCAGGCGATCAACTACATAATCCAGAAGATTAAGTCCGACCCGCGTCTGGCCGAGAACGTCGAGATTGTAGGCTCGATACCCGAGAACTGGAAGTACCCGTGAAGGGTGATAGCTGTGAAGATGGCGGGGCGTAACGCCGCGCTCCTGTTTTTCCTTGCACCCGCGTTCATCCTCATAGCCCTCTTCTACCTCGTCCCCCTCGCGATAACAGTCTATGTCTCGTTCACCGACATGCAGAACTGGAGTCTCTATACGCTCCGCCTTCTCCCCAACCCTCTCTTCAACTACGCGCGCCTCTTCCACATGATGCTCTACGACCCCGACTTCGTCAAAGTGGTGTACACGACCATAGTCTTCACGCTAGTAACGCTAGCGTTCAACGTGCTAGGGGGCCTGGGCCTCGCGATAGCAGTCTACCTTATGGAGGAGAGGCTCTCGGGCTTCTTCCGCGGCCTCTGGCTCCTGCCCCGCATGACGCCCGTCGCCGTCTACGCGCTGCTCTGGTACTACTTTTTCCTCGGGTCGCGCGACGGGACCCTAAACGCTATCCTCATGGCGCTGGGTGTCATCGATAAACCCGTGCAGTGGGGGACGGACCCGAGGCTTCTCCCGTGGAGCGCGTGGGCAATAATCATCTACGTCAACGTCCTTGTGGGTGTCAGCTTCGGGATGCTCATCTTCTACTCGGCGTTGCGCAGCATACCGTGGGAGCAAGTTATAGCCGCTAGGGTCGATGGCGCCTCAACACTCCAGCTGGTAAGGCACATACTCATACCGTCCATAAGATGGCACATCATGTTCGTTACTGTCTGGCAGCTCCTCTCCCTCCTCACGACATACGCCCACATCTTCCTGCTGGTCGAGTGGGGCGTTGTAGACAGGTGGTGGAGCAGCACATGGGCCCTCTACGTGTTCACAACCGCCTTTGGGCTGGGAGGCGGCGGGCCGAGCAGCACATACCAGGGTCTCGCGGCAGCCGCCGCAGTCATACTCGCACTGGTCGGCGCCGGTCTAGGGCTTCTGGCGCTCCGCCTCCTAGGCTTCCGCAGGATGATCGTGCCTCCCAAGGGTGAACTCTAGGGGGTGGTAGCGGTGGCCCTGGCTGGCTTGCTGAGGCGCCGGGTTCGCGTCTCGAGGCCCGTCGATGCAGAGACTTATCCTAAGAGGAGGTTGACGCTCGTAATAGCCGCCGCCGTGCTGCTAGCATCGCTGCCGATGCTGACAACCTACATACTGCTCGTCCTCTCCAGCTTCTCCGAGACTCTCGTGACGGGCGCCGAGTTTCTCGAAGGCAAGCCCATACGATTCACGCTACGCTATTGGGAGGCTCTCCTCTCCGGCAGGCTGAGCGCGATAGTCATGACGCCAGTCACTATCAACGTCTGGGAGACGATTCTGAATACGCTTATCGTCGCGCTCGGCGTCTCTCTCGTAGTGACGCTAGCCAGCACGTTGGCCGGCTATGCGTTTTCGAGGATGAGGTTTAGGTTCAGGGAGAGGCTCATGGAGCTAATCATACTGTTGCACGCTTTCCCCGGCGTGACGCTACTCATAGGCGTCTACCTCCTCTACATCTGGACGCTCGCCAGCCTCTTGCACGGCGTGGGCGGCGCTGGCAGGGCGTTCGCCGTCTTCGCCTACACGATACTGGCTAGGGCGTCGCTGGAGATACCGATGAGCGTCTGGATGATGAAGGGGTTCTTCGACAAGATACCGTGGGAGGTTGAGTGGTCGGCCCTCATCGACGGCGCGTCTAGGATACGCACGTGGCTCGAGGTTATGCTTCCACAGGTTAAGCCCGGTATAGCAGCCCTCGCGATATTCTCGTTTCTCGCCGGCTGGGAGGACTTCATCTACGTCTACGTCTTCCTCTACCTGGGCACCGAGGGCAAGTACCTAACCCTAGCCACCCTGATAGACCAGCTGGTCGGCAACCTGGAGACAGCCGAGCTCCCGCTGGCCGCAGCGGCGGGCGTCCTCTACCTGCTCCCGACGATAGCGTTCTTCGCCCTGACGCAGAGGCTGCTGCTAGAGGCGTACACGGGCGGCGTCAAGGCCTAACCGTTTTCTGATGGCGGCGTGTGCATCCAGACGGGTGGCTCCTCCTAACGGGGGGTTGGCTTGGTAGAGGTTAGGCTGGAGTCTGTCTCGAAGAGGTTCGGGAGGGTTGTAGCCCTCCACGAGGTTACGCTCACCTTCGAGGATGGCAGCTTCACGGCGATACTGGGGCCCAGCGGGTCGGGCAAGACGACCCTCCTCTACCTCATAGCCGGCATCTACAAGCCTAGCAGCGGCCGCATCTACTTCGGCGACCGCGACGTGACCAACATGCCCCCGAACAAGAGGAACGTGGGCCTCGTCTTCCAGAACTACGCTCTCTACCCCCACATGACCGTCTACGACAACATAGCGTTCCCGCTTCGCCTCAAGAAGCTGCCGCGCGACGAGATAGACAGGAGGGTTAGGGAGGTGGCCAAACTCCTCCACATTGAGGAGCTTCTGGAGCGCTACCCGTCGCAGCTCTCCGGGGGTCAGCAGCAGAGGGTGGCTATGGCAAGGGCTCTCGTCAAACAGCCGGACGTCCTCCTCCTCGACGAGCCCTTGTCCAACCTGGACGCCCTCCTCCGCATCAAGATAAGAGCCGAGCTGAAGAGACTCCAGAAGGACCTGGGGATAACAACGATATACGTTACCCACGACCAATCGGAGGCCCTCGCCTTGGCGGACAGGATAGTGGTGATAGACAGGGGGCGTATACAGCAGGTTGGGACGCCCGACGAGGTCTACGCTAGGCCTCGCAACCTCTTCGTGGCCGGTTTCATCGGCTCGCCTCCCGCCAACCTCATACCCGCCAAGATAGTGGCGAGGAGTGGCTCCGCATGCGTCGCTATAGGAGATACCGTGTACTGCCCGGATAAGCCGCTTTCAGAGAAGCTCGCAAGGTTCCAAGAGGTGATAGTCGCGTTTAGACCCGAGCACGCCACTCTAGGCGAGGAGCCAGCAGAGAACATGGTTAGCATCGAAGCCGAGGTCTACACGGTTGAGACCCTCGGGAAGGAGAATATAGTGACTCTGCTGGTCGGCGCCACGCCCGTCAAGGTGGTGGTCGAGCCGAGTGTGAGGCCACAGCCGGGTTCAAAGCTGTTCATAAACGTCGAGCCAGAGAAGCTGATGTTCTTCGACCCGGAGACAGAGCTCAACATCGAGTATATCGAAGTCTAGGCCTGCACGTTGCAACAGGGTGGGCTAGAGCAGCAGGGGTCTAGGCCCGCCCTACACCTATCCCTAATCCACTCTTTCACAATGTCACCTATCCTATCGTCGACCATCGATAGGGCGACCACGACGTGGTAGACGGCGTTGCAGTAGCCCTCGCTCCTCAATAGCCTCGCTATCGGGGCGACTATCCCCTTGATTATGAAGAGCCACTGGTACCACTCCGGCATATTGAAGAGCTCCTGGAGCGACGATACCCGGAACCTAGACGCAGCCTCGTCTACCGTTACAAGTACCTTCGACGCTACCGGCGAAGGCACCCTGGCCGCCTTCATTGCAGCCTGCAGCGCGTCATGCAGCTTCTTGAGGCTCAAGGCCTGCCCCCGCGGTGCCCCCCACCCCAGCCTTATATCGGGGAACCGGGGCGCTACCCTCAAACGTAAATACTGTGTATATACCCCCACTATTGTGGGACCCAATCCCACATTTGTACCCTCGGAGCGGGCATTGAGTCTGCAGCTCCGCATATATACTAGTGGAGGTTGGTCTCCTCTAGTCCAAGGAGGTGGTCGCGTTACGTTCGACCCTATTGGTGCTGCTGTCGACGCTGGCCTTCCTCGACTTTAGCCTGGTAGCCCTCCACCTGAGGGGCATACTGAGCCTCTCGAACCCCCTCATGCTCGTGTTCGTCGGCTTGTTCTTCGTGAGCGGGCCCGCCTCGTGGATAGTCTCGCTCAACACGAGGGAGCCGGTCCACCGTGTTGCTGCCATGCTGCTCCCGGCTGGCGTGGCCGCCGCCCTCTACTCGTCGATGCTCTCGGCGGCGTTGAGCAGGCTGCTGTTACCTCGGGTCCTCCACGTCATCGCCGTGCCGGTCGGCCTGGTGATAGCGATGATAGGCTTGTTTGAGCTCATGGTCGACCCTAGCGTTAAGGCTAGGCTCGAGAACGCGTACCGCGTGTACCTCGCATCTCTCCAGCCCTATACGCTGATAATGATAGCGGTGGTGGCCTCCACCCTGGCCCTGCTGGAGCCACCCCCGGTCTACGCGGCGCTGGCTCTCACACTCTACACGCTCATGCTGGTACACTATGCCGCGAGGTGCGCGGGTAGGGTCAGGAGGCTGGGCGGCCTGGGGCTCGGGGCCACGCTCCTGGCGTACGCCCTACTCGCGTATAGCCTCCGCCTCGACGCCTACGGTGCCCTCCTAGGCGCGGCTATAGTCGCGGGTCTCGTAGCGGCGACGCTCCTTGGTAGGAGGGCGAGCGGCGGGATACTATGCCCCGTTGAGCCCCTTGTCGCTGCCACAGCTGCAGTCGCAGTGGCCGCGATGCCCTACGCTGGGCTCCGGGAGATGCTCTCCTCACTCCCCGTGTTCCTCGCTGTAGGCGCGATAGGGTGGGGCGTCAACCTCGCCCTGGTGGCTTTCACGGGAACAAGGCTAGCGGGGGTAGTCCGCATCGTGGTTAGGGCGCCGGAGGCTAGGATTGCGGCGGGGTTGGCCCTGCTGCTGGTAGGGTTGGAGACTATGGGGCTTCCCGTGTCGTACGCTACGCCGCTTCTGGTGGCCGGGGGGATTACGGCGGCCGCTATCAACGAGGGGCTTGGGAGGAGCAGGGCGAGCGTTAAGAGTAGAGAGGCTGAGGCGAGTCTAGCCGGGGGATGAGTGGAATAGGCCTCTGCTGAGGGGGCGATGACGACGCTTTAGGCCGACGACCCCTGCCTCACCATCTGCTCTATCAGCTGGCGGCCGCGCTCACTCTTCTCGATGAGCACCGCGTTGATGACACCATCCTGGCCTGGCCTCGAGGTCACCTTGGCCTTGCCGAGCTCAGTCTCGATTATAGCACCCTTGGTTATGATTCCGCGGCGCGCGTGGTGCGGATTGTCGGGCGTCTCGAGTATCCTGAGGATGCGGACCTTGAACGCCCTCTTGGTCTCCGGGTCGACAACGTTAGCGAACGCCGCGACCTTGAGCCTCACCTTGTAGTTGCCTCCCCTTACGCGTATGAGCTGCCTCTTGTCGCGGTCTCCGAGCCTTGTCTCGGTGGGGAACCTGCCCATCCAATACTTCCTCTTCACCTTCTGATGGGGCCTCTTCTTGCCGCCGCTCGGCTTCTTCAGGTCGTTGCCCTGGTATACGCCCATGCCCGCACCCGTGGCTCAGCGTGCAGAGCCTAGCCCCTTTTAACCTAGGCGGGGGTAGAGGCTCTCCTCGAGCAGCGGGATTATCGCCATGATGACGGCATAGTATGTGAGCTCCTGCCTCGTCACCATCCCCCTCGTAAGGTAGCCTATGACCCCCAGCACCCTGCCTATACTGCTCCTCGAGAGAGTCTCCTCGGCGATGTCCCCCATAGCCTCGCCCCTGGATAGCCTCTCCAGCCAGACCCTCGGGGGCTCGAAGGCCGGGCTGAACCCGACGCCAACGACCCCCCTCGAGTCGACCACAACTGCTACCTGTACATCCGCCCAGCCGGTTGGCGTAGGAGCCTCGACTAGCCCGGCTTCGATGCCAACACCGTAGTCGGCGGCTGCCGCCTCGCGGGCCTTCACGGCCCGGTTTAGGGCTCCCCGGTAGGTCTCCTCCATGCCCCTAGGCTGCCTCGAGACCCCCGACTCCACCTCCACGGGGATTATCTCAGCGTCGCCTATGAGCCTCCATGCCCTCCTCACGGCCTCTACTTTCACCGGGTTTGTGGAGCCCACCGCGACCTTCAAGCCGGGCCACCGTGGTTGTTATAGGAGCTGTGCCTGCTGCCGGTTGAAACTGGTTGCGAGATAGTGGCGTTAAACACCTGCCCAGAGCCGCGGAGCCTGACGGCAAACATCCACGTGGCGCAGGCGTGCGGCCCGGTGGCGCCAAGAGCGGCGGTATACGACCGCATCATCATAGTCGGGGAGGAGTACGAGGCTGAGCCTAGGCTGGAGCTCTACAATAGTCTCGGCGTAGAGGCCGTCCTATACCCCCTCTCCTCGGGCAAGACGCCGACGATACTCAGCATAGTGAGACTCGTGTACGAGAACATGCCGTCGGAGCACGAGAAGCTCCTCATAGAGGGTTTCGGGGCCGAGGGCGTAGTTGCGGCAGCATTCCTGCTTGCAGCGGAGAAGATGCACCCTAGGGAGGCCGCAGCCAGGCTCCTGGCACTCGGCCACGGCTTGACAACCCCCCTCGACTCGAGGCTCCTCTACCTACTCTACCGCGTGCTCGAAACTAGCCCCGACTGGTTCCAGAGCGTCGCAGCAACCGTCATGAGGGGGTATCGGGAGGGCTTCCTCCACGGCGACGGACACGCCAGCAGCGTTGCCGAGCTGGCGGTGGAGCTCAACGAGGAGCTGGAGAAGCTAGGCTACTTTACAGGCTACACGCCCTACATGCTCTTCCGCGAGGCCGTGCTACACACCGACGAGCCTAGCAACGCGGTGCACGAGGCTGCCGCCGCCCTGGACTCGACGCTCACCGGTGCCGTGAAGGTCGTGGCTCTACGCAGGGACGGCGCCACCCTCTACGTGCTAGTCGGGTGCGAGCTCCTCCTACACCAGGAGCAGTGCTGGCCGGAGGTTGACGCGGCTTCACCGAAGCTCGAGAGTCTCGCCAGGAGAGCTGGCTTCCAGAAAATAAGGTATGTGATGACGAGCCCCGAGGAGGCAGCATGCCTCTCATACTCGAGCATCGACAGGGGGTTGTGCGAGACGCCCGCCTAGTAGTTGCCCAGCTCCTCCTCGAGCCTCTCCTCCAGCTTCTCCCTCACCTTCTCCGGCAGAACCTCGTCATACTTACCCTCGCGTAGCCTCACGAGAAGCTCCTCTGCGCTCGCATCGCTCGAGACACGGACCTCCAAGAGCTCCCCCTTCTCCTCGTCGAACCTGACCTCCGCCCCCTCCTCCAATACGACCTTCTTCTCCCGGACCACCGGCCACACCCGTGTATACCCCCATCTCCGAGTTAAACAACCTCCGCGCTCAGGGCGGCAACACGGAGCCCGTCTAGGGTGGCATCACGCAGCCACCCTTAGCCCACCTGCTGGCAAGCTCCCTGTACACGTTGAGCTGCGGTTTCAGGTGGAGGCTCTTCGGGTACGCAATGTTACGCTCCACCAGTGTCTCTGCGATAACGACATCCACCGGCTTCGAGATAGGGCTCTGCTCGACGAGCAGCCGGTGCACCTCTCTACAGGCTTGTTGAACGTCCATGTTTGCCCTCCTGGCCGCCTCGACAACCGCGGCTATCAGGCTATCCCTGCGCTCAGCAATCCACTCCTCAAGCTCGACGCGGTCCATGCTGCAATGGTCGGGGAGGTAGCCTGGGAATCCCCCGACAAGCCTCCAGTACGTCTCAAAGTCCACGCTACAACCGTGGATATGGCTGTACTCCTCGTACAACTCCCTCATATAGCGCTTCTCGAGAGGCTCTATGAGGAGCGCGCGCACCATACCCGTCCAGCCGGTCAGCCAGCCTTGACGCGAGGAGTATGCCCTCGCTGCTCGTGGCTATGA
The DNA here is from genome assembly GCA_015521195.1 of Pyrolobus sp. Lineage (GTDB taxonomy): Archaea > Thermoproteota > Thermoprotei_A > Sulfolobales > Pyrodictiaceae > Pyrolobus. Next base: position 2,932 of record WAOO01000079.1, on the reverse strand, counting down.
GGTGCCACCCGCGGTACTCTGGGTAGAAGCGGAGGGCTTTCGCCAGAGCCTCAAGGTCCCTAACCGGGTCCCTCGAACCCAGGTGCACCTCGTCAACGACTATGTAGCGGTCCGACCTTAGCGTCTCATACGCTTCCCTCAACACGTCGACTAGCGTACCCACCCCAGCCCTATCAGCCAAGACACGTAGAACAGTATCCGCGATTCTCTTCTCGATGGGCTCAAGCCGGCCACCTACCAGCGTCCTGACCATCCTCCTCCTCGCATCCACGATGATAGGATTCACGTTCTTCACGCGTAGGAGGGTGTAGGCTGCTAACTCGCTCTTACCGACGTTGCGGGGGCCGAGCAGCACCACCGTCGGAAACCGGTCTGTGAGCTTTGCCAGCCTCTGCGCCTCTGAGGTGCGGTTGTAGAAGCATGTGCTGAGGCTGGTTCTCCACCCGCAGTCCTTCTCCACGCCGCCTTCTATACTAGGCAACCTTTGCCACCCGCGAGTATCTCCCTTCAGCCTCCTTGCCTCGGAGTCCTCCGGAGTATCGTGAAGAGGAGTATCGCCGTCGCTGCCACCACGCCCCAGGCTAGCACCGAGACTGTCGAGGCTACCGTCGAGAACCTCGCGAATATCGCGGCTAGCCCCGTGGTTATGAACACGAGGTATATCGTGTACTTCGCGTACGGCGCTACGCTCTGGAAGTCTGGGTGGCTGCGTACAAGCTCGTCTACGAGCACGTCTCCCATGTAGACGCCTATCCCCATCAGTATAACCCCGAGCATGAGCGGGTAGAAGAGGTCACCCTGTAGTAGCATCAGGTTAAGGGCTATGGTGACCATCACCACGACGAGGCTTAGCGCGAGGAGGAGCTCCACAAGCCTCGCCACCCTCTCCTCGCCGCTCAGCAGGCTCCTCAGGAGCCTACCGGTGTACCTTGAGAACGTGGAGGCGAAGAGGAGGCCGAGGAGGAGCACGGCGACGCCGCCCACGAGCCTCGGGAGGTAGAGCGCAACGTCCCTAAGTATCTCCCAAGCCGCACCCCTGCCGCCGACGTACTCCACCGACGCGAGGAAGACGAGGGAGAAGACGAACGCCTTGACAAGCCCCCCTATCACCGAGAATACGTCCACACCGGCTCTTCTCAGCGCGGCTCCCACATCGCTCTCCTCCAGCAGCCTCGAGAGGTTGGCGCGGAGCATCCCCACGACTATCTTGGCTACCACGGCGCCCGCGAGGTACCCTCCTAGCGCGCCCCCCGCAACCAGGGCTACGGGCAGGAGCAGTGGCAGCCACGCCGCGAGACTGTAGCCCGTCCCCAAGCTCGAACCCTACGTGCCACTAGCCTAGCCTCGATTAACCCTCCCGCCTCGCTCTAGTCGAGGGGCTCGACTGGGGCGCCGGGCCCCGCGCCGTGAGGATGAGAGCTCCCTGCGCGCCGGAACGCCAGCCTCACGCTTATCCACCTCCTCTCCTCCGAGATACAAACCGGCTGTGAGGAGACCGCTGGGAGCGGCGGCTGAGGACGCCGATGACGTATCGGAGGGGATTCCCGAGCCGCCATTCCGGCACCGGGGTTGATGAGCGCGCCCTTCGTGTCGAGGCGGGAGGCCGATGAGAGGAGGTCCCATTACTGACCGTCAACGCGTATCTCGACCGGGTGCAGTACCCTGGGTAGGCTATTCGGCACAGATGGCGTCCGCGGCGTCGTGAACAGGGAGCTTACGGTCGAGCTTGCGTTGAAGCTGGGGCTATCCATCGGAACCTGGTTTGGCAGTGGGGCGCGCATCCTGGTCGGTAGGGATGTAAGGGCGGGCGGAGACGCGATACTACACGCTGTGGTTGCAGGCCTCGAAGCCTCCGGGTGCAAGGTGTACCTGGCTGGCTACGTGCCGACCCCGGCGCTACAGTATGCGGTGAGAAGGCACGGTTTCGACGGCGGAGTCATGGTGACCGCTAGTCACAACCCGCCGCAGTACAACGGGATAAAGGTGATCGCGGCCGACGGCGTCGAGGTGCCACGGGAGGCTGAGAGGGAGATAGAGGACATCTTCTTCAACGAAAGGTGGCGGCTCGAAGACTGGCCGCGCCTAACCCACGATGCGAGACCCTGGCCCGACGTGATAGACGAGTATGTAGACGCCGTCGTCTCCATGGTGGACTCGGAGGCTATCAGGAGAAGAGGGTTCCGGGTTGTGGTCGACGCGGCTAACAGCGTCGGGGCGCTCGCCACTCCAAAGGTGCTGCAGAAGCTGGGCGTCAAGGTCTACACGGTTAACAGCGACCTGAACCCCCTCTTCCCCGGCCGTGAGCCGGAGCCCACCCCGGAGACGCTCAGGGAGACCGCGAGGCTCGTCACGACGCTCAACGCGGACCTCGGCGTAGGGCATGATGGTGACGCGGACCGCGCAATATTCATCGATGAGAGGGGCGTCGTCTGGTGGGGTGATAGGAGCGGAGCCCTCCTGGCAGCCCATGTCGCCGAGAGGCACCCGGAGCTCCCCAAGAGGGTGTTCACGGGCGTCTCCTCATCGGTGCTCGTCGAGGAGTACCTCCGGAACTATAACGTGGATGTAGTCTGGACGCCCGTGGGCAGCGTTGTGATATCCAGGATGCTGATGAGGGAGGGTGGCGTTGCAGGCTTCGAGGAGAACGGGGGCTATATGCACCCGCTGCACCAGCCCGTCCGCGACGGCGCGATGACCACGGCCCTCTTCCTCGAACTCATGGCTCATGAGAGAGCCTCGGCCTCCCAGCTGTTCGAGAGGCTGCCGAGATACTACGCCGTTAAGACCAAGGTGCCCATGCCGCGCGAGAAGGCGCTCCAGGTTGTAGAGGAGGTGAAGAAGAGGTATGCGGGCCGCCGCATGGTGACGATAGACGGTGTCAAGGTGTTCGGCGATGGCTGGTGGTTCCTCGTGAGACCCTCTGGCACGGAGC
>WAOO01000078.1 GCA_015521195.1 Pyrolobus sp. | reverse complement strand
CGTGGGTAAACTCGTAGACGCCCATAAGCGCGACCTGGAGAGCCTTGAGGTACAGCTCGGCGGCTTGCTGCGCCTCGAAGCAGGCCGCCCAGTGGACACCCTCCCTTAGGTGCCTCTTAGCCTCCCTCCTGAAGAACTCCGCCTTCTCGACCCACTCGTGCGGCAGCAACACACCAACCACGTGCAGCCTTGACAATTAACGGGAATAGGGATTGCCACTTGTCTACCTCATGGGTCTCTCAGAAGCCACTCTAGGGCCGAGACGTATTCGCGGAAATCGCTGCAGCGCAGCGGCCTCTCTATGTCAACCTCTCTTGCCAGCTTTGCCAGATGGTGCTTCTCGTAGCTCTTCAGCCTCCCGGCTCGTGCTATAAGCTCCTCGGGCGTAGAGCGGCAGCGAGAAGGGTCAAGCCCTAGGCCTATACAGAGCCACGCCTCGTGCCTAGGCTCAACCACAGCCACCCTCACCTTACCGCGGAGATAATCATCGCGCATAAAGTGGTCGAGGACGTCGCGACGGGCTATGCTTGGGCTCTTACCCTCAGAGTCTATCACAACTACCATCTTCGGACTCTCGGCTCCAACCCCGAGCAGCTTAGCCTTGACCTTGTCGACGAGAGCGGGATTGCACTTCTTAGCGGGGAGTCTGTCTACACGCGGCATGTTACGCACATACCCCAGCGTCCTGAGCAGCTTCTTTAACAGTTCGCGGTGGAATATCACACCGTAGTAGTCCTCAACCAGCACCAGCAAGGTCCCATCCCTCTAGGTCCTTGCGTAGAACACGTAGTCGCTGAAGCCTACGCCCAGTTCGTCAAGCCTACGCCTAAGCTCCTCCACGGCGCCAACAGTCTCGACCGTGGTACCCTCGCCGGGCTTCCTGGTCACAATCAGCGTCCTCTCGGGCCCGACCAGGTCGACCACGAGCGGCGAGTGTGTAGCAACGAGCACCGGTATCTCTAGGCTGTTGAGGACGTCGACCACGTACTCTATCATGCGGCGATGCATACTATTCTCAATCTCGTCTATCAGCAGAAGGGACGGCCGAAGCTCCACAGCGGTTAGGATTGCAAGCAGCTTGAAGAGGCCATCGGGGAGGTTGGGAGGCGGGAGCTCGAGCCCATCCTCCTCTGCTATGAGCGCTACACGCCCGTACTTCAACTCGAGTCTCAGGCTCATACCCGGGAATAGCTCGGACACGGCATCTGTTATCCGCGGCGGAAGCCCCCCATACCTGCCGAGCATAGCGTAGAGGACGGGAGCCAGGTTAACAGCGCGAACGTCTAACCTATCTGTCTCACGGAGAGGCTGTGGCTCACGAAGCTTACCTATATCGGGGTGCTTGAGAAGTAATATACCCCTGAGCACCTCGAGAACCTCTAACACACTGATGGCCAGACGGTGTGAAGGCGCTAGCCTGACAGGTGCTCCTCGAAAAACTTGCATATCTCTAGGCTTGAGCCGGTATATTACAGGTAGCGTACCGTCCTCGAGAAACGGTGTGAGAAACCTCGCATAGACTATAGTAGCTCTCCCTCCTTTCACTATCCTCGGGAAAAGTGACGCACGAGGTGGGAACCTCAACACTGCCAGCGGCAGTTCCCGCACCCCCTGCTCCGCCCTCGCCGTATACGTGAGGTATCCGTCTTCCACCCTCGCACCGCGCAAGAGCTCAGCAGAGAACGGGTAATCCTTAGCAATGTGTTCTTTCACCGTCTCGAAGAGGTTCCTGCGGATGCGTAGCTCCGCCTCACCCTCCCTAAAGACTATACTAGTATCGCCATCATAGTCTATCGCAAGTTCCACGGGCTTGATGCCAATAGTAGGGTCGGCACCTAGACGGATACGGAAGCTGACTCGTGTCGCAAGCACTGCATGATGCCCATATCCTTCTTTAAACGAGAAGAGAATTGCAACATCATACGAGATTTTATTCTCGGGATTCTTCTCATATATCAAGTCGAGAGGGTCCCAGTAGTCTGGGGCGTGTGGAGTGTAGGGGGTTTTGCGGGGCTCATCTACAGCCGCACGCCATAGGAAGTAGAGGGCTTCTAAGATGTTTGTCTTGCCGCTTGCATTGGGGCCTACGAGCAGGTTTATGCCGGGTTTCAGTCTTAGCTCTAGCCGCCTGATGCTCTTGAAATTCTCTATCGTTATCTTTTCAATGAATGCCTTTGCACTATACACTCTCCAGGCTCCCGATGGTGAGAGACTGCATCAAAGAAATAACCTATACTCGATGTCAAGGAGATGCTTGCAAGGTGTTCTCCGCTCCTATGGCCTCTTGAAGGGCATGTCGTTGAGCGTGTGGACCTTTACTCCCGGTGGTGGTTCGCCTTCCAGTCTCCTCGTGATTACGTGTAGCTTGTGCTCCCAGTCTCGGTAGGGTGTCTCTGATAGCTTCGCCTCCAGCCTCCTGGCTATCCTCTCGGCTTCCCTCTCGTCGATGACGCCCCATTTGACTTCGAAGGCGTGCACGGTCCTAGCCTCCTCGTCCACGGCTAGCATGTCTATCTCGGTGCCTCTCCTAGCCCACCGACCCAGCCTCGTGTACCTCAGGCGGCCCGTTGAGGCCATCCACCTGACATACTCGTAGGCTATCTCTTCGAAAACCTCGCCCATCATCCTCTCTAGCAGCTCCCTCGCCTTCTCGACAGCCTCTTCGACTCTACCCGCCTCTATGAGGGGTTGGAGGGGCTTGACTATCCTGAACCATGTCCTGGCTATAGGGTCTCGTAGCCTCCACCAGCCTCTCTTGGAGCCCAGGGGTACCACCCTCTCGGCGAAGCCTAGCATCTCGAGTGTTGAGAGGTAGCGGGGCAGGTGTTGCACCGGTATGCCCGTGTACTGTGATATCTCTGAGACGCGCGTCTTCCCGGCTGCGAGCGCCTCGAGTATGCTGTAGTAGGGCGCGGGGTTCTGGAACTCGTCGCGGAGGAGGAAGATGAGCTCGTCTTTCAGTGGCGTGTAGGGGGAGACGACGAGCCTCTCTAGCACCTCGCGGAGCCCCCACCCCTCCTCCACCATCGCGTGGTAGTACGGTATGCCTCCGAACAACCCGTAGACTCTCACCGCGTCCTCGAGCCCGAGCCGGGGGTGCAGGAGGGTGACGTACCATGGTTTGAGGGGCTCTACGCGCATCTTTAGCCTTGCTCGGCCGTAGAGGGGGCTTCCGGAGCCGAGCACAGAGCCCATCATTACGCCCACAAGGCTGCCCACGAGGACAAGCGTCATCCTGGTGGAGGGGAGGGTGTGGTCTACGAAGCGTTGCAGCTCGCCCGTCACACGGGGCTCGCCTCTAACCCAGTAGGTGAACTCGTCTATCACCACGATGGAGTCGGGTTTCATGGATGCGAGTGTCTCTAGGAGGACATCTAGCGTCTCGAACCTTATCCTCTCGAAGACCCCGAGCCCCATCTGCTGCGAGATGCTCGATGCGAGCCCCGAGAGGTTGACCTCGTGGCCAGCTGGCACCGCGTGGTAGTAGACGCTGGGCGCCCCGAGCCTCCCGAGCCACTCTAGGACGAGCCTAGTCTTCCCGGCCCTCCTCCTGCCGTAGACCACCGCGAGACAGGGGCGGGCTGAGAAACACTCGTCGAGGGCCCGCAGCTCCTCCTCCCGGTCAACGAACCTCCTGCTAACACCCATCGTATAATACGCCGGTTGTGTACACACCTGGCGTATAATTTATGCCTGCATCGGCTTGTAAGCTGCGCGGAGCCTCTCGACGAGCTTCTCCGGGAGCCTCGGCTGCTCCACAGCCTCTACTATCTCGCGTAGCTTCTCCCTGGTCCTCGCCGCGACGACGATACTATCGACGGGTATCGTCGAGAGGATGAACCTTATGGCTATCTGGGCGGGGGTGCTCTGTTCGAGCACCTCTGTGAACTCTGAGAGTATCTGCTGCCTCATGAACTGGTAGGTTACGAAGGCCCAGCGGTACCAGCCCCTCCTCCTCTTGCCGCCAGCGTACCACTCCTCCCACTGCCTCGCCTCACCCTCCTCCGCCGACGAGAGGCTCTCGTCGAGGACGCCCCCGGCGAACGGCAGCATCACTACGACGCCCCTGCCCCTGGCCTCAGCCTCGTAGGCGATGGTTCTCCCCGGCTCCTGCTCCAACATGCTATAGGCGAACTCGATGACCTCAGTCTGCCTCCTCTTCAACGCCTCTCTCGCGGATTCGAGGAGCTGGGGGTCGCTCGGGTCTAGGGAGACTCCGAGGTGCTTGGCGAGGTTCTCCTCGCGGAGCGCATCCATAGCCTCGTATATCGTGGGCTCCCTCAGCACCTCGAGCGGCGGGTTATGCATGTAGACTAGGTCTATGGGGCACTTGCCTATCCTCTCGCAGCTCCTCTCAGCCGCCATGAGGAGGTACTCCGGGTCGAACCTCCTCCTAGGCCTCTCCGGCGACCCGTAGAAATCATAGCCTATCTTAGTGGCCACGACAACCTCGTCCAGCTCGCCCTGCAGGGCTTCGCCGAGAATCCTCTCAGCCTCGCCACGGTCATAGACGTCGGCGGTCTCGAAGAAGTTGACACCGAGCCTCCTAGCCTCTCTTATCAGGGAGACTAGCTCCCTCTTCGTCAGCCCCTGGTAGGGGCCGCTCTTCAACCCGTAGACACCATAAGCTATCACCGATACCCTGAGCCCCGTCTGTCCGAGGGTCTCGTATCTCAAGGCGCGCCGCCTATCTCCTAGGCCACACGCCCACCGGTATAACTAGACTTGGTTTGATTATCCCCGCTCTAACCCCGCCTAAGCTCGCGCACGAGCCTCATGAGCCGCTCCACACGGCTCTTGTCGACGGGGTTGGTTGTTACGCCGTCCCTCTTGAAGTACGTGCCTATTATGAAGGCGTCGACCAGCCTCCAGTATAGCCTGATGTTCTCCGGGGTAGCCCCGGAGCCGAGCACGAGCCTAGCCCCGGGCACAGACTCTCGTATCGCAGCCACATAGCCGGGCTCAGGCGCCTCGCCGGTCCTCGCCCCGCTGACTATCAGGGCGTCCGGCTTGCAACGGTGCACAGCCTCTCTAGCCGCCAGGCGCGGGTCGTAGCCCTCGCCGAGCACCAGGCTGTGCTTGACGTCCACATCCGCTAGTATCGCGCCCCTCCAGCCGAGCAGCCTGGCTTTGAGCAGCGTCTCCCTGGCCACAGGCTCTAGGATGCCCTCCGGGGAGACCCGCGTCTCGCAGAAGGCGTTCGAGCGGATGAACTCGGCTCCAACGACAGCCGCGACCGCCACAGCTTCCGGCGCAGAGTTCCTCAGCAGTGAGAGGCCCACCGGAGCGCCATACTCGCGTGCAACCTCAACCGCCCTCCTGGCCGCCAGGGTGAAGGCGGCTAGAGTCTCCGGCTCCCTGACGCGCACCGCGTAGGGCGCATCACCATAATTCTCCACTATCACCGCCTCGGCGCCACCCTCGAGGAGCGCCCTGGTATCGGCCTCTACGCGCTCGAGTATAGGCTCGAGGCTCTCCCCGCGCCACCCGGGAGACCCGGGGAGCGGAGGAAGGTGCACCACGCCTATAACCGGCTTCACTCCGGAATCCATGAGCTCCAGGAGCCTGGGCAAGACACGCGCCCATGCGGGAAGCGTGATGGGAGAAACTCTGGTCTAAAAAACAGAGGGGGTGTATACCTAGCTCTAGAGCCTCCTGGCCGCCAGGTAGACCGCCAGCAGTGTGGCTAGCAGTGCTGCGAGCGCCGCGTACACCAGCCTAGCGGACTCGGCGGCAGCCACGGCGTACCTGAACGGGTAGACGTTGACGCCTACGACTCTCAGTGGTGTCGGCGTGAAGGCTGCTACCGGTACGCCGGTGAAGGCGCTGGCTGGCGGCGTGCTGGTCGCGTTGAACTCGGCGGTCACCGTACAGTAGGCTGTGTTCACGGTCACGCTGGCCGGCTTGACCTCGACCCACTGGCCGAGGGTCGCGTTGTACACGTAGAACTTGGTCATGGAGGCTATCTGCGAAGCGGTGTACCTTATGCAGGCGCTCGGCGCCACGGGTAGAGTCACGTAGACCTTGCTAGGCGTCGCGCCGACCACGGCGACGTCGGCGACGCTTATCGAGCCGCTGCCCTTAACCGGCGGCTTCATAGCACCGGTCGGCGCCAGCTGCGCGGCCACGACATACGTCGGGGTCGTGGGCGCCGTGGTGAACTCCACGGTGACAGTCACGCGGCCGGCCTTGGCGGTTGCGCTGGTGGCGCCCGTGGCGGATGCGACCGTCTTTGCGAGCGGCGCGACGGTCACAGGCTCGACTAGGTAGGGTGCGACTACGCCGCTGTAGGCCACCGGCAGGTAGACCTTCAGCTGCGTCGTTGCAGCCGAGACGCTGGTGACGCCGGAGAGGTTAGCGTAGAAGACGTAGACGGTGCCATTGACCACCGTGAGGTTGCCCGCCAGGCTGCCGCCGACGACAACGCCGTCGTACTCTGCGGCTAGGCTCACATTACCGGAGACGCTCGAGTCTTTCACTGTGAACGTCGAGGCGTTGACAGCTACAACTGGAGCCTCAACCTCGGAGCCGACTATCTTCACCATTGGGATGTAGCCGCTGGTAGAGTTAACCTCGACGGCATTATCGGCGTAGAGCTTCACGTTGATGAAGCACGTCTTCACCGGCACAGTGACGTTGACGATGCTCGCGTTGACCTCGCGTACGCCGCCGACGCCTATCAGGGCGAAGCGACCGTCGGCGGTCGCAACCTTCACCTCAATCAGAGGCGCATACTCCTTGGGCAGGTCGGTCAGGAGGAGCAGCTTGCCGTACGGCGTGAACGTAGAGTTGCCAGCATAGGCTGCACCATAGCCGACATAGCTTACCGGCGTGATGTTGTACACCGCTGCCAGCAGCGGCAGGTAGAGCATAGCAGCCCTCGGCGTCGGCACATAGACGCCCATCATCCTAGCGTAGCTCGAGACGCTGTATACCGTGGAGGACTCTAGCGTCATCTCGACGGGTGTAGCGTTGCTCACGAAGTATTCTCTGAGCGTCAGGTTGTAGGCTGTGGTCTCGTTGGGCACAAGCAGCTCGTAGTACACCTTCAGCCCGTCGTAGAGCACGCCGCCCGACGGCGGGTAGACGACGATGGTCGCGTTGTAGACGCCGCTGGAGGAGCCGCCGTACAGCCTCGACACTACTATCGGGGTGCCGGTGTAGCTTAGGCTGGAGCCAGTCAGGTTAACCATCGCCGCGGTCAGGGTCGCCCCCGTCGCGTTGCTCTCGAGCGTGACGTTGAAGGCGCCTGGCAGGAGTATGCTGGGCCCAACGTCGGCCTCGACGACCACGAGCTCGTTGCCGACGCTCGTCCCGGCAACCTCTATGGCCGGCTTATGGGCGGGTGCGGCGAGGTACAGCATGACCGGGTTGGTGCTGGACACGTTCGCGGCGAAGCTGGTGACCGGGCCGCTGCAGCAATACATCCTTGTACTGGCGCCGCCTGTGCCGACCGCCACTGCGAGCACAGTCGAGGCGCTTGGGAGCGTCACGTTCTCCTGGTAGGATGCGACGTAGCCGCTGGGTATCGTCGCGTAGATGTAGGCCTCGGTCTGCTCGGCGTAGCTGCTCTTCACGAGGATGCCGGCGAGCTCCGCTGGGGTCACGTTGCCCGTGTACCACGCGTCTAGCTTGTCGTAGCCGAGTTCAAGCTTGTAGAGTATGGTGTTGCTGCCTGTGGAGGGCGGCAGGGTTACGGCCACCGTAGCGTAGGAGGCGCTGGGCGTGCCGTAGACCCCGATGAGCGCCAGGAGGCCGGAACTGCCGTAGACGTTACCGAGTATACTCGTATCGGATAGCACTATCGTCGGGGTGCCCCACCCGGTGTCGCTGGTGTACTTGGCGGGCACGTAGCTGAAGGCTATGTAGGCCTCTGCGCCCGTCACCCCACTCGCGTTGACCAGCTCGAGTGTACCGGTCACGTTGCTGCTGAGTATATCAGCCTCAGTGTTGTTCGCCGTCGCGTTGAGATACAGGTCGGTGACCACAGCGCCGTAGACGAGCATGTAAGTGGTGGCGTTGAGGTGGACCTCGCTGGCGGAGCCTCCCACTAGGAACGCGTTGCTAGCGTTAACCTCCATGTAGTTGATTGTTGTCGTCGAGCCTAGTACGCCTGCAACCTCCAGGCTGCCGCTCGTCGGCGCTTCGAGGTCGTAGACGGGGAGAGAGACTAGCACGAGACCGGCTGGAGCGGCTGTCGTGGTGTTTGCTCCGAAGGAGGCGTTGATGTACTCGGGCATGCTTATGTTGAGGAGGGGTATGCTGGAGGCGAGCGTCTCGTTGCCCGCAACGCAGAGGACGGTGTCGTTGAGGAGAGTGCCGTTCACATAGGAGAGCTGGACGTCGTTGAGAAGCTGCAGCATCGCGTATGCCTCGTTACCGCCGGCTATAGTCACGCACAGCATGCTATACCCGTAGCTTATCTCGGCCATCGGCTTGTACGGCGCCGGTACTGCAGTGGCGTTCACGCTGAGAGACGCGGAGGCTGAGAGGAGCACCGTGTAGCTGGTCGACTGGTTGTAGTAGTAGGTGGCTGCGATGGTCCCACTGGCGCTGGTGGAGACGGGCAGTAGGACGAGCGTCAGGTTGAGGTCGTTGTAGGGGAGGCTCGTGACGCTGACGTTCACGGTGATGTTCCTGGAGGCGGGGTCCCATTTGATCTCGACGGGCTGGGCGGCGGTCGTGTTATAGGTGACGTTCATGTAGAGGAGCTCGAAGCCCTGTGGTATCGTCACGTTGACCACGACGTATACGGTTGTGGCTGTCACGTTGAGCGCCTGGGTCATGTTGACATGGATTATGGTTGGCGTGAAGGGCGCTACCAGACCGCCGTCCGAGGCCAGCGTTATCGTCTGAGCATGGGCCGCCGGTATAGCCGCTATCAGCGCCGCTAGTGCGAGGAGCAGGAGCATTCGTGCCCTCATACCATCACCCTCCATGCAGATACAGTCACACGACTCGCAGACCTGGACTTAAGCTGTGTGCTAGACGCCAGCCACTCTAACCATTATTAGCGGGGCGCATAGCTGCGGGAGCAGCCCTTGGCCGGGTGCCGCGTATACCTCGTTACGGGTAGGCTTGCCGAGGGGCTGGTTAGGAGCATAGCATCTAGGCTCGAGGGGCTCGGCTACAGTGTCGAGGTTGTAGTGCTCCCTGTCGATGTCGCTGTGCTCGCAGACCCCCGGCTCGTCGAGGAGACCATCTCTAGGCTCCCCGAGGGCTCGGTGGCAATCCTGCCCCCGGGCCTCCGCGTCGACCACGAGAGGCTCTGGGTGGAGGAGCGCGTGAGGGTCGTCTATGGGCCGCGCGACCCGGAGCAGCTCCCGGTGGTGCTGCGCGGCCTCGACCCGTGTAGCGTCGAGCCTGGCTCTGTCCTTGAGGCTGGTGGGGTGCTGCGCTGCGAGTGTAGCGGCGGGAGGGTCTTCGAGGCTAGGTGTGGGCTGCGCATAGGCTCCAGGCCACCGCCAGCCATCATCATCTACGAGTATTTCGCGGCTAGGGGTGCGCTGAAGGGGGCTCCGCCAGCCCACGCTGTGCTAGTCGGGTTCCCGAGGGGGGTTGAGGCGAACGAGGCCAGGAGGGTGTTGGGGTCTTCGAGGCTGCCCCGCTGCTGGGGGGTCGACACGGACAACGACCGTGTGGTGCTCGACGCTGTCGATATGGGCGCCTCGCTCGTCTTCTCTGTGGACCCGGGGCGCCGGGAGCTGCTCGCAAGCCTACCCCGGGGCACCGTCGTCACCCTGATACCCTCCGGGCTCTCGGAGCCCCTTCCTCCCCCCAGGGAGCGGGTCGAGAGGCTAGCCGGGCTAGCGGAGGAGGCCCTGGAGCATGGGCTGGTGCCGCTGCTCGACCCGCTGCTCTCCCCTCCCTGCCTCGGCCTCCTAGACTCCCTCGAGGCTTACAGGTTGGCGTCTAGGCTCGGGCTCCCGATGCTGGCCGGCCTCGGCAACGTCTACGAGCTGCTCGACGCCGATACTCCGGGCGTTCTGGCTCTCCTAGCAGCCCTCCTCTGGGAGGCTGGCGTCTCAGCCTACCTGGTCACCGGCGAGAGCTGGAAGGCGAGGCTCGCGCCCCTAGAGGCACCAGTAGCCCTATCGATGGCGTGCGGCTCCTGCCCGAGGAGGATGCCTCCGAAGGACCTCGGCGTCTCGCTCCTAGAGGCTAGGGGTAAGAGGCCCCCGCGTAGACCCGAACCCCTCCCAGAGCCCCTGCGCGCAGAGGAGCTGCCCCGGGTCCCCTTCGAGGAGGACCCGGTGGGCGACAACCTGGTCTACGCGCCCGGCGACGGGAGGATAATAGTGGTGCACAGGTGGAGGGATGGGCGCATAGAGGCAATCGAATCCCGCGACCCGGAGCTACTCCTGCGCGCAGCCCTCGCGAGGGGCTACGCCTCCCGCCTCGACCACGCAGCCTGGCTCGGCCTCGAGGTGGGCAGGGCGGACGCCTACACGAGGCTGGGGAGAGGCTACTCTAGCCTAGAGGGACAGCCCCAGCCGCCGTGGAGCAGGGTAGAGGAGCTGCTCGCCATGCTACAGTGCGGCTCGGCAAACCCCGCCACTCGCCAACGGGGCCGTGGGGGCCCGGCCCCTCCGACCCCGTAGGCTCGCGCGGCGGTCCTCACCGCCGCCCGGTTGTAACTCGCGAAGCCCCTCCGCTTATACGCCGGTGGCCCCCGCCTAGGATGGGGTGTGGCTGGAGGGTGGCTAAGGCTGTAGAAGCGCGGGGCGCGGAGGCGAGGGCTGCGAGGAAGAAGGAGAGGGGGAAGGAGGGGAGGGAGAAGATTAGCTTCGAGGAGAGGTTCGACGCGATAGCCTATGCGGCCTTCGGCGACCTCGGCGAGAAGCTGGCGAGGGCCTTCGAACTTGAACGCGTCCTGGCGGAGGCTGGTATGAACGTACACCCGGTGGTCTACGGGGCCCGCGTGATATTCGTAACCTATCTTGCGATAGTCGCGGTGCTCCTCTCGCTCATCCCGATAATCTACCTCCCGATACCCCCGATGTTCAAGCTCATCCTGGGCCTAGTCCTAGGCATGATACCCGTCTACGCCTTCCTAATGGGCATCATGTACCCCCAGAGTAGGGCCAGCGACCGCTCCAGGCGCGTCGAGTATGAGCTCCCCTTCGCAGCGACCTACATGACTACGCTGGCTCGTGGAGGGGTATCCATAGGCAGGATTATCGAGAAGCTAGCCGAGTCGAAGGTATTCCACGCTATGAGGGAGGAGGCTAGGAGGATAATAAGGGAGGTCAGGTTCTTCGGCAAGGACATCCTCTCGGCTATAGAGTATGTGGCGTCGAGGCACCCTAACAGGCTGTTCAAGGACTTTATGCTCGGATGGGTCTCGGTGATAAGGACGGGTGGCGACATCGTACACTACCTGGAGGCAAAGACGACCGCGATGTTCGAGGCGCGCATCAACGCCATACGCGTGATAGCGGAGAGAGTTGCGGCGTTCGCAGAGGCGTATATCATATTCGCGGTTATAGGCTCCCTAGGCTTCTACGTCTTCTTCGCGGCTGGCAGCCTCCTGGGCGTGGGGACTGCGGGAACCGCCCAGGCGTACACCAGCTTCTTCCTATTCTCGTTCGTCGTCATGCCCCTCGTCTCCGTGGCGATAATCGTGGCGATAGGCAAGGTGCTGCCCCCCACCGGCATAAAGCTCGAGAAGACCAGGAAGGTTATACTCGCCTCCATACCCCTCGCGGCCGTCATCTTCCTGCTCCTCACAGCCGTCACCGGCGTCCTCAACGCGATGCTCACCGGCGAGTTCAACAGGAGGGTGTTCAACCTCGCGATAGTATCGACCCTAGCCGCTCTAGAGGCGATAGCGATACCATCCGCTGCCGCCTTCATCTCGGAGACCCGCGGCACCAGCGGCATGGAGCATAGCCTGGCGAGCTTCCTCAGGGACCTCGCGGAGGTGAGGAAGACCGGCCTATCCCCCGAGAGGAGCCTCGTGTACGTCGCGCGCAGGGACTACGGCAAGTTCACCTGGGTGGTGAGGCAGATAGCCGCCAGGGTCGCCTGGGGCTTCCCGCTCAGGAAGAGCACGGAGGCCGTGCTAAGGAAGGTCAAGGACTGGTTCGTCGTCATGATACTAACGTTCCTGGTCGACGCGATAGACGTGGGTGGAGGCAGCCCGATTACGCTCGACACGCTCGCCAGGTTCACCTCGGTGCTGGCGGAGCTGGAGGTGGACCTCAAGAGGAGGATACGCAGCTACGTCTTCATGCCGTACTTCGGAGCGCTGCTGACCGCTGGCGCCACGGTGATGGTCCTCATGTTCACCGCGCAGACGCTCTCCGCGGCGCCGGTGCAGGCTGGCGGCGCCTTCGGCCCGAAGATAACCACATCCGAGTTCTGGAAGGCGGCGACGATATTCTCGATATCGGTTATGATAAACAGCTTCCTCATGGGCATGGTCGCTGGTAAGATGTCGGCGAGGTTCACGGAGGCAGGCTTCCTACACGCAGCGCTCCTAACGGCCCTCGTAGCGGCAGTGGTCATAGCCCTCATGGGCAGCGCAAAGGTAGCCATAGGCACCGCGGTGAAGGCCGCAACGCCACCCTAGCCGGCCACCGGAGAGACACGCGGCAAGCGACATTAGGAGTTTTTAGCAGCGCGTATGGTACGGGCAGCACCTCTTGACCGGTGGCAGGGTAGATGCGCTGGAGAAGCCTCTTCCAAAACCACGGCGCGACCTGACCGGCTACGCGTCTGCGCGCCTCCTCGAGGCTCTGGCGGAGGCCCTGGTGGCGCTGGGCTTCCTAGAGAAGGGGTATACGAGGAACGCGGCAGGCAAGGCCTTCCAAGCCTGGAGGGCCCTCACCGGCGCAATACTCGCCCTCGAGTACGACCGTATAGTCGAGAGGCTGGAGGGTGTGGATGAGAGAAGGTGGTTCACGGAGAGGGGGCTGCTGAGAATACCCACGACTAGGTTGAAGGCTTTCGGGCAGCTCATAGAGGGGCTAGGCTATAGAGACTATAGTCCCTATACAGACAAGGCTCTAGACCTTCACGACTACCAGTACCACGGCCCGGACCCGGACGTGGAGGCCTCCAAGTATAGGAGGAGGGAGGAGGCGGCGCTCGACACCCTCTACATCATCGATAGGATAGTGGAGCTGGTTGAAGGGCTCCGGGGGAGGCTGGTGGAGCGCGGCGCCTGGAGCCCCGAGCACGACGAGGCCTTGTCTATGCTGAGGGAGAGTGTTAGGAGGGTGCGCGAGGCTGGCTCCTGGAGGGTGAGGCTGAAGCCCCGCTGATAGAGGAGTCGTCTGATTATGCCGTCTTGGAGGGTGTGTAGGAGGGTGAAGCCCGTCTACAAGTGTAGGGTGTGTGGCGCTTATACCGAGGAGCCGGTCCACTGTGGCAGGCCTGCATTGCTCCTAATGGATGGGTCCAGGAGGCTTAAGCTCTCCAAGCTCGTCTCGTTCCTGTTGAGGCATGGGCCGCGGGAGGCTTGCTTGGAGCCTGACGAGGAGGGCTGGGTTGGGATAGACGAGCTTGTGCGTGGTATACGGGAGTGTTGGAGGAACAGGGAGGCGTATCAGTGGGTGACGCGGGAGCATATCCTGGCGCTGGCGGCGCTCGACCCTAAGGGGCGTTTCGAGGTGAGGGATGGCAGGATTAGGGCGAGGTATGGACACAGTATACCCGTCGTCTACCGCTACGAGCCCGTCGAGAACCCCCCGCCGGTGCTCTACCATGGGACGCTCCGGCGCAACCTCCCCTCGATAGCCGAGAGGGGGCTCCTGCCAATGAAGAGGAGGATGGTGCACCTATCCAGCGACCCTCGAGACGCCTACGAGACGGGGAGGAGACACGGGCCGGATGTCGTCGTGCTGGAGGTCGACACGGGGTGTTTGAGAGAGAAGGGTATACCGGTGTACAGGGCGGGGAAGACCGTCTACATGGCTCCCCGTGTGCCTCCTGAGTGCATAAGGGTTGGGGGTAGGAGGCTGCGCTAGCCCCTCTGAGGCTCCACGACCAGGACGTCTACGCCGCTAGCCTTCTGGACGAGCTTCGCAGACACGCTGCCCAGGAGCTTCTCGGCGAGCCCCCTGCCCCTCCTTCCTACCACTATCAGGCCGCATCCGCTGCTCTTCGCGGCCTCGAGGAGGCCCTCGGCGGGGTCCCCCTCCACCACGTCCGTCTCGACAGCGAGGCTGGCGTGCTTCCCGCGTATCTCCTGGGCGAGCTTCTCGAGGCCCTCCCGCACGGCCTTCACGACGTCCTCCGACGGTATAACCTCGGGTAGGAGGAGCTCTCCGAGGAAGACCGTGGGCGGTGGGACGACGGTAACTATCTTCAGCTTCGCGCCGAGCTTCTCCGCTATCTCCGCGGCCCTCTCCACAGCCCTCTTGGACGCCTCGCTCCCATCGAAACCGACCAGGATACAGTTGTACACGGGGTCCACCGTTGCCGTGGGAGCACTGCGGCTGGTTAAAGGCGGGGTGCGGGGCTAGTCACCGAGAAGCCTCTTTAGACCCTCGACGAGCCGGTTCAACGAGCTCCTCGTCACGAGGATGAGGTCCGGGTCCTGGTAGAGGCCTCCCAGCGAGACCTCCTCCAGCTCCTCTCGGGGCACCTCCCTCGCCGCAAGGTTCTCCACCTGGAGCCCGAGGGTCTCGGCGGCGTCTCTCAACGCCGCCCAGCTGTCGCTATCCCAGCGGAGGTAGGCTGCGAAACCACGGTAGTACTCCCCGAACGCCTCGAGGTATGCCCTGACGCGGTCTCGGAGCACGCTCCTATAGCACTCCCTGACCTCCGGGGTCTCGTGGGAGGGGTTCCAGTCGTAGGCTGCGTAGGGCCAGTGCTCGTCGAGCTCGCGTGGGACTACGCCCGCGTTTGTGAGCATAACCTCGTGCACCTTGTCGAGGAGGCCTGCCTTCCACAGCACCCTGCGTATCATGTAGTGGATGAAGCTCTGGGAGTATGGCTTGCCGTAGCTGCAGGGTAGGAAGAGGAGGAGGCGGCCCCTCGGAGGCCTATACTCGCGGAGGAGCCTCGAGAACCCCTCGACGAACGCGGGGTGCGGTTGGAGTGCCAGAGTGCCCTAGGGCTGTGTGGCGCGGAGAGAACCTAGACTGGGTTGAGCCCAAGGGCTGCAGGGAGTACATCCGGGGCGTGGGCCTCGACTACCTCATGCACCCCGCGTTCGTCGAGGGGTTCTCGAGG
>WAOO01000077.1 GCA_015521195.1 Pyrolobus sp. | reverse complement strand
GGTTAGGAGTAGAGTTGTCCTTGAGCGTTGGGAGTGCCTCCTGTTGAGGAGGCTTGTGGGTGAGGGTAGGTGGCTGCTGGTTTATGGTCGTAGGAAGACTGGCAAGACGTGGCTGCTCCGCAGGTGTATCGGCTGGGAGCTCTACGCCACCGTCTCGACGGGCGCGTCGTGCATCCTTGAGGAGCGTGGCGGCGGGGTCAGGCTTGTGAGTGTCGAGGAGTGTGTCCGCGTTGTCTTCGAGGCGGTTAGGGATGGAGGCTCTGTGGTTGTTGACGAGTTTCAGAGGCTGCCCAGCCGCTACTGGGATGTCTTCCAGGTGGCTGCGGCCGGGGGCTCTGAGGCTAGGCTGGTCCTCTGCGCCTCGAGCCTCGGCATAGCGAGGAGGGTGTTTGACAGGAGGTCGCCCCTGCTCGGCCTGGTGGAGCCCGTCCGGATAGACTTGGTTGATTTCGCGGATGCTGTAGCCTCTCTGCTGGAGGCGGGGCTTGGAGACAGGGAGGCTATCCTCTGGGCTGTTGTAGCCAGAGACCCCTGGATACTAGCGCATGTGAGGCTAGACAGGGAGCCTTGGGTGGAGCTCTCGGAGGCTGCTGCGAGGATTGCGCCCGTGGCGCGGGGCCTCGTGGGAGAGGTGTTCGAGGAGGAGGAGAGGCAGCTCACGCGGGTGTACGAAGCCGTCCTCTCTCTGCTAGCCGAGGGCTACTGGAGGGCGTCAGACATCGCCGCCAAGCTGGCCGAGGCGGGCCTAGTCTCGAGCGACTCGCCCGGCGTGGCGACCGGGATTCTGAACGTGTTGTCCGACATAGGGCTGGTGGAGAAGGTGCCCCTCTGGAGGACTAGGAGGGCGCGCGTCTACTACCGTCACCGCTCCTCCGCACTCGCCCTGCTCTACCGGGTGCTGGACCAGGTGGAGGAGCTGGGGCTCCCGCCCAGCCCGGAGCAGGTGCGCTCAGCCTACGGAGTTGAGCTCCAGTTCAACGTGGGGGAGTTGCTTGCCGCAGCCAGGGGGTTGAGGAGGGGCTACTCAATCCAACCCGATGGGCGAGACATAGACGTGGTGTTGCTGGATAGGAGGGGTGTGGCCCACTGGGGGTATGAGGTGAAGATGGGGGAGGCTGACGCTAGAGACGTGGACAGCTTCGCCGAGTATGCCTCGAGGCTCGGGGTCAGGAGGGTTGGCTACGTCGCCCTAGAGGGGGTGAGGGGCGAGCCTAGCCTCATCGACGAGGTTCTAGATGCGGAGGGCCTCGCAAAGCTAGCAGTGAAGGTCTCCAGGGCTAGGAGGGAGACCCTGCAATCCTCTTAACCTCCTCGAGCGCCAGGTCCGCGTGCTTCTCGGCTGGCCTCACATTCCTCAACACTGCCTTAATCACGCCATCCGGGCCTATGATGTACGTGACCCGCTCTGCTCCAAGCCTCCCGCTCCTAGTCCTCCTCTCAACCCTGTACAACCTGATTATCTTCAGGTCGGGGTCCGGTATCAGGCGGAAGCGTAGGCCGAGCTTCTCCGCGAACCTGGCGGCCCTCTCCTTGGTATCGGGCGATACGCCTATCACAATCGCCCCGTGCTTCTCGAACTCGTCTAGCAGCTGGTTGAACCTCTCGGCCTCCCTCGTACACCCTGAGGTGAAGGCCCTCGGGTAGAAGTAGAGGACGACTATCCTGCCCCTATAGTCGGAGAGCCTCACCACGCTACCGTCGTGAGCCTCCGCCTCGAAATCCGGGGCTTGCACGCCGGGCTCCAGGGGCACAACCCTCCCCAGCTTAAACACTGTTAAAGCACATGGTTAAATGCCGCGCGCCCAGGTAATACTCGGTTTAGTTTACCGCGGCGAGCCTACCTCCAAACGGGCTGTAAGGGTGAGCGGCGAGTACCCGGCACTGCTGAAGAGGAGGGCTCTCAATGCGCTACGGTGGGCTGAGAGGTCGTGCAACGAGGACGACTACGATACGTGTGCAAGGGAGGCCGAGTACGCGGCCCAACTGTACGTGAAGTCGCTGCTCTATAGGCTGCTAGGCGAGGAGGTCAGGGCCACGATGTACGATGGCTTCTAGCCGTACTCGCCTCCGCCCTCCTAGAGCACGGGTTAGAGGAGGAGGCTGGAGAGGTTTCAGAGTATTCTAGGCGCAACAGGAGGCTCTTAGCGTGGCTCACGGAGGCCCACGTGAGGGCGACTTACGGCCCCGTGGAGTATAGCGAGAGGGAGGCTAGGCTCGTATTAGAAGCCTCCAAGGATATTATAAGGCTGGTAAGGAGGGTTGAGGAAGCCATCTTCAGCCGATAGGTTGCCGCTCCTCCGCCGCTGAAGGAGCATAGCTGTTAAGGCTGCGCGGGTGGTGGAGAAGCTGCTCCCAGGCGCGCAGGTGTATCTCATTGGCGGCGCCGCTGAGGACAAGTTGACCGTCTTTAGCGACATAGACTTGCTGGTGGTTCTCCCCTACGAGCCTAAGGCCGGTGAGCGTGTCGAGCTGTTGGCGAGGCTGTGGGAGGCTCTGGAGGAGGCCGGGGTGCCGCCGGAAACACCCCTAGACCTGCATATCACCGGCCCCGAGGGCTTCGCGAGATACGCTAGACGTGCAAGGCGGATGGTGAGACTAGCCTAGGCTCCTCGCACGCGCCGCGAACCCTAGCTCCTCTGCGCGAGCATCTATGATCTCCTTCGCTCTCCTCTTGGCGGCCTCTACGTCGCCCCTCCTTACAGCCTCTTGGAAAGCCTCGTCCTTCTCTATCTCGAAGTATATCGGGAAGCGTAGCCTACCGTCGGGTATCACGCTCTTCATGTACCTCTTCGCCCACCAGAGCGCCTCCATCATCGTCCTGAGCTCTACGTCGCCCTCGAGGGCCTCGACTATCTTGCGGAGAGCGTGTCTAGCCGTGACTCCGCTCCTACCCTCGCTCGTTACCGCCACTCGCAGCATCCCGTCGAAGAGCGTAGCCTCATAGGGGACCACCACGTCCGTCGCCTGCGCGTCCGTCGCGTCATTGACGAGTATCCCGAGCTTCTCCGCCGCCTCCCATATGCGCCTCCTCGCCTCCTCGCCCGGAACAGCTATGACTACGAGGTTTGCACCCCTCAGTACATCCTCGAGGTTCATGCTAGACGCGTCGCCCCTGATGAGCTCTAGGCGCGGGTTTCTAGCCGCTTCTTCGACCAGCTCACGGCTGAACTCGAGGGAGACCACCCT
>WAOO01000076.1 GCA_015521195.1 Pyrolobus sp. | reverse complement strand
CTACCAACGCGGGCCCCGCCGCCACACAACTCCTCACATAGGGTTAACGGAGGAGACTCCGCACAGACTTTCGAAGAGATAGCCTCCATCTCCTTATCTTCACCCTGTAGGCTGCTGGGGTTGGCGGTGCTGTTGGCGGCTGGCGTAGTGCTGAGGCGGCTGCCCCCGCCTCTATAGGCGCCGGTATAGCGGTGGCTCTAAGAGGCGACATGGTCTCCTCGGCGGCGTCGCAAGCGCTAGCGATCATCTTCGCCTGGATAGCAGGCGAGGAGGAACGGGAAGCACTAGGCATAATCAGGGAGCTTGTACAGCTGGAGGTGGTGGGCTGATGGCTGAAGTGTGCCGCCAGGATGAGCGGAGGGAAAGGGAGGAGAGGCTACGGAGGCTCGCAGAGGAGGAGCTTAGGAGGCTCAAGAGACCCTTCAAGCCAGTCTACATACCAGCGGCGATAATGGCAGCCCTCGCGATAATAGAGATACTCCTACACCTCAACCGCTAGCTTCAACTGTGGCGATTAGGTGCAGTTGTAATTGCTACAGCTGCGGGTAGCTACATAGCGTGCAACAATAGAACCGTCTACCTTAATGTTGCGATATAATTTTATGAATATTGCGTATCTTTGATTTTGCCTTCTAAATTGTAACTCAGTACTATACTTTACATTACTCTGCGTTAAAACGTTGATTGAGAACTTACGTGTAAGCTTTTAGTTACGCGTGTGCAGTTGTTATACTATGGTGTGGGGTGGTCTGTGGGTTGCTCTCTGGAAGGTGTTGCGAGGCTTTTGGATGCGCTGGGGCATCCTCTGAGGTTGAGGATTGTTGCGCTGCTGTGGGAGCGTGGGGAGATGTATCTGGCGGAGATTGCAGAGGCTCTTGGCGTCTCGAGGGCTCTTGCGAAGGTTCACTTGAGGAAGTTGGAGTCTGCCGGTGTAGTCGAGTCTCGGGTCGTGGTGGAGTCTGGGAGGGCTGTGGCGAGGAGGTACTACAGGTTGAGGTGGCGTGGCACGGTGACCCTCTCGCCGGAGGCGATTGCGCAGCTTGTCAGGGAGTGTGGGGGTGGTGAGGGTGGAGAGGGAGACTAGAGAGATTGATAGGGCTTTCATACTGGTTACTGCTGCGGTGTTTATCGGCCTTACTGCTGCTACTGTGGCGGCGGAGTTGGCTGCTGGCTTGGAGGGTGTAGTGTTCTTCTTCGTGGCGTGGGTTGTGGCTGTCAGCGTCTGGGCTAGGGTGGTTAGAGAGTGGTTGAACGAAAGGAGCAGGTTGAGCAGTGTTAGTCGGGATGTAGAGGCGATGCTTCTAGAGGAGGTTAGAAGGCTCCGCGAGTCGATAGAGGCGTTGCGCAAAAGCCTTGAGTCCTGACGGGAGGTGTTGGACTGTGGCAAGCTTCTATGGCAAGCTCGCTTTGGCCGCATTAGCCGTTCTAGGACTGGCGTCTGTGCTCCTAGCTGTCCTCCTAGCTCCGCATCCGCTTAGCCTGGCGCTGGAGGCCCGCAGGTTTAACGTCACGCTAACGTCTGGCAACCTGGTTATAGTATCCAGGAGCGTCTCTATAAGCGTCGAGCCGGGTCGCGGCGTTACAGTCTACGATTCGCCCCTATGCCGTATCCGCGTAGGGATGGACAAGGGCGTGCTGGTCGTCGAGCCATCGGCGCGGTACCTCTTCAATCCGTTCTGCTGGGGTATGCGCGTAGTGATAGGCGTCCCTGGGCGCGTCGCCAACCTCAGTTTGAACGTTGACGCGGGGAGCGTCGTCTTGGAGGATGTCACTGTTGGGCGGCTGCAGGCGCGTCTGGTTGCATCTACGGCTCGGCTTAACGCCACTATAACGGAGAGTATGGTGCTGGAGGCCACCGCCAGCACTGTTAGAGCCCGCGTCTCGGCGCCAAAGAGTGCTAGGATTGTTGTAGATGCGTCCTCTTCGACCCTGAGCCTCGTGTTGGGCTCTAGGGGGGCTAGGGTGCAGCCTGTCAGGGTTACTGCAAGCTCCTTTAGCGTTAGGTGTGGCGTTGCGCCAGGCCCCCTAGTCCTGGTCTCGGCGCGTGCAAGCAGTGTCAGGGTGGTGTGCGAAGGCTAAGGCATGTGACCTAGAGGTTTTCCACCATGGGCTTATCCTGGTCAAAGTCCTTCTCGACGTCCTCCAGCGTATAGATTGTGGTGTTGGGTTCGTTTTGCAGCCTCTTAACCCTCCTCGCGTATATTATGAAGCGCTCTTTGCGTCTGCCCCTTCTCCAGGGGAACGCTTCGGCTTTGGCGCGGAGACGGGCCACCGTATGGTTGTCGGCTTCGCCCCATTTGCACTCCACGAAGTAGACTGTAGAGGAGCCCTCGTCGACAGCCACTAGGTCTATCTCTGTGCCCTTCCACCACCATCCACCTATCCTATCGAAGTGTATCTCGCCGCGCTTCCGCAGTAGCAGCATATGCTCTTTGGCTATGAGCTCCCAGGCTTTGCCTGCCCTCATCTCCACAGCCTCCATGAGCCTGGGTAGCATCGAGCGGGGGTCTCGCTCTATGAGCGGTAGGTTGGGCTTCACCAGGGAGAACCAGAAGTCGAAGAATAGGTCTGAGATACTGTACCGCGCATACCTAGGTTTACCCTCCATGCCGAGAGGGTAGACCCGCTCCACGAGCCCAAGGCCGTTCTCGAGGACCGCGAGGTACTTCGGCAGCTGCTCCCTCGGTATACCGGTGTACGAGGATATCTCGGTGAGCCTCGAGGCGCCGGACGCTATAGCCTCTAGTATCGCCATATAGCGGTCTGGCTCTCGGGTCTCAGCCCAGAGTATGACGAGAGGCTCTTCGTGAAGGGGGGCGCCGGGTTCGAGCACGAGCCTCAAAATGTTATCCTCGAGCGTCTCGTGGTCGTCGATGAGGCTCAGGTAGTAGGGGGTGCCGCCGAAGACCGAGTACCCCCTAACCCTGTCCTCGGGGAGCCACCCATCCATAAACACGCGTGCCTCTCGATACCCGAACCCGGCGAGCCTCAACACTCTAGTCACACGCCCATATATCGGCGAGTTGTAGCTCAACGCAACCCTTTCGACCACGCCGACGCCGCTACCAACCAGGATTATCATCGGGTTAAGCTCGTGGCTCCACTGGTCCCAGAAGCTCTGAAGCTCTCCAAGCAAACCAGTATCCGCGAGCCTCTGAAACTCGTCTATCACTATGAGGGGTCTAGGTTGGAGAAGCTTGGCGGCCATGAGGAGGAGGTCTGTCAGCCACTCGAAACGCGCACGAATACCTAGCTCGAGGCTAACCTGACGAGACATGTCTAGCAGTGCGAGCCCCCTCTCCGAATAATTCGCCACCATGTAGAGCCCGCGGCGCCCCCTCAGGAACCTCTGTACGAGGAACGTCTTCCCGAGCCTACGCCTCCCGTAGACCACTATGAGCTCCGGCCTGCCCGACCTGTAAGCCTCCTCCAGAACCTGGAGCTCCGCCTCGCGGTCGACGAACAGCAACGCTGCTCCAGGCGGTTGTAGAACCTAGGGTATTAAACTCCAGAGTATAATACCCTGGTTCATACGACCAAGCTGAGCAGATGGTTGCGCGTCGCCCGGAGGTAGGGTGTAAGAGAGGAGGCTGGGTGGTGCGGCCGTCGCCATCGCCGGGTTTTCATCCCTTGGGGCATTCGCCCCGGTCGACCCGGGTGCCGTTGAGGTAAAGCGGTCCTCGGGGGTTGTAACGGTTGGCCGGTGACGAGCTACGCCTTCGCCGACCGGTGAGGAGGCCCTGGCTGCGAGTCGAGGCCGAATAGCCCCTCGGGCTTAGGACGCTCTTGGAGAGACGGTTGACGTTGAAAGTGAGGCTCCCCGAGGAGTGGGTTGAGAAGGGCAGCGTATTCCTAGAGGAGGCCGAGAGGAACTATAGGCTGGGGAGGCACTGCTCGCCTGCTTCGAGGCGCAGCAGGCTGCCGAACTCTACCTCAAGGCGCTGCTGGTCGCGTTGACAGGAAGCCACCCCTATACCCACGACCTCGTAGAACTCATGGAGGCTCTCGAAGCGGCGGGCGTCATGGTGCCACAGGAGCTCAGGGTGTACGGAGACGCGTTATCACCGCATTACACGATGGCACGCTACCCGGGCAGAAAGCCCATAGTGTATGACAGGGGGCGTGGAGAGAGATGCATAATGCAGGCGAAACGCATCATAGAATGGGTGGAGGAGACTGCAGACCCGTAGACTATTCTATAGCAGAATGGCGTGGAGACCGGTAAAATGGGAGGAGGCCTTCAGGAGATACGTTGAGAAGCTCTGCAAACACCCCCTAGTGCTCGAGGCGTATCT
>WAOO01000075.1 GCA_015521195.1 Pyrolobus sp. | reverse complement strand
CCTCTTGACTTGCTCGGGGCCTAACCTAGCCTCGTGGAAGCCCTCTACGTGCAGGAAGTAGGCGTGGTCCCAGTCGTCATATATCCTTGTGTCGACTAGTTGGGCTAGGCGTGCAGCCGCGTTGTCAAGTAGCCTCAGCGTCCACCTGCCCTTCTTTCGTGCCTCAAGGGCCTCGGCTGCAGCCTTAATCGACTCCTCCGCTGCCCTGTACAGCTTCTCGCTCGCCTGTACAGCGTCTCTCTTCTTCTCGAGGAGATTCTCGGCCTCGGCTACAAGCCGCTCTGCCAGCTCAAGGCGGGCTTGCGCCTCGACACGAGGGTCAAGGTTGAGCTCTCGGGCCGACAGCTCGACTATCCTGGATTCGACGTCTACGCCCCTCTTAACCGCCTCCTCGTAGAGCACCCTAGGGATGCGAATCGATACACTCAGGGCGGCCACCTCCTGCTACTCTCGCCGCCAGCGCGTCGGGTTATCGGCGTGACGGGTTCGAGCCTTTTCGCTGAAGGGCGATGGTCTTAGGGGGTTGTTTTTCAACGGGCTCCGTATGGCGGGATGCCCGGGCGTTCCAGCGCTGATATACCACGGTGATGACCAACTTCCGCCCCAGGGTTCACCGCCGCCCCGGGAGGTGTAGGGCGTCGTGGAGGCTATCGTGAGGAGGGCTAACGGCATCTACCTGCAGGTTCTCTTAGCACCTCTGGTTGCCTATGCTCTCCTCTCCGCCGCGCCCGGGGGAGTGCTGAACTGTAGGGTTATCCTCGCGGCCGCTTCGTACGCCATAATCACAGCTTTTCTCCACGAACTCCTCCATGTGCTAGCCGCGCTACTCCTACACGTCAATGGGGTCAGGCTACGAATCGTCAACTATCTCGCACTCCTCGTGCTAGACTACGACGCTATGACGCCCCGCCAGTTCGCCCTGGTCGCCCTGGCGCCACAGCTCCTCGACATCCCGCTCTACCTCATAGCCACGAGCAGCCGGGTTCTGAGCATACCCGCCTACACCGCGCTTCTAGTCAACGTGGCGGCGGGCATAGTGGACATAGTGAACGCGGTGTACGTGGCAGTAGCCCACCGTAGGGCTAAGAGACTCACGCCGCTCTACGACGAGCACGGCTACATAGTGGGGACTGTCGTCGAATACACCGACCGGATAATCGTCTACGAGATGTAAGCCTATACCCTCCTCGAGTACTCGGGGTAAAACGGCGCCCCCGCGACGCCCGAGGAGCCTCGGGCGTGTGAGCGGGGGGTCGTGGCTCAGCCGTCCGCCGCCAACCGGTAAGCCCCCCACCGCCACCCGCGTGCTAGGAGCCTATCGTGGAGCACGGAGTATCGTTCGACGTGTGGGGCACCCTCCTCGACCTGCGGAAGGCATACGCGGCTATCGCCGAGAGGCTCTCCAGGATCACTGGCGCCACACCCGGGGAGGCGCTCAACGCGCTGAGGGCTGCTGCGAGAGAAGCTAGGGAGGCCAGGAGGAGGGAGGGCTGGAGCGACTCGGAGAGGGGCGCGGAGATAGTAGCGTCTAGGCTCGGGGTCAGGCTCGAAACCTTCAGGAGGGTTGTTGAGGAGGCCCTCCTCTCCGCCGCCCCGGTCCTTACCCTCCAGGGCGCCGAGGAGGCTGTCAGGGGTGTTAGGAGCCTCGGCCTTAAGACCGCTGTGCTGGGCAACGTGCTCTTCTGGCCCGGTAGCCTGACCCGCAGGCTCCTCGAAGAGGCGGGGCTCTCGAGGCTCTTTGACGCTATTCTCTTCGCAGATGAGATTGGCTGCTCTAAGCCCTCCCCCTGCGCCTTCCGGAAGGCGGCCGAAGCCCTCGGGGTGGGGGTAGAGGCGCTTATACACGTGGGCGACCGGGTCGACGAGGATGTGGCGGGAGCTATACTCGCGGGCGGCTCGGCGATACTAGCGTGGAGCGGGCTCATAGAAGCTGGCGTCACGTGCATACACAGGAGGCTATGCGCCATCCGCGAGATACGATACACGCCACAGGCTGTAGAGGCCATCATCTCGCATAATGGAGCAGCCCGGCGATAACCATCAGGACACCTAGAAGCTGTAGAGACACGTTGGCCACGCGGTCATCATACCGTATGGGGCCGCGCAGCCTCCTCGACGAGAACGGCCAGAACGGCGCCACACCAGCAGGCGTAAGCGCGTCGAGCACAAGATGCGATAAGCCGCCTAGGAGCGAGAGCATATACGGCTGCCATCCTCCCAAGCCAAGCGCATAACAAAGCAACGCCGTTAGGGCGAGCGAAACGATGCTAACAAAGGCTATGCTATGGCTCCACGCGCTCCTGGTGACATACCCACCCCGCCGCTCATGCCCAACCATATCGACAAAAACATTGACGAGAACCGTCACAGCCACCGCTACACCCAACGCCGTCGAATCCGCGTTAATCAAGCCGCCGAAGAGCAGTACTAGACCAACCGAAAACGCAATGTGAGTATCTCGCTTCAATTCGAAGACCAAAACGAACAGACAGAAGGAGGCCTATTTCTCTAACATAGCGGCTCCCCAGCCTCATACACGATTAGGACTGTCGCGTAAAGCCTAAGCCTAGTGGGGTCGAGAACCGTCGTCAGCTTGACGTCAACAACTCTTCCACCCTTATCCTGAATTTCACGCAATAATCTATTGACCTGACTGTTTAACACTCTGCCTATATGCTCTGGCGGCGAAGCCTCCGCCGCGTGCACGCAGATATAGACGCCTATCGTCATCCACCCTAGTCTAAGACGCTTCGCAAACCATATTTAGCATGTTTTACATCATTTGCGTCTTTAGCATACACATGGAGAACTGGTCTTAGAAGTGTGGTGCGGGGGGTGGGATTTGAACCCACGCAGGCCTACGCCAGCGGGTCCTCAGCCCGCCCCCTTTGACCTGGCTCGGGCACCCCCGCAGCGCTCCATTACCGGTGGTCGTCGGGCATAGCGGTTATATGGGTTTCTCTCGGTTCCGGTTCGCGGCGGGCCCGGGACCCCCCGCGACTGGGGCTCTTTGCCCCTGGATGTGCGGGGGTCCGGCTAGGCCGGTGTGACACTCACGCCACGTCTATGTAGAACTTGGGCTCCTCTATCCTCTCGCTCTTGCATCTCGGGCATCTGCTGGGCTTCCTGGGCTTGTCGAGGTCTGTGAAGACGTAGCCGCAGTTTAGGCACCTTGGGGGCACCATGTAGATG
>WAOO01000074.1 GCA_015521195.1 Pyrolobus sp. | reverse complement strand
TCTCCACGTACCCCGGCCCGCTCGCAACATCAACCCCCGCTAAGCGCGAAGCAGCGCTCCTGGCCTCGAGCCCGGCCTCCCAGGAGACGTTCCGCAGCCTCAACTGGTCTATCCTGGAGACATACGCGCAGGAGATGAGCCTGGAGACCGGGACGCCGAGCTCACCCGCATCCAGCTCAACGCTCCTCAGGGCCTCCTCCGCCAACTGCTGCGGGACAATCCTCACCGTAGAACCCTCGACGACAACCAACACCCTGTCGCCGGGCTTCAGGCCAACCCTCCTAACCCACTCCTTCGGCAGCGTCACAACAAGGCTAGAGGTTCCTAGCCTCTGCACACGCCTAATCTTTATCCTATCGCCAGATTCGACGCTCACGCTCATGTCCATCCCCTAAGCTGATCCCATCGTGTATATGCGGGGCTCAGCCTCGTTTTTAAGTATAAATGCACCCGTGTATCTATAACAGCAGTTGATGTATCAGAACTACAGCACTGTGCACCAGCACTACCTATCCGAGCTATGCGCAGCCCGAGTCTGTAGGCAGTTTTTTCAATTTCGGTTATACACGCGCGTTTAACACCAAACACTATCTCGTACTCCTCACCACCCCTCAATACCAGGCTCTCAGCGTCTAGACCGACGCGACGTGCATACGCTTCAGCCTCAGGGTGTATAGGTGGGAGTCTCTCCAGACAGACCGGCTCACCCGTGAGCATCGAGAGGCGTTCGAGCGTCGGTATCAGCCCGTCGCTCACGTCACTAGCCCACGTTATGCAATCCCGCATCTCCTCTGCGAGCAGGAGGAACTCGAGCCTAGGTTCTGGCTGCGTGGTTGCACGGTAGGCTTCAGGATACCCTCTAATCTCGTCATACGCCCCGCGAGCATAGATGTGGAAGGCGAGACCAGTTAGCCCGTAGCGTCCGACGGTGGTATAGACGGCTATACACTGGTCGGCCTTTGCACCGATAGGCTTCTTTGTAACCGCAAAGCCCGCCACATCTATCCACTCCTCTCTATCGGCGCCGTTGGTGTCGCCTCCCGCTAGCCAGGCCCCCATCGAGACAGCCGCGTCATAGACGCCTCTTACCAGCTCCTCTACCTCCTCTACCTTACGACGGGGATGCACGCCTATACTCACTAGGAATGCTTGCGGCCGCCCACCCTTTGCTACCAGGTCGCTGGCTGTAGCGACTGTAGCCTTCCAGCCTAGATGGTAGAGGCTCATCCAGGGTAAAAGCGAGCGCCTAAACGAGTAACCGTCTATCTTGAGGAGCAGGTAGCTACCATCTGGGAGCTTCTCGCACGACGCGTCGTCGCCCGGCGGTAGGGCGTCACACCTCCAGTTGCTCGAGAGTAGGCGTATGAGCCTAGATACTACCGTCGCCTCGCTGAGGCCCTCGCTGGGAGGTGGACCGGCATCTCCAGCAGCTCTGTTCCTCTCCGCGCTCTCACCCATCCTACCAGCCTCGAGTATAGGAGGTGGGCGGCGAAGATGTAGGGTAGTATCTCGAGCCTCCCTAGTAACATCAACACTATGTATAGTATTTTGACGGCGAGGGGCATCGCCGCGCTGGTTATCCCGACGCTTATACCGACGTTGCCCAGAGCGCTTGCAGTCTCCAACGCTATGTCTGCGAAGCTCCACTTCGGCGGCAGGAACATGGCGGCTATGAGCGTCCCTATCACCTCCGTAACCGAGAATGCGAATATGAGTACAAGCGCCGAACGCACCATATCATCGTCCAGGATTATCCAGGCGAGCCTCCTCCTAGGGATATAGCCGCGTGGCGCCGAAGCGCTCTCCGCCTCCCATTGCAACGCCTTGACGGCGATTATCAGCCTAAGCAGCTTTATACCACCTGTCGTCGAGAAGGCCGAGCCGCCTATCAGCGAGAACGTAACGAGAAGCCCCTTGAAGACTGGCGGTAGGTTTGTGAGGGGCGAGTTCTCAAAGCCGGTCGTTGTAAGCGTGGTGACTATGTCGAAGACGCCGTAGCGAATGGCCTTATAGAGGCTGTACCCATATCTCAGCAGTATGACCACCGCTGCACCGGAGCCTAGAGCCAGTAGCGCCATGAGGGCTTGGAACTCCGGGCTCTGGAGGAAGCGCCTCACGCGACCCTTTACTATCAGGTTGTACCAGTCGGAGAAGCTGATTGCACCTGTTATCATGGAGAAGCATGCAGCGGCATCTATATAGACGTTGTTATACTCGGCTATGTTGTTGTTCTTCGTCGAGAAGCCGCCGGTCGAGATGCCGGCCATCGCATGGTTTACCGCGTCAAACCAGTTCATACCCGCGATGTGGAACGCGATTATATCGACTATCGTGACTATAATGTAGACTAGGAGCATTCTCTTTGCAGTGGCTACAACCGACGGCTCTATCCTCTCAGAGCGGCCCTCTGCAAGATAGAGGAGCCGGGCTGCGCCGCCAGGCCGGGCTATTATCGTAACGGCTACTACGACGATGCCTATGCCGCCTATCCACTGGATGAAGCTCCTCCAGAGTAAGACCGTCTTGGGTAACTGTTCTACGCTGGGCACGTAGACGTGGAAAGCTGGGTCGACGTTCCCAGTGAACATCGATAAGCCTGTAGTGGTAAACCCGGATACCGATTCGAACCAGGCGTCGACGAAGGGTATGCGGAGCGTCTGCGCCACGGGCCAGGCGACCAGAAGCGGTATTATTATCCAGGTGAGCACCACTAGGAGGAGGGCCTCGTCGCGCTTAAGCCTCCTGGTGGGCATGAAGAGCCTTGTTGTGACATACCCGAGCGCCACGAACAACACGCCAAACTCGAACATATCGCTGGCAACGCGGAACCCCTCACTGCCCGGCTTCTCAAAGATGAGCCCGTAGACCGCGGGAACTAGGAGCGTTATAGCGGCGACAAACCACACGTAGCCGAGGTAGTACGGTAGAGGGTGGATTGCGAATCTCTTGCGGAACACGAACTCCTCTAGAGGCTCCAATGGATTGTAGCTATAACGGCGGCTCGCCAAAACCCCCTACCTCTTAGCCGCCACGCCACCGGAGCAGAACGCGCCGATACGAAAGCGGTTAAACGTTTACCAGTCCGAGGGGCTAGGCTGGTCATACACCAGGGTTACCAGGAACCTTCACGCATCATAGCGGATGCTTGAAACTGGTTACATGGGAGTGCCCTCATGGTGAAGTTTGAGCTTGACCCTCCTCCCCCAGGGATACTAGAGAGGGACAACGACGAGATACTAGAGTTGTTCCTCGACGCGCTTAGAGCGGCAGGCGCCAACGAGAAGACCGTGAAGGCTTACAGGGCTGCTATCAGAGACTTCCTAGACTTCATAGGCGGCAAGCCGCTACGCGAGGTTACACAGGAGGATGTGCTGCGGTGGAGGGCTGATAGGCTTAGGAACGGCTTCCCGCGTAAACGCCGCAACCGGAGGAGGCGCCTAGACCCCTTCGAGGAGAGGAGGTTGAGGCAGACAACACTGCACTACTATACGTTGTTCCTCCGCTCCTTCTTCGAATGGCTGGGGTTGAAGGTGAAGGTGCCTATAGTCGCTAAGCCCCGGGGACGCGAGGTGGAAGCGCTCAGCGAGGAGGAGGTGCTTAGACTGCTGCAGGCCGCGCGCGACACCCTCGACATCCTCATACTCGCCCTGCTCCTCGAGACCGGGCTGCGCGCCCAGGAGGCATTGGCTCTGCGACTCCGCGATATAGACTTCCAGAGGCGCGAGATTAGGGTGCGCAACGCCAAGTACGGTGAGGAGCGCGTAGTGTTCTTCGGCGAGCTTACAGCCGCCGCGCTCGCAAAATGGCTCGAGGAGCACCCAGAGCTGGGCCCAGACGATAGACTCCTGGGCATCAGCTACTCGACACTCTACAAGCGCCTAAAGAGCCTGGCAAGGAGGGCGGGCATCCCCGAGGAGAGGGTGAGACCCCACGTTCTGCGCCACACGTTCGCCACTGAGGCGTTGCGCAGAGGTATGAGCCTGCCTGCCGTGCAGAGGCTGCTAGGACACCGCGACATCAAGACGACGCAGGTGTACCTGCACCTGCTGAGAGAGGACATAAGGGCCGAATACCAGCGTGCCTTCGGAGGCAACGCGTATATCGCGTATCAGCCGCCGATGACCGTGCAGCAGCCCAGGCAGCCCCCGGCAGTGCAACCCGCACAGATGTACGCACAGCCACCATTACCCCAGTACGTGTATGTATGGCAGCAGGCCCCACCGGGCAACCCGCTACAACCACCATATGCACAGGCTGCTCCAGCCGTCCCGCCTGCCCCGCGGCACCTGCAGCAAAACACGCTATACGCGGCTCACCAGCCTACCCCGCCATACGCTACAAGCCAACCCCCAGTGCAGCAGCCGCAGTCTAGGCGTGTAGGTGTTGAGGACTCTGCTAGCAGTATTTGAGCTCCTCGCAGCACATCTTCTTCATCTTTAACGCGTCCTGCTCGAGTATCGGCGACTCCGAGATAATCACTGCCTTTATCCCCGCCTGCTTATAGGCCTCGCACACTACTCTAAACTCGGGGCCGTATTGCGTCTCGTCTAGCGTGCGATGCTCTCGTTCTCCCCCCTCACCATACTCTATCCTGGAGAAGTGCGTGTGGAGCGGGTTTACCGCACGCGACCCTAGCTCCCTCTCGATGGTCTCTATGACCTTCAGCACCTGGTCTACGGTCTTCACGTGCTCGCCACGATACCGGGCGTGTAGATGAGCCCAGTCGACCACCGGCCTGCAACGGTCAAACTCGCGGCAAATCGCTATAATCTCTTCGACGTCGCCGACCTGTGTCCTCTTCCCGGTCAGCTCGGGGCCAAGCTCGACATCCTTTATCCCGAGCTGCTCCATCTGCTCGTATACTGGGCGCAGGTTCTCGA
>WAOO01000073.1 GCA_015521195.1 Pyrolobus sp. | reverse complement strand
TGCACCTGCTGGGCGTGGGCGACGAGAGGGTCGCGGAGGTAGCCAGGGTGTTGAGGGAGAGGGGCCTGAGGCTCGTAGCGGGGCTGCATTGTACCGGGCCCTTCGCCCAACACTTGTTGAAGAAGGAGCTGGGCTCGGCGTACAGGTACCTGGCTACGGGCGGCAGGGTCTCCCTCCCCTAGAGGCTCTCGAGGAGGCTCCTGGCGGCCCTAGCCTCCCTGAGCATCCTCTCCGCGTCCCACACCTCAAGCCCCGTCTCGGGCACTATGCTCGCATCCGGGACTATGAGGAGCGTCCTCTCGGCCTCCAGGCTGGAGAGCTTAGCCTCTATCCGGGCTACGTCCCTCCGGTCCAGCCTCGACACCCACTTGACCTCGGCTGTGAGCACCAGCCTCCTGTTCCTGACCAGCGCCACGTCGACCTCCGGCTCCAGTATCTTGACCGGCTTCGCCGCGTAGAGGGTGGAGAGGAGCCTCTCTGCGAAAACCTCGACGAGGAGGGGTATGCGGCTCCAGGCGGCTCTAACACCATACTCGAGGCTAGCCGGCACCTCGTAGAACTCGTACCTCGCCTGTAGGTAGTAGGCTATGTCGGTGAGGGGCGACACGTGCCTATACACGCTGCCCCTCCCCCTACCCCACACCTCGAGCCTCTCGAGCAGCCCCATCTGTGTCATCAACTCGAGGTACTTGGTGACGTGGCCTGTGGAAGGCTTGTCTATCAGGCCGCGGGAGTAGAGATAGTTCGCGATCTCCGTGAGCCTGGTGCGCCCCGCCGCTATAGCCTCCATTATAGCGTCGAACCGCAGCGTATACCGCCTATCCTCCTCGAGCAGCACCTCGCCGAGGAGGCCCCTCGCATACTCCAGCCCAGAGGCTATGATGTCGCCTATACTCCTCCCTATCAGGGTGGGCTCCTGGTAGAAGACTAGGAGCTCGACCAGCCTCCTAGGCTCCTCCTCCAGCCGCCCCCACTCGGCGTTCAGGAGCTCCAGGGGCGTCAGTAGCCCTACCCTCCGGGAGGCGAAGAGGCCTTTCAACGGCGCCTCCGGCTCCTCGACGAACCTCCGGTAGTAGTGGAGCGTCGAGGTTATCAGTACCACGTCGTCGCCGCACTCGCCGGCGTGGAGCGCGTCGAAGAGGGTCGGGTCCGCCCGGTGAAACTCGTCTATGATGACGCCGCCTCCGCCCCTACAGAGGCGTATAAAGACCCTCGCGTCCACCTCGAGGCCGCTGCTCGGCTCGTAGATAGCCCCGCCCCTCCTCACTATGAAGTACTGGTAGTCGCGCAGCACCCTCCTCGCGTAGAAAGTCTTCCCAGTCTTCCTCCTACCGTAGAGCAGCCTACCGCCCCTCCTCCCGAGGAAAGCCTCGAGCCAAGGCCTCTCCACCACAACCCTAGGGCCTGCCAGCGAAGCATCGATACCCAGGGTATCATACCCCAGGTATGATACCACCGGTATGCCTCTTTAAGAGCTGCTCTCGTGTAGGCTGGGCGGGCGCACGCCGGGATAGGATATAGAGGGTGATGGAGCGTCGAGGTTGGCGTCGATGGCTTCACGGTGGGGGAGGGGTATGGGTGTACTGGCGGCGGGCTTCGCGAGACTCATCCTCGCAGCGCTCTACCTGCTGGTGAGCTCCGCCGCGTCGATTATCATTGCGAGGAGGCTGCCGCAGCTGGACTACGGCGTCTACTCGGTCGCCGCGAAACGCTCGACGCTGGCAGTTAGGGCGTTCATACTCCTCTTCGACTACTGGTACCGGAGGGCTGCAGACGCGCAGGGCGTAGCCGAGTTCACCTCAACCCTCCTCCTCTTCACGCCAATCTACTACGCCATAGGCCTCGGCCTCATCCTTGCCGCCGGGGCTCCGCTCAGACTGGCAGCCCTGTACGCCGTCTACGCGGCGGCGGGCGGCATGGCCCTCAGCCTGGTGGGGGTCTATACAGCGTACCGTTATGTCCGGAGCGAGCTTCTAAGGATACTCTATAGGCTCGTGTTCGCCGCGCTGGTGATAATCCTCGTCTACATGCTGGGCTTCTCTTCGCCGGGCGTGGCCGCCGCCCAGGCTGTGGCAACCGCAGTCCTAGTCCTGCTTGTCGCGAGGGAGGTGGGGGTCGGCAGGCCGAGGCTCGACCTGCTCAGCTGGAGCAGGGTGAGGATACCCCTCCTAAGCGCCATGCTCATGCTCCTCTCCGGCCTCAACATGATAGTAGCGTCTAGCATCATCGGCCCCAGCCTCATAGCGGTATACTCGATAGCGGTGCTGGCCCCCTCGATAATAGTCGAGGTTGGAAGACAGGCGGCCTCCCATACGCTACCATTCATAGTCAAGACCGGCGACACTAGAAGCGCTTCAAGGATGTACAAGGTCCTGCTTCTCGCAGCAGCCCCTATCCTAGGCTACCTCGCAGGCCACCCGCTACTCACGGTATCGCTCCTCAACCCCCACTATGCCCGGACAGCCGCGGCATACGTCATCATAGCGTCGGCGGTGCTAGCCCCCCTGCAGCTCACAGCCCTATACGCCCAGATGTACACATCGGCCTACGGCAGGGAGACCAGCGAGACGCCACGCCTCCGCGGATACACCATCGAAAGGCTCGCAGTGCTAACGGGGCTCCTAGCAGCCACGCCGATCACCCTAACCCTATACCCCGACCGGATAGCAGCCCTGATATCCACGCTGATAGCGGGTTACGGAGTCTCACTCGTAACGGCATCCAGGTACGCGGAGGGCGTCGAGAGGATAGCCGGGTACGGCTCCGCCAGCATAGCCGCAGCCCTCGCAACCGCATACTACACCCACACGCTCTACCCGGATACACTCGCCCCGAGATTCATCACAGCCCTCGAGAAGCTAGCCGCCGGCCTCCCCCTCCTAGCACCCATATACGCAGCCCTACTCCTAGACCCAGACCTGCGCCTCGTAGCCGCCCGGCTGGCCCAGAGGGCCGCGGAGGCACCCAGAATGCTCCGGGGCGCGTTGAGGAGGGTGACGAGAGGCAGAGTGTTTTAAAAAAGAGGCGGGGCTATCGCCCGGCTCTAAGCCTCGGCTCCACTATCGTCTCTAGGGCGATGCCGAGCAGGACGAAGGCGAGCGACGTCACGGCGAGTAGTATGCCCGGCGGGAACACCCACCACCAGGCTGCGAACGCCACACCCCTGTTCATCTCTGCGCTGGAGAGTATGCTCCCCCAGCCGGGTAGACCAATGTGTATGCCGAGTATCTCGAGGCCGGCCTCGGTGAGTATCGCGGAGGGTACGCTGAACACCATGCTTGCGAACGCGTATGGCACAATCTGCGGCAGTATGTACCTGAAGATAATCCTCCTGTTACTCGCCCCGATAGCCCTGGCGGTCTCTATGTAGGGCTCCGCACGGATGCTGAGCGTCATCGACCTAATCACTATCGCCATGCCGCCCCACGAGAAGAGCACAAGCACGCCCAGTATGATGAAGAGTCTCGTCCACGGGTTCTGGTAGAGGTATTGGACTACGTAGCCTACCAGCACGAGTATCGGGAGTATAGGTATATTCGCCATAACGTCGATGAGCCTCTGTACAGCCTCGTCAACCCACCCACCGTAATAGCCGCTGATAATGCCGACGATCAGGCCTATGGCGACGGCCGCAGCGGCGGTGAAGATGCCTACGAGGAGCGCCACCGGGAAGCCGTAGAGGAGACCCAGCGCCAGGTCGTGGCCTACGAGGTCAGTGCCGCTTAGGCCATACGCGTTGCCCGAGACCACAAGCTCTACGGACTTCACACCCACGCCTCCAGCGTTCAGGGTGAGCCAGACCAGCCTCGGCGGCACACCGGGGGCGAAATAGTCGATACGCACTATGAACTTGTAGACGCCCCTCAAGGGCACTATCTTCACAGAGCCCCCTTCTACCACAGGCTTGCCGAACAACGCGCGTATAGGCGTCTGCTGTATCACCCCGACGATGCTGGCGTTCACGCCATAATCCCTCTCCCAGAGGCTGGCAAGCTCAGAGGCCACAGTCGCGGCGTTGACCGTGACGTTGAGGCTGATGCCCGTCGCGATGGTCACAACCTCGCCGTCCGGCCTCACTACAGTCACGTTTATCGAGGGTCTGGCCGGCACACTCCTACCGCCATACGACACGTTGAACGGCGTGTAGCCATAGGTGTAGACTAGGATGCCCGGCTGTGACGACGGGAACGCGTCGACCTCGAGCCTATAGGTGAAGGTGAACACCTGTGCGGCCGTCAGGGGATACAGCTTGACGTCCGGCGTCGAGTTGTAAACGTCGTACTGCGGTACGACCTTGTAGCCGAAGATGCTGGCCCAGCTCGGCGGCACAAGCTTCGGGTACCTGGCCCAAGCCTGTGGATTATTCCATATCTTCGGGAAGTTCGGCGGCAGGGCTACAGCGGCATAAACCGACATGACGACCAGGAACGCTAGTATAGCGAGGCCGGCTACACCCATCTTATCGTGGAGCAGCTCGTAGAGGACCCCCTTCACCCTACACCACCCCCTAGTAGCTTATCCTCGGGTCGAGGATGACCTGGAGAACCTCGAGTATGAAACGGGCTATCACGTAGACGAGTGTCGTGACATATATGAGCCCGAAGAGCGTGGGGACGTCACCCAGTATTATAGAGACGTAGTAGAGGGTGCCCATGCCGGGCCAGTCGAAGACAGCCTCTGTGATGATATAGCCGCCTAGGCTGCCGGCCAACGCGAGTATAACGTAGGTCGCGACGGGCGCCGCTATGACGCGGAGGATGTACCTCCTCGCTATCAGCCTATCCGGCAGCCCCTTAGCCTTCGCCGTCGTGACGTAGTCCTCGCTGACCACCCTAATCGCCATCGCCCTGATAGAGTATAGCCAGGAGCCGAGAAGGGCTATTGTAACCACGAGTATCGGGAGATAGGCGTAGTAGAGGAGCTTAACCAGCTCGACGGGCGGGTTCCTCCAGAAGTTGTTGATAGCGTCTATAACGCCGCGGTAGTCGGTGGGCGCTATGCCCAACTGGAAGCCGAAGACGTAGATTGCAACCATGGCCAGCCACCAGACCGGCACAGCGTGGAAGAGGGCCGCGTAGCCTAGGACGGCCTTGTCGAGGAGCGAGCCACGCTTATACGCTATCAGGGGCGCCAAGGCCAATGCTATCGCGGCGCATATCAACTCCGCGACGGTAAGCATGACAATCGTGCGCGGCAACACCGCCAGTATAACCGCGCCAACGGGAGCCGGGTACTGCAGCCCCGCTATAGTCGCAATCTCCCTCTTCAGCGTCACACCAAGGTCGAGCATCAGAGTCCTAATGGCAAGCGGGAAGACACGCTCCCACCAGGGCTTATCAAGCCCATAGAGCTTGATGAGCCTCTCCTTATACTCCTGGAGTATCTTGTTGAGCTCCACACCCGCATAGCCAGCCCTCTGGAGCCTCATCTGGTAAGCGCGGAGCTGCGCGTTGATAACAGCCTCCCATATCTGCTTGTCGTAACCCGTAGCACCGATGATAACTGCGGTCAGGAGGACGACGATAACGAGGGATATCCCTAGGAAGACGGCGCGCCTCGCCAACACGACGGCAAGGCGGCCAGCGCGCACTCTTCAACGCACCGTGGGCGAGGAGACGCGCGGAGCTTTAAAAAACTAGAACTTGGATGGCGTGGGACGATTATAACGCTTTGGCTTAGCTTGGCCTGCGGAATGCCGCGATACCGGCGAGTATCAGCGCTATGACCGCCGCGCCGGCCGCAACGCCGCTGAGGGCCACCGCGGTGCCTACGCTGGACTTGATGCTGTTCAGCTCGCTCCTCAGCTGGCTTATGTCGCTCTTGATGCTCCTGAGGCTGCCGGTTATGCTTGTTATGCTAGCCGTTAGCGTATCCACGCTGGACTTGACGCTCTTCACCTCGCTAGCCAGGCTGGTTATACTCTGGGCAGTGCTCTGCGTGGACTGGGTTATCACCTGACGCAGCTGGCTGAGCAGCGTCTGCGTGCTCTCAGTGTAGGCCTGCGTCACCTGCTTGGTCATGCTGGTCAGCAGCTCGCGCAGCGTCGAGGCAAGCTCCTTACCCAGCTTGCCCAGCCTCTGCTCCAGCTGGGCCTGCAGCTGCTGCTGTAGCTGCGACAGCCTCTGCTCGAAGCCCTTCTGTATCTCCTGCAGCCTCTTCTGCACCTGGCTCAGCCTCTGCTCAACCTGCTTGGTGATAGCCTTCTGTAGCTCGCCTAGCCTCTTCGCGATGGCGGCGCCGGTCTGTAGCGTCACATCCTTCTCATCCGGCAGTGCGACCTTGTCGCTGTACGCGATGACTATCAGCTCGTAAGCCGAGTACTCCGCCATCCTGCTGGTCACGTTGGCCGGCAGGTTGATGACGAAGGTGCCGGCGGGCGTCGGCTTCGCCTTGCCCTGCGCGATTATCCTGCCGGTCGTCGGGTCCCTGATAAGGTAGATGACGTGGAGCGGCGGCTCGCCCTTAACCTCCACAGTCACCTTGGCGGGCTCGCCTGGAGAGACGACGGGCGTCAGCACCCTCACAATCTTAGTCATTATCGGCTTGCCGAGAGCCCACTTCATCGGGCCGAACGGGTAGGTCGGGTCGCGGAACGCCTCTAGCACCAGCTTCTGGGCGTTCTTGTCGAAGAGCACCAGCTTGTAGGGGCCGTCGCTAATCCACGCATTGTTATACTCGTCTATCCACTTGAGCGCCTTCTCGATCTCATCCTTCCAGGTGCTCTCCGGCAGATAGTTGACGCCGTTGACGATGAACCAGTTCTTATACTCGTTGTACATGTCCATTAGCTTCTCGAGCGTCTTCTTGAAGTCGGGTATCTGCTCCGGCTCGACAAGGCTGAGCTGCGGTATCTTCTGGGCCTCGCTGCGGGTCTCACCGTAGGCGTATTTCTTCGCGGTGAACGCCAGGTAGTCCATCATCGCCCAGATGGGCGCCGGCAGGTACATACCATTGCCTAGCACGTTAACCGCATAGTCTGCGATGTAGTTGGGGTCGAAGTGCCAGTAGTTGAGGTACACCTCTATCTTCTTCTGGTCCGGCAGTATCCTGATAGCCACTATCTTGTCGAGTATCGGCTTGTTGCTGGAGGCGATGGCGGACTCAAGCTTGGATTTGACGGGGTCATAGGTCACCTCTAGGTTCTCAACGATGGCGGCGAGTATGTCGCCCCAGGTGATGGTGCTGCCGTCGTGGAACTTGGTGCCGATTATCTTGGAGAAGTCGAAGATGACGACGCTCTTGGCCTTGGTCCTGCCGAGCTCGTAGGCAGGCACCCACCTGTCGTGAACGGCGTCCCACCAGACGGCGTCCTTGGGGACCGGTAGGTAGCCGTTAGGCCCGGCGGTCTTCACAGTGTACGTCGCGCGGAACGGCATGGGCTCGCCGTTGAACGGGTTGTTCCAGATCAGCGGGTCGTAGGTTAGGAGGGCGGGGTCCACGCTGTAGACGTCCTGGAAGCCGCCTATCGGGTTCCAGATGGTCGCCGAGGTCCAGACCCAGTTGTGGCCAACCACTATCGTATCCTTGCCGGGTATGTACCAGGAGCGGCCGTTGTAGGGCGGCCTCAGGCCAGCGCCCAGGTCTAGAGTGATGCCCTGCAGCTTGGCGTTCGCCGGGTAGATGGTGTCGACGGTCGCGACCCATATCCTCACGGACTCCTGCAGGGCGAGTAGGGTGGCCTCGCGGATGTCCTTGATGAACTCCTCCTTAGACTTGAACTTGCCGAGCGCGGCGGCCTTCGTCAGCTTGTCTATCGTCTCGTTCTTGTAGTTCCAGTAGCTCGGCTCACCCCAGCCCGGCATCCAGCCGAACCATGGTGCTGCGAACTGGGTGAGTGTCCACGGGTCCCACTTGCTGATGCCGCCCTTGCCCCAGCCCTCGGTGTAGAAGCTCCACTGGAAGTCCATCGGGTCGGTGAAGTAGACCTTCGGGATGGCCTCGCCGAAGGTGAGGTGCAGCGGGGTCACCTGGAAGCCTAGGCTCTCGAGCGCATGGGCGAACATGTCGCCGATTATGCGCCTCTCGTCCTCGACTCTAATGATGCCGATGATTGTTATCGGCTTGCCGTTGTAGTACCAGATGCCATTCTTCTTGACTGCGCCGACCTCGGTGAGTATCCTTGAGACTATCTTCTGCGCCAGCTGCGGGTTGTAGCCGAACTTGTACCTGGCTACAATGTCAACCAGGTAGACGTAGATGGGGTCTGCTGGGCTATAGGGGATGTACATCGGGTAGGCGAAGCCCCTGTATATCTGGTTGACAATGTAGCTCCTGTCGATGAGGTAGTTCATCGCGAAGCGTATCTGGCGGAAGCAGAACGGGTTGATGTCTATCTTCGCCTCGCGTATCACCTTGGCGTCCGGCGGCAGGGTCTTCGCCTTGACGCAGAGCTCGAGGTAGGTGGTGCCCTTGGTCTTGTTCGCCTTGATGTAGGATATCGCGACGGGCGGCAGGCCTAGGAGCTTGGCAGCCTCGGTCTTGTTATAGACGCCCTTGAGCTCGACTATCTCGACTGGCGCGGGGTTGAGGATTATGTCCACTATGCCGCTTGGCGCGGTGTAGAGCTTCACCTTCGGGTTGCCGATGAGCTGGGCTGCCTGTGCAGGTCTAAGCCCGAAGAGGTAGACGTCTATCTTGCCGGTTAGCAGCGCCTCTACGGCCTTATCGCGCGGCACCCTGATGAAGATTATCTTGTCGGTCGCTGGGCCGTGCTCGGTCTGCGCTGCTGCGAGGGGCGTTGCCA
This sequence comes from Pyrolobus sp., assembly GCA_015521195.1. Taxonomy (GTDB): domain Archaea; phylum Thermoproteota; class Thermoprotei_A; order Sulfolobales; family Pyrodictiaceae; genus Pyrolobus. The sequence goes on along the minus strand of WAOO01000073.1, from coordinate 1,928 downwards.
GGACGGCCGCGGCGAGGAGAATGGCGAGTATGGGTAGGAGCGTGCGGCGCGTCACGTCGCGGCACCTCTTTCGCGGCTGGAGTTGAAAATCGAGGGTTAAAAGAATAGCTTGTGGTTTTAGCGTGGGCCGGTGGACGGCGTTGAGGCCGCTTCTACTCGGCCTTGCGGGGGTCGCGGTGCTCGTGGCCGCCCTGCTGCTGGCGTTTCTCGCCGCCAGCACCAGGCTGACACGCTGGGAGGGTAGGGGCTGCTTCGCCCACTGCGGCAGGCTTCCGGTCTACACGCTGTGGGAGGGCGTCCCGCTCGCACAGGGCGTGAACGTGACCGTGTCTAATGAGGGTTCCTCGCCGTTGCTCGTCGAGGGGCGCCTCGTCCCCCCGGGCGGCAGCGTCACGCTCCACGGGGTCGCATACGTCAATGTGAGCGGGGTCAATGGCTCGTGCGAGGTGTGTGTCAGGGTGGAGGGCTGGAGGGTTGTGCAGCCCTACGCGCTCCTCTCGATACCGGCGGCCGCGTTATCCCTCATAGGCTTCATCCTCGTATTATACTCTGTGTACGCTAGGGTGTTCGGCGGGGTGGAGTAGGGGGCGTGTTGCCCGAGTTCGCCTCCGAGGCCTACATGCTCGAGTTTAACGGTAGGAGCCTCTGTGCCGACGCGGGGCTGGCCGGGCTCCTGACCATAGGCTTCCGTGTAGTCGCGCTGCTCTATCCCCCCGGCTCCTGCCGCCGCGACCCCGGAGGCCTGCCGGTGCTGAGGGCGTCGTTGACCCCGGAGGCCCTCTTCGATAGGCTTAGGGGTGCCTGCAGGGATGCCCTCGAGGTGTACAGGGGGTTTAGGAGGAGGGGGTTGCTGCGCCGCCTCCTCTCACCACCGAGTAGAGAGGAGCTGTTGAGCGGGGAGGCTTACCACGCCCTCATGGTGTGCAGGGAGCTTGGGTTGGCAGACGCTACGCTCGCCTCGCACTCCAGGGGCTTCTATGTCGCGTACCGCAGGGGGAGTGGAGAGTGGAGGAGGCTAGTGGCGCTCGATAGGGTCGAGGAGGGTGGGCTCGCGGAGAGGCTGGCGAGCATACTCAACGTGCACGGTTGAAGCCCAGGCCTAGCGCCTCGAGGAGCGTCTCTAGCAGCGCCTCGCTGCTCGTGGGGTGCGGGTGTATCACGGTCGCCGCATCCTCAGCCCTCAGCCCCTTCTCGACGAGCAGTGCAGCCTCGCCAGCAACGTTCGAGACTCCCGGGCCGGCCAGCAGCACTCCCTTCACCCTGCCGTCGGCGTCGATACACGCCTCTGCGTAGGCGAGGCCGGCCTGTATACCCTCTATCCGGACTGGGGTCGCGTAGCCCCAGGGGTGCCTCACCCTCCTCGAGCAGCCCTCCAGCTCCCCCACCTCGACTATCTCGGGGGTCGTGTAGACGACCGTCGGGGGTATGCGAGGCACCCTCCACCAGTCGACCCTGAGCACGTCCGCCGCGACGGTCAGGGACTCTGCTATGGCGCGGTGGGCCAGGAAGGGTGGCCCAGCGGCGTCCCCCGCGAGGTAGACGCGCGGGTTGGACACGAGCCTCATCCTCTCATCCCTCTCCGGCTCGCCGCGGAGCCAGGGCAGGGCGTCTCTCCTAGGCCGCCTACCCAGCGCTACTACCGCTGCGTCGAACTGGCTGCACCTCCCTCCCTCCGTGCAGACCTCGACGCGGCCGCCCCTACACGATACCCTCTCGACGCGCCTACCGGCCTCGACGGCTACACCGTGGCTCCGCAGTATCCTCGAGGCTAGGCGGGAGGCTTGCCTAGAGAGGCCTGGAAGCAGCCTATCCATAGCCTCGTAGACGGTGACCCGGAGCCCTAGGAGGGCGAGCGCATCCCCAAGCTCCACCCCCGCCACGCCACCGCCTATCACCGCGACCCTCTCCGCGCCGCCCGGGAGCCCCCT
>WAOO01000072.1 GCA_015521195.1 Pyrolobus sp. | reverse complement strand
CTAGCCAAGATGGTCACGAGGCTGCTGAACCAGACGCAGCAGGTTGACGTCAGCTACATCTTCGTCTACACTGGCGGCTTCACGTATAACGGAGCAGGGGGCCAGTATAGCCTCGACAACTACACGGTGGGCATCCAGGAGCTAGGCATCACTGCGTTGGCGAGGACGAGGCTCTGGTGGGCTCCGAGGATATTCACCGGCAACTATTCGGTCGTGTCTAGGTCTACGCTGTTCTACCAGTATGCGCAGGGCCTCTGGTACAACGATACGCCACCGGCAGGCCTAACGTGGAGCAGCCTCGGTGTGCCGCCTGGAGGCTGGGCGGGTGGAGCGGTTATACTGCCGAGCGGTAGGGGTGCCGCGGTATTCGTTGCTGCGCCGAGGCCCGGTGTGGTGGCTCCAGTGAGGCTGGCGGCGCTGGACCTGGCGGCTGCGCTCTACGCCTGGATGGAGGTTACAAGCTGAAAAACACTCTAGCGATTTTTATGAACGCGTTATCGTTTTTCCTTCTCCTCTCGCTCCTTGCACACCTCCCTATGCGCATAGAAGCAGACTTGTACGTCCTCGATTGTCACCAGGCCCTCCTTCACTGCCTCCCTGACAACCTCGAGCGCCTTCTTGATGTTCTCTTCTTCGTCGATAACCTCGATTACTATCGGCATGTCCTCGGATAGGCGGAGGATGTGGGGTAGGTGGAGTACGCTGTGGGAGCCGTAGCCCGCTATACCCCTGAAGACCGTGGCCCCCCTCACACCGAGCTTCCTGAACTGCTCTAGGAGGTAGAGGTAGAGGGGTTTGCCCTTGTAGTGGTCGGACTCGCCTATGTAGATACGCAGCCTCTTCCAGGTTACAGGGCCCTCCCCGTGCCTGACAACGGGCATACCGCCCTACCGTTCTGCACGTGAGTGGGGATCGGAGAGATAGCGCTACCGGTGGAGGCGGGGAGTATCATGGCGGAGAGTGGAGTGTCCTCCGAGTCGCGCGTGATAGTGTGTATCGGGTCTGCTTGACGGCGGTATGCTGCGAGCGTAGCATTGGTGCTAGCAGCCTATCCGGCATCGGTTTCGGGGAGGGGCGAGAGTTGCTATACTTCTAGAGCCTCGGGGTTTAGATGCTAGAGCTCCTCGGGTGTGATTACGTGCTCTTCTGGGAGCTTATGTCTGTGGATGAAGTCGACTAGGGTATCGTCTATGGTTAGCAGCGTCAGGTTGTTCGCCAGGGCTATCGAGTATAGGAGGTTGTCCACCATGTCCCTGTGGCCCATTAGGTACATGCGTATGGCTTGTTCTACAGCCTCGGCGGTTACAGGGGCATGTAGCATGCTATCCCGGATTGCTCGGACGCCCTCTATGACCCTCTCGATGTCCTCCGCTGGTCTGCTCTTAAGGACCTTGACTATCTTCCAGAGGGCTTCCAGCAGGCTGATTTCGCTGTAGTACAGCTCGTGGCCGGCTAGCTTGGGCAGCGCCTTCATAACCCTCTGCGAGGTTTCGAAGCCCAATACTGGTAGGAGGAAGGAGGTGTCAAGTAGTAGACGCGAGCTTCTCCTGCTCACGGAGGCTCTCCTCCTCCACGTCCTCCGCGGGTATGTAGCCTATCCTCCTCCCGTGCAGGGCGAGCCAGAGCGCGTCTCGAACCGGCTCGATTATTATCCGGCCGTCCTCGGCCCGTATCCTAATCCGTTGCCCCTCAACCAGCCCTACGGCCTCCGCGACAGCCTTGGGTATCACAACCACTCTCTTCCTCCCAACCCTCGTCTCGGCAACGATACCCACCCTGGTCACCCTGCAGGAGATGATGGTCAAACCGTCAAATAAGAGTCCAACCCGCCTTAGAGGGTAGAGCCGCATGCATCAAGGCAACCCCGCCAGCCGTTCTAACGGTAGGCGGCTCGTCGGGCGGGGCTGTAGACGCGGCGCCTTGGCCGCAGAGCGGGCTGAAGCCGGTGCAGCGACACGTACGCCCAAGAATACTACACGATTGTCACGTTATCATCGTGATTATCGTGTCAGTCTTCTTTTTTGACCTCCGGTCGGCGCCTGGGTGCTGGCGGTGCACATGTCTCCGTTTAGCCATGCAGTGAAGGACCTGCTCTACGATATACTGTTGGTCGCGTTGGGGGGTATGCTAGGCGCTGTGACCCGCTATCTCGTCTCGAAGCTTGTGCCCGGCACCGAGATACCATGGGGTACGCTGATCGTCAACGTGGCTGGGAGCTTCATACTATCGTTCATAGCGTACTCGTCGCTGCTCGCAGAGGTGTTCACCAGGGAGCAGAGGCTGCTGCTCGCCACCGGCTTCTGCGGGAGCCTCACAACCTTCTCCACCTTCGCCTATGAGACGTTCGAACTCTACACCGAGCTCTCGCCCCTCTACGCGCTCGCCAACGCGGCTCTCAACCTTGGACTAGGCTTCCTGGCGATATGGGCCGGTAGGGCTCTGGCGTACGCGCTGTACAGGTGAAGCGAAGAGGGGGCGAACCTCCTAGCCCACCCGGGTGATATGCTGGAGGCCAAGCGTGTCGTAGAGGGCCTCGAGAGGCCTCTCCCCAAACCCAGGCGTGATAGGCTGGGCTACGCCTCGGCCCGCATCCTCGAGGCTCTCGGCGAGGCTCTACTCGCACTATGGTTCCTAGGCGAAGGCTACACGAGGAACGCAGCTGGCAAGGCCTTCCAAGCCTGGAGGGCCCTCACCGGCGCAATACTCGCCCTCGAGCTTGACAAGGTGAAGGAGAAGCTGAGGAGCGAAGAGGAGAAGAGATGGCTGGAGGAGAAGGGTGTACCCAGGATCCCTACCACTAAGCTTATACGACTCGCCGAGCTGCTCGAAGACATGTACCCCGGTCTTACCGCTTACACCTCAATGGCGCTTGAGCTCCACGACTACCAGTATAACGGCCCCGACCCAGATGCAACGTTGTCAAAATATACTAGTAGGGGTGAGGCTGCAGCAGCTACTCGTATTCTCCTTAAAGAGCTTGTAAGGCTTGTAGAGCATCTCAAGCAACAGCTGGCTGAGGCAGGCATCTGGACGGATGGACACGATAAAGCCCTCGAAGCTGTAAAGAGGGAGCTTAAGCGCCTTGAGGCGGGCTAGGCGCCGTTGTGAATAGCGGGTATTTTCCGATGGCCTAGGCGAGCTGGTCGCGAGGCTTGACAGCGCCGCTATCGATGGACACGTAGCACACTTGTCTCTAGGCTCCTCGGTACCGCTGGCGGGCCGGGTGCATGGGTTTCTACGAGGAGTTCGCCCGCAGGTTTTACAGGGAGGCTGTCAGGGACCTTGAGCGTGCCCGTAGGGCGTTCCGGGAGGGTGACTACCCGGAGGCCGTCTTCCACGCCCAGCAGTGTGTAGAGAAGGCCGTCGAGGCTATGATTGAGGCTAGGAGGGAGTATGTCTACAACCATGGGCCGAGGCTCGCCTCGGTGTTCGTCCGCGTCTTTGAGGGCGAGTGGAGGCCGGAGTTCGAGGAGGTGGTGGACTCTCTAGGGTGGTTCACCGAGTACTACACGAGGAGCAGGTACCTGTTCCTCCTGAGGGGGCGCGTCGTGTCCCCTGACGAGTTTATAGATGCTGATACGGCAAGGGAGGCTATCGGTAGGGCGGAGAGGGTCCTCCGGATTGCAGAGAGGTATCTCAGAGAGAAGGGGATTGTATGAGCTGGTGTTGCGCGTCGCCCGGGAGGTGCTCGGGGAGAGGATTGTGGGCGTCGTGGTCTTCGGGAGCACGGTGTACATGGGTCGAGGGAGGGACGTCGACATACTCGTGGTGGTTGAGGGGAGGGTTGGTTTGAGGGAGAAGCTGGAGCTCGAGCACGAGATTGTAAGGAGGCTGCGTAGAGCCGCCCCGTGGCAAGAGTTTGACGTCCACGTTTTCGACTTGGAGGGTTTCAGGGAGAATCTTGTGCCTGGTGGCTTCCTCTCGGGGCTTGCGCTGGGATACGAGGTGCTGGTCGACAGGGGCGGCGTGGTTGAAGGTATGATACTCGAGTTTCTCGAGAGGCTTGCCAGGGAGAGGTACGTGCTGCACAACAAGTATGGCTCGTGGGACCTGAGCCACTATGCCCGGGTGACGCTCAGCCTGAGGAAGGCTAGAGCTGGGAGCCGCCCCCGGTGATGCGCTTCTGGGGGCGGCGGGTTCGCCGCTACCTGGGGTTGTAGAGGTGCTCAGGTTCCACGAGCTTCCTGTACGCAGGGTCTCTCTGTTCTCTCAACGCGCGTAGTATACGCTCCAGCCTCCTCTCGTGGAGCCTGTAGGCCCTCGCGATTAGAGATGGGTACTCGTCGAGCTTCTCTCCGCAGACGTAGAGGTTTGAGAGTGTCTCCGTGTAGCCGCAGAGCTTCTTGACGCCGGGTGGCCATTCGCCGTGCTCCCTCCTATAGAGGAGTGCCTCGTGGAGGGTTGGGCGGAGGGCGGTATAGCCGCCTATCGTGGTGAAGCCGCAGCAGTCCCCGGGGAGCCGGTGGAGGGTGAGGCCGTCCTTGCACGCGTGGTAGGGTCTGCCCAGCGCCTCCATCGCGGCGGCCAGAGCCCTGTGCATCTCGAGCCTCCATTCTAGCGGGGGGTGTAGGAGGCCGCTCCTTCCCTCCACCCTGTGCAGCTCGTAGTGCTCCCAGCCTCTCCACTCTACGCCCAGCAGCTTCTCCAGCTGCTCGACGTCTCGTGGCGAGAGGCGTATGGGCTCCCCTATGGCGAGGACCGCGCCCCTCGAGGAAGCCTCTATGGCCGCCCGGATATGCTCCTCTTCGAAGCCGGGTATGAGGGGCTGTAGGCGCACAGCCACCGGTATGCGGTGACTGGAGAGCTGCTCGACGGCCTCCAGCCTCGCGGCGGGGGGCTCGGCGCCAGGCTCGAGGATGAGCGATGAATCGCCGAGGGTGCTGAGCGACACCTGGACGAGCACGAGGCGCCGGTCGGCCATCTCGCCCAGGAGGCTCAGCCAGTCTTCTCTCAACAGCCTAGAGGGGAGCTTGGTGTTGATTATGACTGGTGTCTCGTGGCGGAGGGCTGTAGAGGCGAGCCGGTAGGAGAGGCGGAGCTGCGGCTCGGGGTCCTGGAGGGGCTCGGAGAGCGTGGCTAGCCGGAAGTAGGGCGGCGGGGGTCTAGCCCTGGAGAGCCTCCGGGCGAGCTTCTCGAAGAGCCTAGCCACGATGAACTGCGGCCTGGGTTGGCCGTGCGGCCCCCGGTACCACCTGGCGTAGCAGTAGGGGCAGCCTATGCTGCAGGTGGTCCAGGGCTCTAGGCGGAGGATGGAGTAGCAGTAGGAGGAGATGTAGACGCTGGGCTTGATGTAGAAGAGGTCGCGGGGGTCCAAGACGCTAGCCCTTGACGAACTCAGTGTGGCCGCATTTGCCGCAGTGCCAGCGTGGAACCGGCCACTTGTGGAAGGCCATGAAGCTGCCGCACCTGGGGCACTTCTTGTTCTTCGGTTTTATGAAGGGCCTCTCCCCCTTCTCAAACTTCTCGTAGCTATACTCGTAGAGCCTGTGCACGTAGAGCTTCAGCTCCTTCTTCGCCACACGGCCTCACCTCCAGCCGCTACTGCAGCTCGCCCCTCTTCTGCATCTCCTCCAACTCCTCCGGCGTAGCGTTCCTCACCCTGATGTACAGGGGCTCGAAGCTCCTAGCCCTCTCCGGGTCGTCGTAGATGTGTACCTCGGCGTGGGTAACGCCCCAGCCGTACTCGGTGCGGAGGCTCCTCACATACACCCTCGACAAGTCCACCCCGAACTTCTGGGCGACCGCCTGCCGGAGGTCGAGCCTCTTCGGGGTAGGCTTCCCGATGTGCCTTATCAGGAGGTCGAGCTCCCTCCTCCTAATCACCTTGTTATACCAGTCGCACTCAACCTCCACCTCGTAGCCCTCGCCGAGAGGCAGGTCCAGCTTCTGACCCCGAGTCTTCTCGCAATACTCGTCACGCCTCGTCTTCAAACCCTAAACCCCAGAGCCGCCCAGCCACAAGCCCCTTTAAACACCCTCGTAGCAAGCCACGCCAGCCGCCAACCAGCCTACCTGGCGACCAGGTATAGCAGTAGCTGCTCTATCACAACCGCGAGCCATCCTACGATAAGAGTCCCAACCACCCACCACAACCTCCTGTTAAGCTCCCTAACCTCAGCCTCAAGCCTCTCAAAACGACGGTCAACATACTGTCTCAGCGCCTCCAGCTCCCTCCTAAACTCCTCCCTAAGCTCCCTCCTGAGCTTCTCTATGTCCTCCTTGGTCGCGACTTCGCGCAGCACAGCGTTGACTATGGCGAGCCTGACCTCAGGCTCGGAGACCAGCAGCACCGCCAGCTCCCGCCTAGCACGAGCATCACGACGAAACAACTCGACAATCTGCTCGGCTGTGATTGGCGCCGATTCTGTCATCCCTTCTTTACCTCCTCATCTAGACGTGTCTGTCAACTCGTCGTTATATGCGTTGGACTCTTGAAAGGTTATGCTTGGTGATGCCGTGGAGGGTTTAGACGCCGTCGCGAGGTACGGGTATAGGCGTTTCCTCCTGCTGAGGAACTGGAGTGCGGTTGTTGAGAGGCTTTCAAGGGTTGTATGCAGCGTCCTGGGTGACGCCGAGGTATACGTGTTTGGGGAGTGTTGTCGAGGGGCGTTTCACCGCGGCGAGCGACATAGATGTTCTCGTGGTGTCGAGTCGTGTCGAGGAGAGCGAGAGGTATGCCGTTGAGCTGCAGCTCAGGGTGGAGGATGAGCTCGGGCTGCCGCCCGGCCTCATACACCTCCATGTAGCCAGGCCTGGCGGCGAGAAGCTGAGATGGTTCCGCGACGTGCTTAGAGTGAAGTTGGTTCCTGTCGCGAGGTGCCGGGAGGATGCCTCACGCGAGGAGGGTCGAGCTGCTGATGCGGAGGGCGAGGAGGTTCCTGGAGGACGCGGAGCGAGCATATAGGGACGGCTTCTACGACCTCGCCATGTTCTACGCCGAGCAGGCAGCCCAGCTCGCATTGAAGGCTCTGCTGGTGGCTAGGCTCGGCTTCTACCCAGAGACTCACGGTATACGGGAGCTCCTCGGGGTCTACTACCGCGCGACCGGCGATGAGGAGGCGGCCAGGATATCCTCTAGGCATAGGCTTATGCTCGCCATGCTGGAGCGCGCCTATACAGAGTCTGAGTGTGGCGCCGACGAGTACGGCGAGGATGAGGCGCGTGCCGCGCTAGAGGCGGCCAGGCTCATAGTGGGGTTCGTCGAGGAGAGGGTCGGGGGCGTCTAGGCCTCCCTGGCCCCGCAGGCGTAGAGGACACCGGCGGCATATGCTAGCGTGGCTGGGCCGGGAGGCCACGCGGTGTAGAGTAGCGCCTCTGGCCTCGGGCCTCGCAGCACCCCGTACCTCGCCGCCACCCTGTAGCGCCTCCTACCCGCCCTTAGCCCCGCGACCGGGACTCCACCCCACCATGGGGAGCCCCGCACCGGGTCGAGGAGCCTCTCGAAGCAGGCATCCGTCTCGGGTAGTAGGGCTGCAGCGGGGTGTGTTGCGAGGAGGGGTTCTAGGCGGCCGCAGGGCTTCTCCAGCGGCTCGAAGTCGAGGCCGGGCTGCGCGACTGCGACGCCTCCCTCCTCGAGCACTCTGCTCCTGGGGGCCTCCTCCAGCCTTACCCCCGAGGCCTCTTCGAGCAGCCTCGCCTCGTCTGCTCCGCCGTGGTAGGGGCAGGGGCCTGGTGTCGCCGTAGCCCCCCGGGCCCAGGCTGGCGTCGCCAGCGTGTAGCTCGGGTCTGGGGGCGTGTTGCACCCTGGAGGGCATAGTATGGAGCCCGGCGGCACAGCGACCGGCACCCTCTCGCCGCCAGCCTCGGCGACGGCTGTGAAGGGCTCCGAGACGATGATGCAGCCGCACTCAGCCGCCCACGAGAGGCTGTCGAGCCTGGAGAGCCTCTGGGGCGTGTAGACGAGCCAGCCCTCCCCGACCCTCGGCAAACCGGCGCCCGCTCAGACCGCGCGACACGCAATCCTCTCTATAAGCCTCCGCTGCGCGGCGCCACGCGGGCCTCGCGTTTTGAAGCTCGTCGTCTGCCCGTACTGCGGCGTAGGCTGCAGAATTGACGTCTCTGGCCCCAGGCCCAGGGGCGCCGACGGCCCCATCTGCGGCCACGGCTTGTCCTACACTGCGTGGTACCATAGGCACCCTAGGCGCCTTAGGCGCCCAATGGTCCGGGTCGGTGGAGTCCTCCGGGAGGCCTCGTGGAGCGAGGCTCTGGAGAGGGCTGCCGTGCTCCTCCGCGACGCGGCTAGGAGTGCCGGAGGGTGGCACGGGGTCGGGTTCATCGGGGGCTCCAAGCTCTTCAACGAGGAGGCTTGGGCTCTCCAGAAGCTGGCGAGGCTCCTAGGCTCACCGAACATAGATACGTGCTCCCGGCTCTGCCACTACCCCAGCCTCCTCGCGCAACTGGAGACCATAGGCTTCGGGGGTCTCACAGCCCCCTACCACGAGCTCCTCGACACAAAGGCCGTGCTCATCGTCGGGTGGAACGGTGCAGTCACGGCACCCGTCCTCTTCGCACGCTACGTGCTCGGAGCCGCGAGGAGAGGTGCGAGGCTGGTCGCTGTAGACGTCTGGGAGAGTGAGACTCTCCGCGCGGCCCACCTCGGCCTCGTGGTTAGGCCGCGCGGCGACCAGGCGCTCCTGGCTGCGCTGGCCAGGCTTCTCGCCGATCGGGGTGTAGCACCAGAGGCTAGGGAGAACGTGGAGAACCTCGACGAGGTGCTTAGGCTCCTCGACGTGGAGAGGGGCTCGGTGCTATGGGGTATGGGGGTGACGCAGCACACCGGCTCGAAGGAAACCATCCGCTGGCTCCTCGCCATCGCCGCTTTGAAGGGCTGGTTGTGGAGGAGGGGGTGTGT
>WAOO01000071.1 GCA_015521195.1 Pyrolobus sp. | reverse complement strand
GTCTCGAGGCACGAGCCCATTCAGCCACCGCGTTCCACGCGCAACGCCTCTAGTCTAAAGGTCTATGGCCGCGCGTCCGGGAGATGCGGGATACGCTTTTATCATGTTGCTAGCGGAGTCGGGCCCCGGGTGCAGTCTGTCATGCAGAATGAGAAGGCCTTGAGGAGGGCGAGGCTAGTCGTAAAAGTAGCATCTGCGACGATGATAGCCGCTATAGTGGCGTCGTTGGCGCTGATAGCCAGCGGCCTCCACGCAGTCGCGCAGGGGCCGGGCGGCGGCGAGAGCCTCCTCAGGGGCCTGGCGATGGTCGGCGCCGGCCTCGCAGTAGGCCTGGCCGGCATTGGCGGCGGTTATGCAGTCGGCCAGGCTGGCGCAGCCATGATAGCCGCTATGACCGAGAAGCCGGAGCTCTTCGGTAGGATGTTCATCGTGCTGGTGCTCGGCGAGGGTATCGCGCTATACGGCCTGCTGATGGCTATACTGCTGTGGACCACGAGGTAGGAGCCTCGACACACCCCTTCTTTTTAAAATATGTATCTCTACTCCGCGCCTACACGCCCCTCCACTGTTATAGCCTCGCACGCGCGTTGCGCCCGGGGGGTCTGGTGGCAGAGAGGAGGAGATGGAGCGAGGAGTATCCACGTTGGTTCGACTGGGTTCTCGAAGCTGCCGGCGTCTACGACTGGAGCCATTATCCCGTCAAGGGTATGGGCGTCTGGCTTCCCTACGGCTACAAGATTAGGAGGCTTGTGACCGAGCTTATCCGGCGGCTCCTCGACGAGACGGGGCACGAGGAGATACTCCTGCCCCTCCTGATACCCGAGCACCTGATGAAGAGGGAGGCCGAGCACATCAAGGGGTTCGAGGCGGAGGTCTACTGGGTTACGCGGGGAGGGCTGCACGAGCTCGACGTCAAGCTCGCGCTCAGGCCCACCAGTGAGACGGTGGTAACCTACATGGAGAGCTTCTGGCTCAAGAGCTACAAGCAGCTGCCCGCGAAGTACTACCAGATTGTCTCCATATTCCGCTATGAGACCAAGGCTACTAGGCCCCTCATTAGGCTCAGGGAGGTCACTACATTCAAAGAGGCTCATACGGCGCACGCGGACTTCGAGGACACCGAGAGGCAGGTCCTCGAGGCGATAGACGTCTACAAGAGGTTCTTCGATGAGCTCGGCATACCCTATATCATATCGAGGAGGCCCGAGTGGGACAAGTTCGCCGGCGCCGTCTACACGATAGCCTTTGACACCGTGATGCCCGACGGTAAGGCCCTCCAGATAGGGACGGTGCACAACCTCGGCCAGAACTTCACCAGGGCCTTCGACGTTAAGATACAGCTGCCCGACGAGACCCTCGACTACATCTGGCAGACCAGCTACGGCCTCTCAGACCGCGTCATCGCAGCGATAATCTCGATACACGGCGATGACCGGGGGCTCGTCCTCCCGCCGATAGTAGCGCCTATACAAGTGGTGATAGTCCCTATCCCCGCTAAGAGCGAGGAGGATGAGAGGAAGCTCCGCGACTACATAGAGGGTGTGGCGAAGGAGCTGAGGGAGAAGGGTATCAGGGTGCACGTGGATTGGAGGCAGGGGGTGACGCCCGGCTACAAGTTCTACGATTGGGAGTTGAAGGGCGTGCCCGTTAGACTCGAGATAGGCCCAAGGGACGTCCGGAACGGGACCGTTGTCGTCGCGAGGAGGGATACGCTGGAGAAGAGGACTGTTAAGCGCGAGGAGGCGTCCGAGACCGTGCTGAGGCTCCTTGACGACATCTCTAGGAGTCTTAGGGAGAGGGCCTGGCGCTGGTTTCGCAGCTACGTTAACAGGGCCGAGACCGTCGAAGAGGCTAGGAGGATTCTCTCGGAGAAGAGGGGTATCGTCGAGGTGCCGTGGTGCGGCCGCGAGGAGTGCGGGCGCAAGCTGGAGGAGCTTACAGACGCAAAGGTGTTGGGGTCTCCGCTGCAGCCCCCCGAATGGGTGCGTGGAGCGCGCTGCCCGGTGTGCGGCGCTCCAGCGGTCACAAGCCTTAGGCTTGCGAAGCGCTACTAGCCGGGGAGCTTGTTGAGAGACCACTGCGTATGCCTCGAGGGTTGCGAGGGCGCCGTCTTCTCGTACTCCCCCTGGGAGTATAAGCCGGGGCCGCTCAACCTCCTCCTCTGCAGAGGCGACGCCGAGACCGTCGAAGGGTGCCCGAGTGGGGTTAGGAGAGTCGCATGCAGCGGGATGTACGCTGTGCCATGCCCCTTCGACGCCGTTATAGTCGCGGCGGGTGACGGCCGACGGGTAGAGTGGTACGACGAGCTATTCGCAGAGCCTGGCGTCGTCGACGAGGAGCTTCTGGAGGTTCACTCCTCTCTAGGCTTCTGCGGGGGCCTCGTCTACGGGCGCCTAGAGTCCGCTAAACCCGGCTACATGGAGGCGGGTGTAATCGTCGAACCCGACGGGAGCGTGGTAGAGCTTGGCTCGGGGCCGGTTGTAGCCGCCGTAGCGGTATCGAGGAGGAGCGTCTACTCGTTCAGGTCGCGTACCGGGAGGTTCCCGGTTGAATGGCTGCGGGAGAAGGGGCTGCTAAGCGGCAAGACGGTTGTGGTCGGCTCCTGGGTGGCCAGCTGGGAGGTTCGCCTGTTACACGATGCTGGGGCTCTTCTCGCAGTTGCGCCGGCATCGCAGGCGCTCCACCGCGGTGGCCCGCCGCCCCGCCCCCAGTATCGTGGCGTTGTAGCATTGGCATCCGGGGGTCTGCTGGATACGCCCTGGCTCCTCGCGTACACCGCTATGGTCGAGTACGCTGCCGTCTACTGGGGGCTTGTGGACCCGGAGGATATACT
>WAOO01000070.1 GCA_015521195.1 Pyrolobus sp. | reverse complement strand
TCCCGGAGGAGGACCGGAGGTACGCCGTAGCCCCCGTCAAGGCGTGGATTGCGGGCAGGCCGGTGCCCGAGGCGAGGGAGGCTACGAGGAAGTGGCTCGAGGCGATAGGCTACGCGGACGTCATGTACGAGATTATGAACAAGCCGGTCTACTGCCGCTGCGGCACCGAGATAGTCGTGAAGGTGCTTGAGGACCAGTGGTTCCTCAACTACGCCGACCCCGAGTGGAAGAGGCTCGCCCGCGAGGCGTTATCGAGGATGAGGATTGTGCCCCCGGAGATACGCCAGGAGTTCGAGAAGACGATAGACTGGCTGCGGGAGAGGGCGTGCGCGAGGACCAGGGGCCTTGGCACCGAGCTCCCGTGGGCCAAGGGCTGGATTATCGAGTCTCTCAGCGACTCGACGATATACATGGCTTTCTACACGGTGATCCACAAGATAAGGAGGTATGGGCTTCAGCCCGAGCAGCTCACCGTGGACTTCTGGGACTATGTGCTGCTGGGGAGCGGAGACCCCAAGAAGGTCTCCAAGGAGACCGGGGTACCGCTAGAGGTGCTCAAGGAGCTTCGCGAGGAGTTCGACTACTGGTACCCCGTGGACTCCAGGCACAGCGGCCGCGACCTAGTGCCAAACCACCTGACGTTCTACATCTTCCACCACGTGGCGATATTCCCGAAGGAGAAGTGGCCCCGCCAGATAGTAGCCAACGGCCTGGTGCTCCTCGCCGGCAAGAAGATGAGCAAGTCTCTGCGAAACATCATACCGCTCCGCAAGGCGATACGCGTCTATAGCCCAGATGCGATACGAGCATCGCTCCTCGTCGCCGCGGAGCTCCTCCAGGACGCCAACTTCACCCATGAGCTCGCGCTAAGCGTGCTGTCGAGGCTGCAGAGGATATGGGATATCGTCGAGAGGGTCTCGTCCTCCGAGAAGAGGAGGCCCGAGAGGCTAACGCTCCCCGACCGTTGGCTCCTCTCGAGGCTACAGAGGCACATAGAGGAGCTCGACAAGGCCTACGATGACCTGAAGCTCAGGGAGGCAGCGATAACACTCCTCTACCAGATGCTCGACGAGGCGACACGCTACATCGAGATGCGCGGCTGGAGCCCCGAGGCAGCCTGGGTCCTCGAGAGGTTCGCGAAGAGCTGGGTGGTTATGCTCTCTCCAATAACACCGTTCATAGCCGAGGAGCTCTGGGAGAAGCTCGGAGGCGAGGGCTTCGTCTCGACCGCCAGGTGGCCGGCTGTTGACAGGAGCCTAGTTGACCCCGAGGCGGAGCTCGCAATGCTCTACGTGGAGAGGCTTGTAGATGACGCCAGGGAGATTCTCAGGGTGCTGAAGGAGAAGCCGAGGCTCGCCAGGATAGTCGTGGTGCCCCCATCCGAGTGGAGCCTGTTGAGGAAGGCTGTAGAGGCGGTGGAGAGGAGGGTGCCGCAGCGCGAGTTCATACGCGAGGTTCTAGCGGAGGTAGAGGACCCCGCTGCAAGGAAAGAGGCGGCGCTTAAGGCGAGGAGGCTCTACGAGCTAGCCCTCAGCCTCGACGACTACGCGAAGAGCCTGGTGAAGAGCGTAGAGGCGCTAGACGAGGCGAGGGTGGTCGAAGAGCTCAGGGACTACCTGACGCGGAGCATCGGAGTCGAGCGCATAGAGGTGCTCAGCGTCGAGGAGGCCCGTGGGAAGGTGCCAGAGGCGAAGCTGAAAGCAGCCCTCCCCTTCAAACCCGCCATCGTCTTCGAGTAGCGCTTTTCTATGAAGAGCTGCATCGTCACCGCGGTGTAGCCCCCTCTTGGCCGAGGAGGAGAAGTGCTGCTACACGGTCCTCGTCACCCAGGGGACGTCGCCGGGCGTCGCAGGCGAGCTCCTATACAACATTGTCCACGGTCGTGTACGCGGGCTCCACCCGGGCATAGTCACCAGGCTCTACCTCCTCGCCACCAGCAACCCTAAGGTCGTCCTCGCGGCGTGGACCGCCTACAAGCTTGTCGAGTGCTGCGGGTTGAGCGGCGAGCCCCCGCAGACCACCCTGGTCGTTGTAAACGTGCCGGATGTAACAGACTGCGACGAGTACGGCGAGTTCTACGCGAAGGTGCGTGAAGAGCTCCAGAGACTCGTCGAGACGACGAGGAGGGAGGACATAGTGAGACCAGGGTGTATAAACTTTGTTGTTCTCGACGTGACGGGTGGAAGGGCTGGAATGGCGCTGGCGGCCTTCGAGGCAGCAGAGAGCGTCTATTCGCGCGGCAAGCTCATACTCACGACTACCCAGGTGCCGCCGGAGAGGTACACTGAGCTCAACGAGGTGTTCAGGAGGTACGAGGAGGTGCTCAAACGCCTCTGGGAGGAGGAGACGAAGAGAGGGAGGCGGGTCGACTGCGACGAGTTGAAGAGGGAGGCTCCAGAGATATGCAAGCTCGTCACGAGGCAGGCGAAATCATCGGTGCTGAAGTACTGGGAGAAGGAGGCGCCCTGTGCGACAGGAGAGTGTTGATGCTCTTCTACGAGCAGCTTGACGCTATAAGGGGGCTCCTCGGGATAGACCCGGTCGAGGATAGGCGCGCAGCATGGGCCGCCGAGCAGCTCGCCTCGGCGCACGAGGCACTCCCATGCACTACCGTTGAGGCTCTACTCGCATCGCGTTGCGCCTGCATCGTCGCGGCTGGCGACTGCCTCGACCTAAGCGCCGTATCTAGGTGTGAGGGTTGCGTTACCGTCGCCGCTGATTCCGCCGTCCCCGTGCTCCTAGAGAATGGCTTGTACCCCGACATGGTCTTCACCGACCTCGACGGCGGCTGGGATGCGCTAGAGAGGGCGGCGGGACACGCATTGATGGTTGTTCACGCGCATGGTGGGAACGTGTGGCTGCTCGGCGAAGCCATCACCACGTACCCCCGGGTTTCGGTCACAGTGCAGGTCCCCTGGGAGGGCGTCGCGTGGACCGCGCCCGGGTTCACGGATGGCGGCAGGGCCCTGCTCGCAGCTGTACTATCCGGCGCCCGGGAGGTGGTCGTGACCGGATGGTGTCCGGGTGGAAGGCCGCACCCACTGAGCGGGAAGAGGCTTGACGAGTGGAAGAAGGCTAAGCTTAGGGTTGCTGTGGCCGAGTGGAGGGTTGCAGAGGGGCTTGCCAGGGCGCTGGGTGTGAGGCTCCGCCTTATAGGAGGCGGCGTGGGGGTGTAGGGTCGGGTCTCTCGCGTGGCCAGGGACGAGCATCTACCATGGGTCATCAAGTATAGGCCTAAGTGCATCGACCCTAAGCCCGGCTGCGTGATGCCCGTGGTCGACCAGGAGCAGGCGAAGAGGCTCTTCGTACCGTGGCTGAAGCAGTGGCTGTCGGGTAGACCCCCGGAGAAGAAGGCGGCTCTCTTCTACGGGCCGCCCGGCTGCGGGAAGACTAGCCTCGTGGAGGCAGCGGCCCACGAGTACAACCTGGAGCTCGTGGAGATGAACGCGTCTGACTTCAGGAGGAAGGAGGATATCGAGAGGGTGGCGAAGGTTGCGGCGACACAGATGAGCCTCTTCGGCCGCAAGAAGATAATCCTGCTAGACGAGGTCGACGGCATATCGGGTACGGCGGATAAGGGCGGGCTCGACGCGATACTCAACCTGATAGAGGTTACGCGCCACCCGATAGTGATGACCGCCAACGACCCTTGGGACCAGAAGCTGAAGCCGCTCCGAGACACGTCGCTCATGGTGCCGTTCTATAGGCTATCCGAGAGGTACATTGTCGAGGTCCTCTCGAGGATATGTAGAGCCGAGGGCGTCAAGTGCGAGCATGAGGCCCTCGAGCTGCTAGCCAAGAAGTCGGAGGGCGACCTACGCTCCGCGATAAACGACCTGCAGGCGATAGCGGAGGGCTACGGCGAGGTCACAGTACACCTTGTGCAGGCGCTCGTCGCGAGCAGGGACCGCGAGTACAGCCCGTACGAGATGCTAGACCACCTCTTCAAATCCAAGTATGCCTGGCAGGCTAAGAGGGCGGTGAGCCACGCGAACCTCGACTATGAGACGCTCCTCCAGTGGATAAACGAGAACATCCCGGTCGCCTACGACGACCCGGAGGACGTCTGGAGGGCGCATGAGGCCCTCGCAAGGGCCGACCAGTATCTCGGCAGGATAAGGAAGACGATAGACTGGAGCCTCCTAGCCTACGTATTCGACCTCGCGGGCCCCGGGGTCGCGATGGCGAGGAAGAGGAGCAGGATAAGGTTCAGGTACAAGTTCCAGTACCCCGAGAAGATCAAGATGATGGCTCAGACGAAGGAGCTGAGGGAGATACGCGAGGCGCTGGCAGCCCACCTGGCCCCCAAGCTCCTAGTCTCGAAGAGGAGGTTTAGGACGGAGGTCCTACCCTTCCTCCAGATAATCTTCCGCTACAACCCGAGGTACGCAGCCAGGCTGGCGATAGGCTACAACCTCACAGAGCGCATGGTCAAGTACCTCGCGGGCCCCGCGGCCAACGAGGTGCTGGAGCACATGAGGCTACTCCTCCTCCGCATGGAGAAGCCCAAGACGGCGGCGGAGGCTGCGCGAGAGGAGCGTGCAGCTGCAAGAGCGGAAACAGCGGCGGCGACAACAGCGAGCCTCGAAGCAGCGAAAACCACGAGGAGCACGAGGCGGAGGAGGACGACTACGAGGAGGAGGCGTACAACCAGGAGCAGCGGCCAGCGCACACTCTTCTAGAAGGCAACCCCCTAAACCTCCACCCTCCCTAGACCCACGCGAGATGAGGCTATGCAGGGCTGGCTGGCCGTAATCCTGGCGCAGCTCTCGACGCTGCTTCACCACTACGGCCCCATAGCCCTCCGTTACCTCGCAGCCGCCCTCGCCTTCGCCCTGAGCATCTTCATAGCGATTGTGACCAGGAAGGTTGCGCATAGGAGCTTCCTCCGCAACCTACCCCGCGATGTTGCAAGCATTGTCGAGAAGCTCATCTACTACGGTATAATCGCGATAGGGGCCGTATCAGCCCTCGCCATCGCCGGCGTCGAGACCACCGGGCTGGTCGTCGCCGGCAGCCTCGTCGGCGTCGCGCTGGGCTTCGCCTCCCAGACCGTCGTCTCCAACTTCCTCTCCGGAATCTTCCTCTACCTCGACAGGCCGTTCAAACCCGGAGACCCGGTGGACATAGACGGGATTGGCGGTGTAGTCCAGGACATAACGATATTCTCGACGAGGGTTAGAACCTGGGACGGCGTGGTGACGAGGCTCCCGAACAGCAAGGTGTTCGATGCGACAATCCGGAACTTTGCGGGCAATGTGGTTAGGAGGGTGGAGTATAGCGTCGGCATAGCCTACGACGCCGACATCGGGCACGCCATTGAGGTGATAAAAGGGGTTCTCGACGAGCACCCGCTCGTCCTCGAGGAGCCGGAGCCCGAGATATTCGTCGAGGAGCTGGGTGACAGCGCCGTCATCCTGAAGGTCCGGTTCTGGGTGCCCTCCAGCCACTGGTTCGAGGTGAAGAGGGAGCTCCTGAGGAGGATCAAGGAGGCTTTGGACGAAGCCGGTATAGAGATTCCGTTCCCACAGCGTGTAGTATGGCTGCGGAACATTGCGAGAGCAGAAATCGAGGTACGGGACGATACCGGAGGCGAGGGTGGTTCGTGAAGCCTTCGACACCGTGCTCCGCAGGTGGAGGAGCCTACGCGTCGAGCGCGTGATACACAGCCTGCACTATGGTGCTGTTGTCGCGGAGGGCGGCGCCCTCGGCCTCTACTATACCCACGCCTGGGAGAGGCCGGGGCCCATCGAGAGCCTAGCCGGCGAGGCGCTGAGCTACTCGTGGCGCATCCTCGCCTCGCTCGACTCCACGCTCTCCGAGAGGGCGGCCGCGTGGGGGGCCGTGGCTGCAGCCACCAACGAGTGGATATCCGAGACGCCCGGCGCAGTCGAGGCTGGTGTCGATGAGGCTGAGAGGCTCGGCCTGTACGATGCCACCGCGGTCGCGATGATAGGGTTCATCGAGCCCCTCGCAAACCGCCTCGCAGAGAGGGGGGTGAGGGTAGTAGCCTTCGATAGGAGCCCCGCCGCGCGCTCCTGGGGGAGGTGCGGGAAGAGCAGGGTCCCCGTCCTCCCAGACACGTATGCCGTCCCCGCGCTCAGGGAGGGCGGCTTCGACGCCGTCCTGGTCAGCGGCTCTGCACTGGCACACCCCGGGGCAGCGCCGATGCTGGCCGAGGCTGCGAGAGAGGGCGGCGCCAGGATAGTCGCGCTCCTCGGCCCCTCGGCCTCGATACACCCCTGGATATGCGCCCGCCTCGGCTACACCCACGTAGCCTCAAGCCACCCGCCGAGAGAGACGCGGGAACAGCTAGCCGACATGATATCGAGGGGTTACGGGTACAGGAGGATAAAGAAGCTCCTCGTGAAGTATGTAGCCGAGTGTAGGGTCAGCTAACTCCGGGTTCTTCACAGCCCAGGCGGCTCACACGATAGGGGGGCCTTATCATCACCCCTCCTCCGATGATCGCAGAATGGAGCCCTAAACCTTAGCCGCTCGCCTCAAAGTGTGTCATTCAACGGGTTAACGCGAGCTTCAAGAGTATGCCGATAATGCCGACCAACACTGGTACGTTGAAGGCGATGAACAGCTTTACGAGGAGGTTTATCTGGCCCTCGACTCGCGCCATGCGCTCCTCTAGTCTTCTCACCCTCTCCTCCAACCTTTCAAGCTCTAAGTGAAACTCTTCTCGGAGCTTCTCAAGGTCTTGTTTTGTTGCTACGTCGCGGAGAACCGCGTTTATAATTGAGAGTCTAACCTCGGGGTCTGAGACCAGCAGCGCGGCTAGCCTCTTCCGAGCCCTGGCGTCCCTCTCGAACAGCTCAACGATATACTCCGCTGTTATCGACAAGGCTGGCGTGGCCCGGTTGTGAAGGATTGCATGGCAGGCTTAAACCTAGGCTGTGTGAAGCCATACCTGTCGTGTAGGGCGGCGGGTCTGCGTAGCTCAGCCTCAGCATCAGCTCAGCCCGGTCTTCCTCTTCACCCCCGCCGCCGAGCCCCACCAGCGTCTATAGCCCGGGGTACCCGTTAAACGTGGAGCCTCGGTGTGACGCCGGGCGCGTAGACCGTGTCCTACATCCGGGGTCTCGTGGAGAGGCTCGAGAGGCTGAAGAGGGAGAGGAGGGCTGTCATACTGGCTCACAACTATCAGCTCCCGGAGGTTCAGGATGTCGCCGACTTCGTAGGCGATAGCCTCGAGCTTGCAAGGCAAGCCATGGAGACTGATGCGGACGTCATCGTCTTCGCTGGCGTCCGGTTCATGGCGGAGATGGCTGCAGCCCTAAACCCCGACAGGGTGGTGCTGCACCCCGTCCCCGAGGCTGGCTGCCCCCTGGCAGACGCCCTCCTAGAGCCGCACGTGACGAGGGCTAGGGAGGCTTACCCGGGCGCACCCCTCCTCGTCTACGTCAACTCCCCACTCTGGGCCAAGGCGGTCGCAGACTATGTCGTTACGAGCGCCTCTGCGGCCCTGATAGCAGGCTACCTGAAGAACCAGGGATACGACACGATACTCCTAGCTCCGGATAGGAACCTCGCGGACCACGTGGCGCTCACGACGGGCGTCCGTGTGGTGCCGGTGCCGGGCTACGGCCACTGCCCGATACACGAGTACCTCGTCTCACCCTACTATGTGAGGAGGGCGCGCGACAAGTGGGAAGAGAGGGCCGCCATACTCGTGCACCCCGAGGCGCCTAGAGAGTCGAGGCTGATGGCGGACTTCGTCGGGAGCACCAGCCAGATGCTCAGGGCGATACAGCGCTTCCGAGACCGTAGCGTCGTACTCCTCGGCACCGAGGAGGGGCTGGTCTACCGCGCCAGACGCCTCTATCCAGATATCCGCGTCGAGCCCCTGAACCCGACGGCCGTCTGCATAGACATGAAGAAGATAACGCTAGAGTCTATCGTGGACGCCCTGGAGAGGATGAAGCCGAGGGTGACGGTGGACCCGAGCATCGCCAGGAGGGCGAGGGAGGTGATAGAGGAGAGCGTGAGGCTGGCGTATAGGCTTAGGGGTTAGACGCGCGGCGACACCCAGTAGATTAGGGTGCCTCCCCCGGGCAGGTCGAAGCTAATCCTCATCGGCAGCGACTCTCCGAACTCAATGGTCGCGGTTGACGCCGCCTGCGTCGCCTTTAGGCTAGACTGGAGGAGGTCCACTGCGTACTTCGATACTATCGGCGGGTTGCCCCTCACCTCGTAGCTTATCAGGGGCCTCCCAAGCTCCATGATGTTATAGTACTCCTTCTGCGGGGTGAGGCTCCTGGCGACAAGCCTCTCCTGCTCCGCGACAAACTCCACCTCGTCGCTCACAATCTTCGCGTCCCTCACGATGTGCTTGAAGTCGTCGGCGGTCATCTGGGCTCTAACCGTGAGCTCGACCTGCGGCTCGCTAAGCTCCTCGACGACACCCTCTATGAGCGGTATGTAGAAGGTGCGTCTCACACCCGTCTTCTTGTCGATGAAGTTTATGCGGAGCCTCCTCTGCTCCTCCTCGAGCACAATCTCGACTATATCGTTCCTAGTGCCCCTCTTGGCGACCTTGTTGAGCTCGTCGGCAGGCACTATGAAGCTCTTCTTCTCCGTGGTCTCGAAAGCCTCGAAGGCGCCTAGAGGTATCTTCATCACGACCATCGTCGTCTTATCGGCTGATAGCGCTTTCACCACCAGCCCCTCCTCGGGGTCCGCGGTGAAGGGTATCTGGTCGAGGACCTTCGCAATAGTCTGCATGATGTACTTGAACTTGGTTGCAGCAGGGTAGACCAGCCTCAAACCCAGACCCACCGGTCTGTATACACCGTCCACCCGGTTTAACCCGCGCCTCCCCGTGCGACGCCAAGGCCAAGCCTTAACAACGCTAATCGCCCTCGAAGCAACGGCGGACCGCCGTGCGCTGTGAGGGGCGCGTCGCGGTGATAATCGGGAGTGAGAGGGACCGCGAGTACGGCGAGAGGGCGGTCAGGGTGCTGCAGGAGGCTGGCGTGGAGGTAGACTTTCGGGTGTTGAGCGCGCACCGCAACCCCGAGGAGCTCGACAGGTATATACGCGAGAACGACGAGAAGATAGACGTCTACATCGCCATGGCCGGCCTAGCCGCACACCTCCCCGGCTACATAGCCTCGCGCACCGCGAAGCCGGTGATAGGCGTGCCTCTCCCAGCAGGCCCCCTCAACGGTATAGACGCGCTCCTCTCGATAGTCCAGATGCCCCGCGGCGTCCCAGTCGCGACAGTCGGTATAGGCAACGCGGAGAACGCCGCACACCTAGCCCTAAGGATACTGAGGCTCGCGGGGAGGTGCAGGGGCTAGACGCCAGCATCCCTCAGTACAGCCTCATAGACGCCCCTAACCGTATACTCCGAGGCCTCGACGTCAACTCGGAGCCCTAGGCTACGCAGCCTCTTCGAGGTAGACGGGCCTATAGAGACGACCCTCGCCCTCAACCCCACCCCGAGCCTCTTAAGCGCCCTTGCAAACGCCTCTGCTATCCCCGGGCTAGTGAAAGCAACATAGTCGTGCGCATGGTGGGCGAGCACAGCCGCCTCAGCCAGCCTATCGTCGTACACCATGTCGTAGACTGGTATATCGCGCACCTCTACCCCGGCCCCCTTCAACACCTCGACTATGTCGGGGAGCCCACGCTTACTCCTAGCCACCACGACCCTCCTACACCTCTCCGCCGCCAGCCTGCCGAGAGCCTCGCCGCGGTACTCACCGGGGACAAGTCCAGGCTTCACGCCGAGCAGCTTTTCAACCTCTTCGGCAGTCCTAGGCCCCACGGCGCCAACGACGAGCCCACCCTCCTCCACCATCCTCCTCACGAGCGGGGCGAGCCTCGAGGTGAAGCGCGGCCCACGGAGGCTCGTGTAGAGGAGGCAGTCGGGCCAACCCTCCCTAAGAAGCCCCTCCAACACCCTGACACCCTCCTCTAGGGCGACGGGCACCGCGACCGGGATGTTGGAGGCCGCGATGGGCTCCGGAGGCGGCGGTGGAGGCTCGTCAGGGGGCCTCATGAAGAGCACGCGTATGATTCGCAAGGCTCTCACCTCAGCCTCCAAAGCCTATCCCGGAGTTTTACAACATCGCCCACGACGAGGACCGCCGGCGGCTCCACCCCCGCCTCCCTCGCAGCCCTCGCAATACCCCCCAGCGTCGAGACGACCACACGCTGCTCTGGGAGCGTGCCCTTCTCGATTAGAGCTGCTGGCGTCTCCGGCCCCCTAGCCTCAGCCATCCTCGAGGCGATATACTCGAGCCTCGAGACCCCCATCAGCACCACAACAGTGTCGACCGCAGAGGCTATCCTCGCATAGTCGACACGGGGCCTCTCCTTCCCAGCAGCCTCCATACCCGTGACCACGGCGAAGCTCGAAGCCATCCACCTGGAGGTAACCGGGATGCCAGCATACGCGGGTACAGCAGTGGCGCTCGTAACGCCCGGTACCACCTCACAGTCAACCCCGTGCTCGAGGACATAGGCGCACTCCTCCTCGCCGCGCCCGAATACGTAGGGGTCCCCGCCCTTCAACCTGACAACCCTCTTACCCTCCAACGCCTTCTCAACAAGCAACCTGTTAATCTCGTCCTGCGTCATCGTATGCCTCCCAGGCGCCTTACCCACATAGATGAGCTCAGCGCCACTCCTCGCCTCCCTGAGGAGGGCGGGATGCACAAGCCTATCATAGACGACCACGTCAGCCTCCCTCAACACCCTCAAACCCTTAACCGTGATAAGCTCCGGGTCGCCCGGCCCAGCGCCAACAATCCAAACCTTACCCCGGCGCACGAGACACCCACGCGTATCCCAGCCAAGCAGAGGATATAGCGTGATTGTGTATCACAACCGTTGTTCAACAGTGCCTGCGGGCATTCAGCGAGGGCGCATCCTGCGCGTATCGCGTTCTCGAATCGAGAGTTACAAGAGATATCGGTAAGACGTTATATTTTGGCACCTTGTTTTAAGGCGGGATAATGGTGGAGGCTCGTCGTGTCAAGCGCTCAGAGCGTAGATGCCGCTATGACCTCCGATGAACAGCTCGTAGAGAGGCTCAAGAAGCTGATAAAGGCTTACCAGGCATTCTTCCGCTCCATCGTCCTCCAAGGCCTCCCAGAGATAATGGAGAGGGTGCTTGGCCCAGCGGCCTTCTCCGACGAGGCTGAGGTAGTGATGAGGGGCGCCGAGATTGCAGCAGCGCAGCTCCTAGAGGCTATGAGCGGCATGGTGGAAATCCCGGAGGGCGACCTGCTCGACAAGCTACGCCTCCACGAGATATGCCACGAGGTGTCGAAGAAGCTGCTCGGAGACCCCCTCTACCCGATGTTCAAGATGAGGAGGGAGGGCGACAGGGTGGTATTCGAGGCCGATAGGTGCCCGCACGGGGGAGAACCCACAGCGACAAACGTGGGGGTATACGCGGGGATAATCGCGGGTGTCATAAGAGCCCTCGGAGCCAAAGCCTACCCTATCAGGAACCCAGAGGCGAAGAAGCTGATACGCGACAAGGGCGCCTACGTGGTCTACCCTGAGGAGGGCGCCTGCAGGATAATCGTCGAGAAGCTTTAACAGTTCGGGGTTAGGCGGCATTCTAGCTGCGCAGCTGCTTCACTCGCAAGCCTCAATAGCCCTTTGTGTATATCCAAAAGCCTTCTAACCCCCTCTGTGTTGAGCAGGTTACCCATTGCGCTTTCAAGCTCATAATGGCAGAGCATTAGGACCAGGAGTCTAACAATCTTCTTGTGTAACCCTCTTTTCTTGCCGAGCAACAAGTTTAGACACTCGTCGGGCACCTTAGACGCGTATCTCTTCGCAGCGTATACTATGAGGTCTTCGAGAGCTCTCTTTTCGACATGTGCTAGCAAGGGAGATATATTGCCGATTATGCCAGCCTCTAGGCCCTGCACTAACAGCAATAGTTTAAATCTTGACGAGTAGCTTGGACTATGTACAACTATTTCAAGCAGCTTATAGTAGCCGTCTTGGTCGAAATCGATGACGCTCCGGTTTATAACTGCCCCTTCAAGCGCCTTTTCAAGATGAAATCGAGGTAGGTACGTGTTGAAAACTGCGTCTTCAAGCATCCGAAGCCTATCGGCGAACCTATGCTCTTCTGCATCATCTGCAGCCACTAATAGGCTAATGCCGCCCATACGCCTAGCTGCAAGTGCGCCTATCACTGCTGCAGTGGCGGCAGCAACCGGGTCTCTAATCCTCGTCTCTTCGCCAAGCACGTCTCGAAGAGCCTCTATGGAAGGGAGTCCTATCAATACGTTAACGCATCTCTCGTGACTGTTTATGAGCGAGATTGCAGCCCATCTCTCCAGACCCCTCCCGCCCGGCACGATACGCTCTACAAGTTTTCGTTTTTCTGCTCTATATTCACCTGAATCCAAATCTATGTAGCTTATATTTCTCCTGCAACATTCCGACAATATTTCCGCCAGGCGCCTGAAAAACACCTTATAAAACACTCTATCGTCGCGCCCCGGCACCACGAGTACGATTATATGCCTTGTATTACACTGCACTCTTTTCACCTTCGCAGATCGGCTTCAAGACCCTCCATTGCGTAGAGGCCTAGACGGCCAGGCCATGTAGCTTGGGTTTCAATGCTATCCTTTCGGATGCCAAGCTTATGGACAACCGTCTCGTCTAGAACACCGTTCTCCCTTGCCGCAACCAGCAACTCCTGTAGCATCTCAATGCTCTGTGTCGCAACAACAATCTGTGCATTATTCTCGGCAACCAACCTGGCGATGAGCTCCGCAGCTATTCGCACACCATCTGGGTATAGAAACGCCTCTGGCGTGTCTATCAGGAGTAGGAGAGGTGGCTTAGCAATAGCGTAGAGGAGTGCGAGCAACGAGGCCATGCGGTGACCGTCGCTCAGCTTATAGACGCTGAGGCGGCGCGAACCTATCTTTAACGAGAGTCTGCCTCTTATAACTTCGAAGCCCTCCACACCCCGAATATATCTTGAGAGTATTCTAGCTGCATCTTTTTCGCCGGGAAGATATCCTTCCAGTGCACGGCTCTCATACAGTTTTTCAAAAACACCTGGAGTGAAGCTCAGCCTAGGATGGAACGCTAGAACTGAGGGTAGCTTGCCTCTCCGCCTATTCTTCATAAAAACTGTTAACGCGCAACGTCTTGCAGCGACTATCGCCCTGTTTGGACCGACGCCAGTCTCTTCCCGTCCGCTCTTCTGTCTATCAGTACGCCTATACGCAACTACGAGATAGACATGCATACCTGCTAGGCGTTTCTTCGATAATAGTTTATCGAGGGCATTCAAGTAGTGTTTAAACGTCCGCCACTCCCTTATACTTGCGAGAGACGCGTTTATGCCTTCATCGTTGCCAAAGACCTCTTTTACAATGTTTTTGAACATCTTTGAAGGGTCTACGCCTCCTCGCATCTTTCGAAGGGCATCCTGAAGCCTACTCACAAGCGGTTTAATAGTGTCAAAATCAATTGAAGATCCATCGGATTTAATCATATCTGCTAGTTTTTCCAGCAGGTTGTCGTTAATCGATTCTACGTCGAGATACAGGCTTGCGATTTCTCTGCCATCAAGCCGTACAATTCCAACGATGTAGGCGGGAGGCGAAAAGCGTGGACGGAATGAGGATGTAAGAAACGTTCCGAGTGCAGCATGAGCTGCAGGGAGCGCGGCTGCCACACTGTAGCCTATCGTCTCTAACACCGAGGTCTTGCCAGCGCCGTTCGGACCGACCAGTATAGTCAGCCTATCTAGCTTGATTTTTGAGACTCGGAGCATGGGGTTTCTAGCTGCTACGCCGCTATACGGCAGAATGCCTATCCTCAACTCTTCTATCTTCTTCAAGACCGTTGCCTACCCATTATCTTGAAGAGATGAAAATCGCTATAAGCACTCCAGAGGCTAGAGGGCTAGACCCTCTGCCTTAGCCTTCTGTCTTAACTCCAGGCCCACGAGCACGCCTAGGTGTTCCGGGTCCTCTGGGTCCCCCTCTAGCTCGGCGTCGACCCTCTTGGAGCCGTCTTGCGAGTAGAGCGTGGCGTGCAGCCTTAGCACGCCACCGTCTAGCGTGGCGTAGGCGCCTACGGGGACGTGGCATCCTCCCCCGAAGGTGGCTAGGAAGGCCCTCTCAGCCCTAGCCTCTATGAGCGCCTTCTCGTCGGACGCCCTCCTAAACGCCTCTACGAGCTCCGCCCTATCCCTCGTGGTGTATACTCCGATGATGCCCTGGGCTGGCGCGGGGGGCACCGCCTCCGGGTCTAGCCTCGCGTATGATACCCTCTCGAGTATCTCGGGGGGCAGCTGGTCCCTGATGCGCACAAGCCCCGCCTCAGCGAGGATTATCGCATCGTAGAGGCCGGAGGCTAGCTTCCTGAGCCTCGTGTCCACGTTGCCGCGGAGCGGCTCAACACGCAGGTCTCTACGCACGTTGAGTATGGCCGCCCTCCTCCTCGCGCTAGAGGTGCCGACCCTGGCTCCGGGGGGCAGCTTCTCCAGGCTTGGCTCCAGCCCCTCCCTCACAACCAGGACGTCGTAGGGTGGGTCCCTCGGCGGGACCCCCGCCAACACGAGCCTAGGGTCGACCATGCTAGGCACGTCCTTCAGGCTGTGCACCGCTATGTCGGCGCGCCCCTCGAGAACCGCTATGTTGACCTCCTTTTCGAAGAGGCCCTTCCCGCCTATCATGTGGAACGGCTTATCCTGGTGGATGTCGCCCCGGGTCTTGACAACGACGACCTCGTACTCTAGGCCGGGTATGGCGCGGGAGAACCACTCCATCGCTATCTCGACTTGGCGGAGGCTGAGCCTACTCCCCCTCGCCGCAACCCTGAGCTTCACCGCGTCGCACCCCTCAGCTCCCTGAAAGCCTCCTCGATAACCCTCAGGGTCTCCTCAACCACCTCCCGGGTGTGGACGGCGCTGAGGAACCAGGACTCCATCTGGCTCGGCGGTATGAAGACGCCCTTCTTCAACGTAATCTCGTGGAGCTTGTCGTAGAGCCTCCTGTCGCTCTTCTTGGCGTCATCGTAGCTCCAGACGCCGCCGGGCTTGAAGAACACCTGTAGCATGCTCTCAACCTGGTTGACGGTGACCTCGAACCCGTTCCTCGAGGCGGCGTCCTCCAGCGTCCTCGCTATCCTCTCCGCAGCCTCCCTCATAGCGGGGTAGGGGTTAGTCTCCTCAAGCACCCTGATGGTCTCCAGGCCGGCGACCATGGTCACGGGGTGCGCGTTGAAGGTGCCGGCGTTGAACACCTTGCCGAGCGGCGTCAGCATCTCCATTATCTCGCGGCGGGCTGCAACGGCGCCGACCGGGAACCCGCCGCCTATAACCTTGCCGAGCGTCACGATATCAGCCTTCACGCCGAAGTACTCCTGGGCGCCGCGGAGGCCTAGCCTGAACCCGGTGATAACCTCGTCGAGGATGAGCAGTGCCCCATGCTCGTCGGCGAGCCTCCGGAGCTCCTTCAGGAACCCGTCCTTGGGTGGAATCACACCCGCGTTTCCAACCACAGGCTCTACTATGATCGCGGCCACCTGGTCGCCATGCCTCCTCATAATCCTCTCGACGCTATCCACGTCGTTATACCTGGCGACCAGTGTGAGCCTCGCAACCTCCTCGGGGACCCCCTCGCTCGCAGGCACGCTGTACTCCGCCGCAGCGCTGCCAGCCCCAACAAGGACATAGTCGTGGGCGCCGTGGTAGCAGCCCTCAAACTTCACGATATACTTCCTCCTCGTAAACCCCCTCGCCAGGCGCACCGCGAGCATAGTCGCCTCTGTGCCGCTGTTCACAAAGCGTATCATGCCGCCGGGCATATAGTAGCTGAGTATCTTCTTGGCGAGCTCCACCTCCGGCTCGTAGGGAGCCCCGTAGAGCCACCCTTTCTCAAGCTGCTCCTCGACAGCTGCCTTCACGCGAGGATGCCTATGGCCGAGGATGAGAGGCCCATAGGCCAACACGTAGTCTATGAGCTTCTCGCCGTCGACCGTGTAGATGTAGGGGCCCTCACCCCTCTCAACGTAGAACGGGTAGGGTTTGACGGCGGCGCGCACCGGGCTATTCACTCCGCCCGGGAACACCCTCCTAGCCTCCTCGAAGAGCTCTAGGCTACGCTTGCCGGGCATACCCCTCCTCCACCGCTACCCGCGGGAACAATGATAGGAAAACCTGGCGCCAGAGCAAGACGGGTAGGTGGCTCAACCGGCCAGCTACCCGCCGCTACCCTTACACGTCTCTTCAGCGTACCTAACCAGCTTCTCGACGTACGGTATCCTCACTTTGACGTCCTCGGCGTCCAGCTTTGCCTCGTGGAACCCCCAGACGTGCAACGCCCAGGCATGGTCCCAGGCGTCGAGCACCCAGGATCCGACGAGCTTCGCTAGCCTCGTAACCGCCTTGGAGAGTAGGGATACCGTCCACCTGCCCCTCTCCCGAACCTTACCCAGGATATCCTCCAGCCTATGGTACACCGCTAGCGCTTTCACCGCCTCCTCGGCCGCCTTGTAGAGCTTCTCGCTAGCCTGGACGGGGTCACTGTCGACGAGCCTCTTACCCTCCTCGAGGTATTTCCAGGCGAGGCCTACCCTTGCTTCAACCTCCTCGCTGGGGTCGAGCCTGAGCGCCCATAGTAGCAGCTCGGCTGCAGCAGCCTCAAGGTCGGCGTCCAAACCCTCTAAGCGCCTAACCAGTACCTCGGGTAGTGTTAGGGTAACAATCCTGAACTTCTGCACTCCTCCAGACCCGCTCACAGTCGCCACCGTGATATACGATGCTATCTAGTATTGTCTGGCTTGCGCTGCTCGAGTGAACCCCGGTTGACGGTATAGCGTTGAGCGTGGGGATTGGAAGCGCCTCGTAGCTATTTGGATGCACTCACAATATCCTCGTGAAGCGGTTGTAAGGGTTCGAAAACCGGGCTGACGGGGTAGGGCAGGGTGTGCCTCCTTGGCTAGGGTGAAGCCCGTCTGGTCTACCGTGGACTCCGTCGGCAGGAGGGTTGCCGAGGTCCTCGAGAGGGAGTATGGGGTCGATGTGTGCATCGGCGTTGATTGCGGGTTTCCGGGTTTCGAGGTCGACACGCCCTATCTCGACGATCTTCACGAGAGGCTGCCGGGCTACGACGCCTACGTGATAGTCTCGAGGCACGAGTCTGCCTCGGGGAGGCCCACACTGAGCCTACACCACACCGGCAACCCCACCGACTCTGCGATGGGGGGCGACCCTAGGAGCCTAGAGTGGGCTTGGCCCCGGCTACTCCACCACCTATTCCACGAATACCTCGAGACCGCGAGGTCGCGTGGGCTGCTGGAGCGCTACGAGTTTACACTGGAGGCGACCCACCACGGGCCTACACGCGTCCCGAGGCCCGTCGTCTTCATCGAGATAGGGAGCAGCGAGAAACAATGGAGTGACAAGGAGGCCATCGACGCGCTTGCCTACGTGGTGTGGGGGCTCGTGCAGGGCTCCTTCGACCCAAGCCGCGTTGATTGCACTCCCGTATCGGGGTTCGGGGACACTCACTACCCGAGGATACACACGAGGCTGGAGGCTGAGGAGGGCTATTGCTACGCCCACATCCTCTCGAAGCACGTTATACGAGAAGTCGACGAGGCCATCGTGAGGCAGGCGCTCGTCAAGAGCGTTGATAGGGTCGAGAAGGCGGTGGTCGCGAAGATACCGGGGGCTGCGAGGAGGCTCGTGGAGAGGGTTGCGGCCGGGCTCGGCGTTGAGGTTGAGAGGAGGGGTTAGACTGCGAGCCCCGCCTCCCTCCTCCGCCTCTCCAGCCTCCTCTTCAACAGCTTCAGCCTGACAACCTCCTCCCTCATCCTGTCGTCCAGCACCAGCTTGATGTACTTTATCGACCTCTCATACCACGGTATAATCTGGTAGTCGATGGCGTTTATCAGCCTCTGCGTCTCGTGCAGCTCGTCTATCAGCCTCCTCAGCGCCACCTCCGTCTCCGCGAGCTTCAGGAGCGACTTGAGACCCTCGACCAACAGCCTCCTGGCAAGCATGACCCTCGGCATCACTCGGAGCACACTCGGCAGGTGCTCGGCCAGGGTCTCCTCCCTGAGCTGGAGTGCCGGGACGCGCACAGCGAAGAGCACCCTCTCCTCGACGTCGACCCTAGCGGTGGCAGGGACGGTCTTGGCGAAGGCGACCAGCGTGTCGAAGCCAGTCTCGGAGGCCGCTAGCATAAACTCCTGGTAGGCCCTCATGAGCGCCTCCGCGGCCCTCTTGTACGCCTCCTCGTAGTCGCCTATAGACTGGCGGATGTAGAGGAGGAGCACGTCACGCTTCTCCTCGAGAACCCTCCTAATCCTCCTGATAGCCTTCAACTCCCTCCTCAAGCGTATCAGGTTGATCTTGGTGGGCAGCACTCTACGCGTGGACAAGCAGCACTCCCAGCGCGACGGCCAAGAACGCCAGTATAAAGCGGGTTGGGCTCCGCCGCCTAGGGGTTAGATACGCCAGCCTCACGAAGCCTCTCGTGGAGGCGTGAGACAAGCACCAATACTCTCCCGTAGCCCCTGCCCTCCACGATGCGCCTAACCCTCTCAACGTCTATCCGGCCATACTCGTGTACCACGATGTTCCGGAGTCTCACGAGCCTGCGGAGGGTGTCTGCCTCGTCCCCGTCTAGAAGCCCCCGTCTCTCCAGGGCGGCTATGCAGCTGAGAGGCGTCTCGATAGCCTCCCCGAGGAGGCTGCATGCGTGGAGCAGATAATCTATGGTTGCCTGCGCGTGCACCTGGAGCGCGTGGAGGACGGCGTATAGGTTTAGGACATCGCTCCAGTCGATGCCACTCCTCCTAGCCTCGTCGAGTATCTCCACGTGCACGGCTATCGTCTCCAGCAGCCTCTCGATGAGCACCCTTCAACACCCTCTCGACCAGGCGCTCGGTATACCGCAGCTTACGCCTCGATATCATGAAGTCGTTGCAGATGTTGATAGCCTCGACTAGCCTCTCTCTCCCACGCGGCGTCTGGTAGAGGATGACGCCCTTCGACGCCTCGAGTATGAGGAAGCAGTCCGCCTCCGCCTCGTCCACCACCGGGTACACGTCGGCCTCTAGCCCGGTGACGGCCTCCACCGCCTCCATTATCCTAAGGACGGCTTCATCAACATCCACACCCGGCCGAAGGAATACTACGAGGTCGACGTCGCGCGGCCTAGTCGAGCGCAGGATGGAGCCGTGTAGTAGGACCAGCTCGGCTCCAAGCCTATCCCAGGGCAGCTTGCGCAGCGCAGCCACCACTTCCCCGGGCCGCTCTACACGCCCATCATGCACGTTGGCCCCGCTCCGAGGCCCCTCGATTTTACCGGTGTATGTGTAGCGCTGGGAGGGGCCCATGGGCGATGCCTAGGGGTGTAGTGGCGGTAGGCGGCGTGGACCCCAGTGGCGCAGCGGGCGTCGCCGCGATAGCGTCTACCGCGAGGCTCCTCGGCGCATACTCTACGCTCGTGCCCACGTGCAACGTCGTCGAGGACTCCGGCGGCGTGAGGAGCGTCTACCCGGTGGGGGGCAGGGTCCTCCGCGAGATGCTGGAGGCCGCGCTGGGCGAAGTCTCCGGTGTTGTCGCCCTCTCGCTACACCCTAGGGTTGAGGAGGCCCGCGCGACGAGAGAGGTGCTCGAGTCTGCGGGCGAACTGGTCCTCCTGGACCCCGTGTGGAGGGCATCCACGGGCCAGGCTCTGGTCCTCGAGGAGCCGCGGCGCGTGCTGCAGGAGCTCCTCCGTGTCACCGATATTCTGGTCGCGAACCTGGACGAGCTGGGGTGGCTCGCCGGCTACAGGGCCGCGTCGTGGAGCATCGGTAGGGCTGTTGAAGCCGCGAGGCTGCTCATCCGGAGGCATGGGCTTCTCGCCGTCATAGCCAAGGGCGGCCACGGCCTCGACTGTGTAGACCTGCTCGTAGAGCGGGACGGGTATGCCGCGATAGGCGAGCCGGGGTGCCTGCCGGAGGGCGCACACGGCACGGGCTGCGTCTACCTCGGCGCCCTCTCCGCCGCACTAGCCCTCGGGCTTAACGTAGACACCGCAGCCCTCCACGCGTGGAGGGTTACAAGGTGCGCGGTGGAGGCTGCGCCCCCGGGGAGGGGTGCGCGCCTCGCATGGCCCGGCGTGTGCCACGCCTACTGGGCTGGGCTCGTGAAGAGCGACGTGGAGAGGGCTCTCAGGGTGCTCCTGGATAACTGGGGGCTCGTCGAGCCCCACGCGCCCGAGACGGGCATAAACATCGTCTCCGCTGCGCCGCCGGGCGTCGAGCTCTGGGCGGGGGTCTCTGGCAGAGTTAGGAGGGGCGTGGGCGGCCGCCCCGAGCACGGCCCGGTGGAGCTCATGGCCTCCAGCCACCTCTACCGCCTGATACGGGCGGTGAACGCCCACGGAGCCACGTGGGTGCTGGGAGCGGTCAACATAAGGATGAGCGAGGATGCCCTGAGAGCCGCGAGGAGGGCGGGCCTACTAGTCGCCCTCTACGACCGCCGCCTCGAGCCACCCGAGGTGAAGGCCAGGGAGGGCGCCACGATACCCTGGGGAGTCTCGCAGGCGATGAGGGCCTCCGAGCCCCTCGTGCCCGACGCTATTGGGCACTGGGGCGACTGGGGCAAGGAGCCCATGCTCGTCTTCACCGGGCCCACCGCGCTGGAGGCGGTCGAGAAGATGGTGAAGGTGCTCGAGGCTCTCTAGAGCCAAGGCTTCACCCCGATAAGTTTTGAGGTGCTTCGAGTAACCAACTGGTTTAGGGCAGGCGGTAGACGATAGTCTACCGGTGTTCGCCGTGCCAAGGTTTAAACTGGTAACCTGGGAGGAGGTCGTAGGCTACGTCTACGAGCTTGCGAGGAGCATCTCGGAGTCGGGGTATAAGCCCGACGTGATAATAGCCGTGGGCCGCGAGGGGCTCGCAGCCGCGAGGCTCCTCTCGGAGTTCCTCGGCGTAGAGGAAGTCGCGTTGCCTGGCGCGAGCCTCGAAGGGAGGAGGGTGCTGGTTGCCGTCGACAACTCCCGTAGCCTGACCCGCGAGAAGCTCGAGGCTGTAGAGGCGGGGAGGCCTGCCGAAGTCAAGACAGCAGCCATCATCGGCGCTGGCGTCGACTACTCGGGGTTGAAGCCGGAGGAAGGCGTCGAGTACATCCTGCCGTGGGAGACCGTCGAGGCCGCTAAGAG
>WAOO01000069.1 GCA_015521195.1 Pyrolobus sp. | reverse complement strand
TAGATGACCGGCTTCCCATCCTCGCCGAGCTCGATAGCCTTGCCCCCAGTCCTGTTAACCGGGCAGAACCTGATACACTCAAGGCTACACTTGTCAGGCTTGCAGAGCTCCCTGTCAACGACGGCAACCCTTACCATCCAGCCACCCTCGGTTCGCGGGAAGCCAGGCAGAGCTTATCACAGTACCCTGCCTTGGAAGCCCCGCCGGTGGCACGAGCCATCCTCGACGAGGCTGAGTACGAGAGGTGGATGGAGTCCGCCAGGAGGACCTTGGAGTCGGCGAGGGGTGACCTGGAGAGGGGTGACTATAACTGGGCTTGTTTCAAGGCACACCAGGCTGCAGAGAAGGCGTTAAAGGCGCTACTATGGGGCGTTGGACGCCCGACGCCCGGCCACATGCTCCCCAGGCTTCTCAGTGCTGTTGAGGAGGCGTTGGGCGTGGAGACGCCGAGTGATGTTAGAGAGGCGTGCATACGGCTGAACAAGATGTACATTCCGACGAGGTATCCGGACGCGTGGACCGAGGGTATACCCGAGGAGTACTACAGCGAGGGGGAGGCGAGAGAGGCGATAATGGAGGCTGAGAGGGTCATACGCTGGGTGGAGGGGGTCTGGAGAAGGTTGTCGAGGAGAGGGTGAGGGAGAGGCTAGAGGCGGTAAGGGAGGCCGAGAGGTTCGCCAGATGCGTGGCCGAGAGGCTGGCGCCGGTTGCGGCCATCCTCTACGGGAGCTATGCGAGAGGCGACTTTAACGCCTGGAGTGATATAGACGTGCTTATCGTCACGGGCTCCACGCTCCCAGAGAACCCGTTGAAGAGGCTCGACGTGCTGGACGATTGCCTGGCGCAGGCGCCTATCGTAGAGCCGCTGGTGTTGACGGTCAGAGAGCTGCTGGAGAAGGCAGGGAAGTGCAACCCTGCGGTGGTCGAGGCGCTAGGGAGGGGCGTGATACTCTACATGGACGGCCAGCTGGCGGGCATCGTGGAGGATGCGAGGAGAGCCGCCGAGGCGTGCTCAGCACCCTAGGCTATCTGCTCCTCCAGCAGGTCGAGTATCCTCTCAAGCACAACCCTGGCGGCCTCGACGTCGCCGCGTTCGAGGTGAAGCCTAGCCTCCAGTAGGAGGCCCGCCTCACGCCCATATAGCCTCGACAGCTCGACGACCAGAGGCTCTACAGACCCGCTCTTCAACGCCTCATAGGCGAGGGGAGATAGGTACGAGTGCCCCTCACCAGCCTTGACCAGCGCCAACGCAGCAGCCACAACCGCATAGACGCTCTCAAGCTCCTCCCTACCCGGCCTGCCTCCAAGCACGCTCCTAGCGCCCCTAACAACCCTCCTAAGCCACTCGCGAGTAGCCGGAGGCGCAGCCTCAGACATACACATGGTCATAGCCCCTCTAGGCAACACTAGCCCCCAATTTCGGCTAAGCATCGAAAACGACACCAGAGATGCTAAACGCGTACAGAAGAGGCGCCTTAGTCTAGGAGCATCATACAACCGACATATAGGTGCGGAGTGCACCACCAACCGCAAACGGAGGTGACGTGCAATATCCGACGCAGCCGACCGTGAGGCTCTGAAGCGTTTGTTGTTGGAGTTGTTGAGGAGTGACCCTGTGTTTCGTCGTGCTGCTGCGGCTGAGCTTGGGCTGTTGGAGCTGTTGGAGAGGATGGGTAGGCTCGAGGAGAGGATGGCGAAGCTAGAGGAGCAGGTCGTTAAGCTATGGGAGGCGGTAAAAACACTGCAAGAACAGATGGTTAGGCTGCAGGAGCGGGTGGTGAGGCTCGAGGAGAGGGTTGCGAGACTAGAAGAGCAGGTGGTGAAACTCTGGGAGGCTGTCAAAACGCTACAGGAGCAGGTGAAGAACCTACAGGAGCAAGTGGTAAAACTCTGGGAGGCGGTAAAGACGCTCGAAGAGAGGATTGTGAAGCTAGAGGAGAGGGTCGTGAAGCTCGAAGAGAGGATGGATAGGTTTGAGGATAAGCTGAATGCTCTTGGCGCTCGTTGGGGCCTCGTGGCCGAGGAGAGTGTCCGGGCGTCACTCTACCGGGTGCTCCGAGAGTACCTTGGGGTCGCACGGGTGGAGAAATGGGAGGAGTATGACCGGGAGGGGCGCGTCTTCGGTAGACCGGCGCTCATAGAGATAGACGTCGTCGTTAGAGACGACACTCATTACCTCATAGAGGTCAAGTCTAGCGTCGACCACTATGACGTCTACTTGTTCAACAGGAAGTGCGAGTTTTACGCTGAGAGAGTGAAGCCTCCGAGGCTGAAGAAGCTGGTTGTGACCTTCTACGCGGATGAGAGGGCGAGGAAGGCTGCGAGAGAGCTAGGCGTGGAGATTGTACAGGGCTAGGTTCGGGGTATTGCTTCCCTCACTCTATCGAATCCAGCGCTCTCCTCACGACTCCTGCTATCGCCTTGGCTAGTGGTGGAGGGACTGCTTCTCCGACCTGATTGTATTGCTCGTCCCTGCCGCCTAGGAAGATGTGGTTGTCGGGGAAGCCCATGAGCCTGGCCTGCTCCCTCACCGTTAGGAACCTGTCCTCATACGGGTGGATGAACCTGCTCGACCCTAGGACTGTGGGTGCTGGTCTCCTAGGGTCGAGGCGTATGAGGTTGGGGAGTCGCCTCCCTTCGGCGCCCTCGTAGAGTATGAGGGCTTGGCCCCATCTCAGCCTCGATATCCTCTTGAGCTTCTTCGGGCTGATTGACGGTGGCTCGTGGTTGGGGGGCCACGGTGCCCCGGGCTCTGGGAGTCCTCGTAGCGCGTCGGCTACTGTTAGTATCCTGCGGTGTGGCTTGGGCCTTATCGGTATGTTGGAGATGAAGACCCTCCTCCTGTGGCTCGGCGTCCCGTACCTCTCGGCCTCGAGGATGTTGAAGTAGACTCTTTCGTACCCCGCCTTCTGGAAGACCCTGCGGAGCTCTTCTCTCAGGGGGCCGTCGAGTATCCCCGGCACGTTCTCCATGACGAAGATTTTGGGTTTCAGCTCCCCGACTATCCTAGCATAGTGTAGCACGAGCTGGCCCACCGGGTCTGTGTAGAGGCGGTCGAGGGGGTCTCTCATCCTCCTGGGGTTCGCGCCGGTGAAGGGCTCGCAGGGCGGAGACCCTATCACGACATCCACGTCTCCGACCAGCCTCTCTATGAGCCTCGCGTTAACCTCCCTAACGTCCATGTGGAGGGCTACCGCCTTCGGGAAGTTGGCCGAGAAGCTCCTTATCGCCGCCGAGTCGTTGTCTACCCCGAGTAGCACCTCGAAGCCCTGCTCGGCGAAACCCCTCGCGAAGCCACCGGCGCCAGAGAAGAGGTCTACCAGTGTCGGCCTCGTCACCTCCCCCTAGCCTCCCTCCTAACCTCCTCCTCCAGCCTCGCGATAACCTCCTCCAACACCTCTATGATGGCGTCTCTCGCCTCGTCGGGCTCGAGGGGTGTGCCGCACCTCGGGCATATCATGTTGTACTCCATTGCCTCGTCTAGGGTGAAGCGGAGGCCGTCGTTCGGGCATACGAAGAACACGTTCTCCTTCTCGTACTCGAGTCTCTCCCTGAGCTTCTCTATGACCAGCCTCTTCCTAGAGACGAGGAGGTTGCGGAGGTTCTCGTAGTTCACCCTCCAGTAGTAGACGGTCTTGCCTGTATCCGGGTCCCTCTGCCTCCTGTACACCACGAGCCCCGACTCCAGGAGCCGGTTCAACGCCCTCCTGACGTCGTTGGGCCTGGCCCCCATCTTCTCGCTCAGCTGCTCCTCGGTAAGCTCCTGGCGCGACTCGTAGAGGAGGCGTAGCACCTCCCTCACATCGGGCCCGTAGAGCCTCTCGACGAAGGTGTATAGCTGCTCCAAGTGGCTCCCCGACCAGTGGTACTACCGGGTCGCGGCGGATAAGGGGTAGGGCTGGGGGACCCTCACTCCTCCCTAATCTCGACGATATCACCTAGGGTGAGTTCGGGCTCGCCGCTCCTCCTGCCCCCGCG
Source organism: Pyrolobus sp. (assembly GCA_015521195.1). Classification (GTDB taxonomy): domain Archaea; phylum Thermoproteota; class Thermoprotei_A; order Sulfolobales; family Pyrodictiaceae; genus Pyrolobus. The sequence continues at coordinate 567 of WAOO01000069.1, read as the reverse complement.
GCCTCCGGCGGGCGCCAGCTCCTCCTCATCGACGACGGGCTCGAGGAGCTTGATGCCGAGCACCTTCTCCAGCCTCCTGGCTAGGTCGACGGTCGGGACGAGGGTGCCAGCCTCAATCCTCTTGATTACGTTCACCTTCTCCTTCACCCTTACCGCGAGCTCCTCCTGGCTCATCCCCAGCCTCTCACGGGCCCTCCTAACCCTCTCAGCGTAGTCCGGGACGACCTCGTACCTCTCGGCCAGCCTGTCCACGCTCCTGCTCCTAAGCGCCGAGACCCGGACCCTCGGCCCCGTATACCTCCTCGCGGTGACCGGCGCCGGCTTCACGGTGACGCTAGCAGTCCTCCTCGGCTCCACCCTCTCGCCGGACGCCAGCCTCAGCCTCGTCGGCACCTCGTCCTCGACGCGGCCACCGCGGGCCCTAGAGATGTACCTCCTGTAGCACCTCTCACACACGTACATCTCGCTGCCCTCGACGTAGATGACGTAGGGCTCACCCTCTATCGGCGCCCCGCACATCTCACAGTAGAGGACCTGCCTCCTCCTGGGCAACACACGGCCCCAGTT
>WAOO01000068.1 GCA_015521195.1 Pyrolobus sp. | reverse complement strand
TTGATAGCCAGCATCGGGTCTAGAGTGGAGCTCTGGAAGCACGAGAATGACAGGATAAGCCCTAAGCAGGTGATAGAGAGGCTTGATGAGCTACGCAGAAGCGCCGACGAGGCACTCACCGCCCTCCGGGAGCAACGAGAGAGGATAACCAAGCTCAGGGAGGTCGTCGCGAGCGCCGTGGAGTCCTGTGGAGGCAGGCGCGATATTCTCGAGGTGCTCGCGAAGGTCGATGAATTGTTGAACGACGCGTCGTCCCTCATTGAGAGCGTCGAGGAGGCGCCTAGGCTCGATGCGGCACGCGACGCCAGGGATGCTGAGAGGATGCTGGAAGAGTGGTTGAAGAGGGTGGCGGACGCGGTTGAGAAGAGTAGAGCCAGGTTGGTGGAGGCCGAGAAGCTCCTAGAGGATGCGTGGCAGAGGCTACGGGCGGAGCTCGGAGCCATCTATGGCAACATAGGCCTCGCTAAGGCGATAGCCAGGCTTGTCAACGCACCAGATGTTGCAGCGAAGGCCGAGGAGATTGCCAGGGAGCTTAGGAGCGTCGAGGGGGCGGGGCCAACCGCGCTCCCCGAGCTGTGCAAGCTGCTCGCAAGGCTGGGGGAGGGTAGGGTCAGGGAGCTTGTTGAGACGATACTGAGGAACGCTGGGCTCGAGAGGGTTGAAGCCGAGCTTGTAAAGAGGCTCGTGCAGAGGAGGACCCTAAAGTGGAGCGATATACGCAGCCTGGCGTCGGAGCTGGGCGTGCCCGTCGAGGAGGTTCTAGCCGCGCTCAGCAGGCTGGCCGAGAAGGGCATAGTCGATGTCCGAATCGAGCCTTTGACCGGCTAGAGGCCCTCCCGGTCTTCGAGGGCGCTTTACCGCCGTTATGCATGTTTCACCGACACGATTATCTCTAAACGAACCCTAGTTTTTAAACTAGCAAAACTAGTTAAATATGAGGATATTCCGATGCCGCTCTGGTGAGGCTGTAACTCGTGCACTGTCTTGTCATCGACTCGGTCTCTAAGGTTCTCGGTGGACGTAGGGTCGTGGATAACGTGTCGTTGAGGGTTGAGTGCGGGGAGGTGGCCGCGGTTCTAGGCCCGAATGGGAGTGGCAAATCGACGCTCCTCCATATTGCAGGTGGGGTCATGAGACCCACGCTTGGCCGCGTCTCTATCCTTGGGCGCGATGTGGGCGAGCCTAGTGCGAGGAGGGTGCTCGGCTTCCTGCCTCAGGAGGACCCGCTCTACCCGCATTTGACGGGCAGGGAGAATATCAGGGTGTTGGCCTCGATGAAGGACGTTGAGCCGGATTGGAGTCTTGTCGAGAGGGCTGTAAAGCTGCTCGGGCTGGGGCCTCACCTGGACCGTAGGGTGTCGGAGTATAGCGGCGGCATGGCTAGGAAGCTTGCATTGCTCGCCATTCTCGCTCAGCATCCGCGCGTACTCATACTTGACGAGCCTACGTCGGGGTTGGACCCCGCCTCTAGGAAGATTGTGGCTAGGCTGCTGCGCGAGGCTGCTGAGGATGGAGCAGCTGTGCTCTACTCGACGCATATCGGGTCGGACGCTGAGGAGGCTGACATGGTTGCATTCATGCTGAACGGGCGGATAGTTGCCACCGGCTCGCCCCGAGAGCTGGTTGAAAGATTCACACCCGGGATAATCGCCGAGGTGCAGGTCGAGAATGTCGAGGGTTTCGTAGAGGCGTGTAAGGGCGAAGGTTTCGAGGTTCAACGCGAGAGGGAAGTTCTAAGAGTCCGCGTGCAAGACGAGGCCGCCCTTGCAGCGCTCGTCGAGCTGGCTTCGAGGCACGGGCTGTCGTCTTTCCATGCGCGTCGACCCGGGCTTGAGGACGCGTTTCTAGCTGCAACGGGCGTCAGGCTCTACGAGAGGGTGTGACGGGATGGGCTTCGTCGCTACACAGCTTTACGTTACCGCTAAGAGCCTGCTCCGCGACAAGACAGACCTCTTCTTCGTTATACTCTTCCCGCTGCTACTGACGTCAATCTTCATCTACATCTTCGGCGGCACCGGTAACCCGGGCGTGAAGCTCGGAGTAGTCAATCTCGATGGAAACACCAGCATAGTGACTGAGCTTCTTCGGGGGCTTGAAAAGACGCCAGTGGTCTCGAAGCTCGTATTCTACGATAACATCAGCATGTTGAAGAAGGCGCTCCTGAGCCCCCCTCCGCCTCCGGTGGACGCGGGTCTCGTGATACCGAGGGGCTTCTCGGAGAATCTCTCGAAGGGGCTGCAGGCGCGGTTGACTATACTGGTGGCCTACCGGGGGACCGTCTGGAGCAACTATACCGCCTATACTATAGTCTCGACGATATCGAAGCTCGAGGATGAGCTCCGCCTATTCAGGCTACGGCTCATAAGGCGTTTCGCCGAGAAGTACGCGCCTTTCGAGTATGTCGTGGCGCTGGCCTTCCCGCTCAACACAACCGTTGTCGTGTTGAAGCCCGAGAGGCTGCTCACACCTGGCGTTGTCAGGGGCTGGTATGTGGTCGCCGTTATGCTCGTTGAGGCACTGTTCATAGGCATCTTCTCCGCCGCGACGTGGCTGGTCTCGGAGGCGAAGAGGGGCACGTTGAAGTATATGCTGTCGCTGCCTGCTAAGAGCGGCCAGTATATCGCTGCTATACTGGCGCGCTCGCTCTTCTATACAGCCGTAGCGTCGCTTGTAGCGCTCGCAACCGGCTACATGCTCGGCGCGAGGCTGTACCTCGGAGCGGCCTCCGCCGCGGCAGCAGCCCTTCTGGTCGCCCTCGCGACCCTCTTCTCCGCCTCGATAGGCGCCCTCATAGCGTGTTTCGCCACGAAGCCGGAGGGTGCGAACGCGGCGGCAAACGCGATAGGCTTCACACTGATGTTCACTGCTGGCATCATATACCCGCCGTGGCTGCTACCCGGCCCCCTCAAAGTCTTCGCCGAGATATTCCCACTCTCCAGGCTTGCCGACGCGACACGAGCAATAATGGTCTATGGGGTTGACCCCCTCCACGCGCTCATGGAGTATACGCCTCCCCGGATACTGGCTGCAACGCTATTCTTCATAGCGGTCGCCATCGCGCTGTACAGGAGGAGGCTCCAGGCGATACTCGAGACGGGTAAACTGTAAGGCGGTTGCATAGAGGCGCGCCGCGTTTAACCGCCTGTATTCTCCCCAGGGTTTACGCGGTAGCGCTTTGCCTAAGCTTCCTCGCTTCCTCCGCCCAGTCGAGATACTCGAGGTATAACCTGTAGAGGTCTCTGCGCGCCTCCCTCTCATCGCCGTAGACCACGATGGCCTCGTCTACTAGCGTCTTCGCGAGGCCGGGTGGCACGCCGTAGTCGAGTATCACGAGGTCGACGGGTGCCCCGGTATAATCCTCGAGTATCACTTGCATCCTTCCAGCCTCCAGTAGGTTGGGCTTACGCCCTAGCTTCACAGCCACATCGACGTCACGGCCACACCCAGTTCTAGCAATTGAACCAAAGAGCAGGATGTACCTCGGTTTTATCTCGGCAGCCGACCTCCTAAGCGCTTCGACAACCTCCCCAAGGCAGGGGTCTTTTGCAAGCCCCCTTAGGGCTTCCAACACGCGCGGCGTATTCTCTAGTATCGCGCGGAAGGCCCTCTCCTCCAGCTCCCCGTCAGGCTCCGCGTACATATGCACGAGTGTATCGCGGAAGCCAGCTAGTTCCTCGAGAAACGCTGCCAGCTCTTCTCCCAGGCCCGCCCTCTCTGCCGGCCACCTGGCAAGCTGGCGGTACGTCCCCGGCTTCCGCCCAGCATCTCTAGATGCAAGCATAGCCGCAAAATCGAGGATAGACTGCGCTACGAGCTCCGCAAGCCTCTCAACAACATAGATGCTCTCGCCTCCCTCGAGATAAGCACGGTATACCCTAGCATACTCCCGGTAGTAGTGCTCCGCTCTGTCAAGCTGCTCTGCAAGCTCCACCAAGCCTCCCACAGCGACACCGGCAGCGAAGAAGCTATGAAACCGACGTTTCCCATGCCCTTCCGTGGCATATCTTACCACGGCTTGAAAGGGAGCTCGACTGACGCCCCCTTCATACCCCGACCGTCTGCTCTCTGCAGGCAAGCGCGTCTCATCGTTGAGAAGGCTTTAGACGCGACCATTAGAGCCAAGCACTCGAGGCACCGAGTGAGAGAGGGTAGAAGGGACTCGGATGAGACGATTCGATAGTGGATGATAGTGCTGTGGCTAGACGCGTTAGGCTCGAGTTCGCGCCAGGCGTTATCCTTGAGTTCGTCAACCGCGATAGGGGGTTGGATTTTGTATCGCGGCTGGCTGAGAAGGGTACGAGGCTCCCGTTCGTCGTCTACGGGCCGGAGGGTTGCGGCAAGACGGCTTTTCTCAAACAGGCTATGCTGCTCCTAGAGGAGCACGGGTATAGCGTGGTTTATGCTAGCCCCTTGCAGCGCGAGGCCAGAGAGGCGCTGGTCTATAGCAGTTCGCTCCGAGATATTATCCGTGAGGTTCTGCACGCGCTTCCCGAGCCCTACTCTAGCATTGCGGACGTCGCCCTGCGCATAGCCTCCTATGCGATTAGGAGGCTTTCCAAGCCTCGTCTAGCGCTCCTACTTGACGATGTCTTCCAGGCCATAGGCTTGGAGCGCATAGAGGCGTATGTCAAGAGCTTGTTGAACCTCATCGAGCACCCGCCCTCCGACTACGACCGCATAGTCGTCATCGTCGCCAGTAGCGAGGGTTTGAGCAGGGAGAGGCTCGCCAGGCACGCGTGGACCTCTACAAGGATGATGTGGAACATGTCTAGGGACGGTTTCCAGGAGCTGTACGGGAGGCTGCCGGGCCCTAAGCCGGGCTTCGAGCAAGCATGGAGGGCGACCGGGGGCAACCCGAGGCTCCTGGCCAAGTTTTACCAGGTTGGATGGGATATGGGGGTGCTCATCGACGAGATTGTTGAGGAGAAGGAGCTCGTCCGGCTTGTGGGCATGTTGGGCGGTGACGAGATTAGGCTTCTGCGAGACGCGCTTGTAGACCCGGATGTTCTCCTCGAGCATCTGAGTCTAGAGTGGGGTAGGAGGCTTGAAAGGCTGCTAATCGAGTATAACCTGGTCGCGAGAGTGTATAGGAGGAGCGAGCACCTCTGGGTAGATGAGCCTCCTCCCCGAAGAGATGAGGAGCTGGGCATCGGAGAGTTCTATGCATGGCAAGCACCCATCTACCGAGACGCCCTCAAGACACTCATCGGGATGAGGAGGTAGTCTACACCTGGCGCCCCGCGGGGAACTGATGCCAGCTTTAACAGGTCTTCGGGGATAGGGTATCGTGAGGTGGCACGGCTCTAATGGTGGCTACAGAGGCTCTCGAGAAGCCTCTTCCAAAGCCACGCAGAGACCCCGTCGGCTACGCTGCTGCCCGCACGCTCGAGTCCTTGCTGGAGGCTCTACTCGCACTCGAGTTTCTGGATAAAGGCTATACTCGTAATGCGGCTGGTAAGGCGTTTCAGGCTTGGAGGGCTCTCACAGCAGCCATTCTATCCCTGGAGCGCGGCAGGGTACTCGGGAGGCTTAGGGATGAGGAGAGAAGGTGGTTCACGGAGAAGGGCCTGCCCCGCGTGCCTTCAACGAGACTGAAGGCTCTGGGGCAGCTTGTCGAGGAGCTGGGCTACCCTAGCTACGCGGCCTACACGGCCATCGCATTGGACCTCCACGACTACCAGTACCACGGGCCTGACCCGGATGCAGAGCTCTCGAAATACACTAGTAGGGGGGAGGCGGCAAAGGACATAGTCTACGTAGCGCGGAGGATTGCAGAGCTTATCGAGGGGAGGGTTAAGCCACTGTTGGATGCTAGGGGCGCGTGGAGCGATGCTCACGAGGCGGCTTTGAGGAGGTTGAAGGACCTGCTTAAGGCCTAGCATGCAGGCTTGTGGTTCAAAACGCGTTTTATAGTATCCGTTTCTCGCACGGCACTGATGCCTATGAGCGTATCGCGCGTGCTCGAAGCGTTGTCGCGTAAGCCCTTCGCGGTTGTCGGGCATAGGTGTGCGGCTGGCGAGGCGGTGGAGAACACCCTGGGGGCCCTGGAGAAGGCTCTGAAGGCTGGGGTCGACGTCGTGGAGGTTGACGTCCAGGTTACTGCTGATGGTGTGCCCATCCTCTCCCACGATGAGAATCTCAGGAGGGTGGCGGGGGTCGACCTTGACGTGAGGAGGGCGAGGTGGGAGGAGGTTGCCCGCGTTGAGCTGCCTGGCGGCGAGAGGGTTCCGAGGCTGGACGAGTTCCTCGAGGCTATACGGGGGAGGGTGCCCGCGTTTATCGAGGTGAAGCACCCGGAGGATACGGGCGTTGTGCTCGAGCGTCTGGAGGGGTACCGGGAGTGGGTTGCCGTGATAAGCTTCCACGATGAGCCTGTAGCCGAGGCTGTGCGGAGGGGCTTCGTGGCGGGCTTGATATACGCTAGGCCGCCGGGTAGGATTGTTGACGCTAAGCGTCTCGGAGCCTCTATCGTGCTGCCGCGCTACCAGCTTGCGACGGTGAAAGCAGTGGCTTTCGCGCATAGGCTGGGGTTGAAGGTGGTAGCGTGGACTGTGAACAGCGAGCAGGTCGCCGTGGAGCTATACCGTAGGGGTGTGGACGCCATCGCTACGGATTATCCTTCAAAGATTGTAGCTCTGCGCAACCGTCTGGGAGGAGGAGGGTGAGGGCGGTCCGCTTCATCGCGGCGGTTGCCGCCTCCTTCATACTCACCCCCCTACTGGGCATCATAATGCCCCTCGTCGGCCTCTTTATAGCAGGGTTTGCCGCTGGAGCGGTGAGCGGCTCTATACTCCTAGGCGTGGCCACCGCGATACTCGGCTCGCTCCCATGGCATGTTGTGATGGCTAAACTCCTCCAGGTGATTGGGGCTGCGCTGGGGTGTACGAAATGCCACGATACATGGGTTCTCGCGCTCGTAGGCCTCGCCGTCAGCGGGGCTGGAGGTGCGGTTGGAGGCGCCGCGGTCTCAAAGCTTCTCGAGAAGAGATAGGACCTCGTCGCTCTTCCTAACCTCCGCCCCGTAGACCCTCCTCATGTAGTCGAGGGCCCACCGGTGAGACTCTCTGGTGACTCCAGCGACACCATCCTCGACGACTATCACCCTGTAGCCCCTGAAGAAGGCTCCGGCCGCAGTGTGGAGCACACAGATATCTGTGGCGACTCCGGTCAACACCACTGTGTCCACGCCTAGCTCGCGGAGGAGTAGGTCGAGGTCTGTGGCGAAGAACGCGTCATACCTCCTCTTCAACACCACGAAGTCGTCCTTGCCGGGTTCAAGCTCCTTGACGACCCTGGCCTCGTCGCTACCCCTTATCGCGTGGGGACCCCAGTGGCGCACCTCGAAGTCGAACGGATAGTGCGCATCATTGGTGTAGACGACGGGGAGCTTCTTGGAGTGGAAGGCTTCACGCAGCCTCGCTATCACCGGGATTATCTCCTCCGCGCCCTCGGCACGCAGCCTACCCCGCACGAACACCTCGAGCATGTCTATGACGAGCAGGGCGGGTTTCAAGGAGCCATCCGCCCCTATCGTGGCGCTGTCAGGGTGGACCTAGGGTATATCGCCGGGGGTGCCGCGGGTTACACGCCCGGAGGACTGTATACTAATGCCTAGGCGGCGCTCCTCCAGGATGAGGCTAGATATTCGCAGGTTTACGCGGGAACGTATAGCTGGTATACTTATAGCGGTTATAGCCCTCGTGGGCGGCGTTATAGCGGCCGCCGCGTTTCTAACCGATAGCGACGTCGCCAGGGTCTATAGCGGGCAGTTCAAGGGCTTCGAGCTCTACAGCATCCAGACTGCCAGTCAACTAGAGGAGCTCGTAAAGAGGTACAAGTATGTCGCGGTCATGTTCGAGCTGCCCACGTGCCCGCATTGTAAGGAGATGTACCCCTACTGGCACCGCCTGGAGCTCATACAGGAGAAGCTCGGCGTACACCTCTACCATATAATGTACAGCGAGTTGACCAGAGACGCGTTCCTAAAGTATGATGTCGAGGATACGCCTACCTTCCTCTTCTTCGCGAACGGGAAGCCCGTCGCTAGGCACGTGGGTGTCTTCCTCGCTAGCAACGTCACCGAGGCTATGCTGAAGTGGCTGGAGGATGCCAAGAAGAGGGCCGAGTCGGGAGCGGGAGGAGTGAAGGTGGAGAGGGCGGCAGCCACCAACATAGCCGCCGAGGAGTCGGTCGGTCAGGCCGCGTTCCTGGCGGCGGTCGCCGCGGCTGTAGCGGCAGGCGTCGTCACAACATTCTCGCCGTGCGTGCTGCCCATGCTGATAGTCTACCTCTCGACGATGGCCTCCAGGGGGCGTAGGCTGGGCCTAGGCGAGTGCACGCTCTGCGGGATAGTAGCTGCGGCTGGCGCGCTCGCGATAGCAGCGTTGTTCGCCTTCATGGGGAGCCTGGCCGCCAGCCTACAGTCAACACTCATGACCGTGATGGCGTTCGTCGTGATAGCCGTCGGCCTGGCCACCGCGCTCGGAGTGCCCATGGAGGCTGGCACTCTGCGCGTGAAGAGGCTCGGGCTACTGGGCTTCTGCGGCGCCTATGGTATACTCGCGCTCCAGTGCACCCTCCCGCTCGTCGCTGGCGCACTGCTGCTCGCAGCCGCCGCGGGGAGCCTCGTCAGGGGGCTCGGCGTTGCACTGAGCTTCGCGCTGGGCCTCGGGGTCACGTTGACGGGGGTGACCTATGCAACGGTCCGGTTCGGTAGCAGCCTCGCCGACCGGCTTGTCGCCAAGTCGGAGCTACTGACGAGGATAGGGGGCGTTGTCATGTTCGCGGCCGGCCTCTTCCTCCTCTACTATGTCGTCTCCGCGGGGCTCATCTAGGGCAGCTTCTCGCCAGACGCTATAGCCTCAATCGTCTTTTGGAGGCCGACGAGCTGTGAGAGGAGGGAGTAGCTGGCGGCGGGGCAGACGCGTAGGCACTTCCTGCAGGCCGTGCACCTCCTCTGGTCTACCACGGGTCTCCTACGCTCAACCACTGTGATGGCGTTGCTCGGGCAGGCTTCAACGCAGAGCATGCAGCCGGTGCACGCGCCGGCCATCGCGAGGGCTCTTGCAGCGTCCTCCGCGAGCTCCAGCATCTCGTCCCAGGAGGGCGACTCGACGTAAGCGTCGCCGCCCTCGTAGAGCACCGCGAGCGAGTGTCTCGAGGGCCTAACGGCTACGTGGCTCTCGCTCTTCTCCCAGAGGGCGCCCACCGCGGGAGCCACCGCCACGATATCCGTCATCGAGGCGAGCCTCCCGGCGGCATTGTTGAGCCTGACGCTCGGCAGCTCCTGGCCCACGCGCAGTACACGCGTCACAGCCGTCCTGGGCGTGACCTTCTCCCAGCGGAAGCCGAGCAGGCTCCTGGCGGCCCTCCTCACCCTCGGCGGCGGGTTGAACCTCCACCTCCAGAGGTGGTACCGGAGCCAGTGCTCCGGCAGGTCCCTCTCCCTAGCATAGCGCGAGAGGAAGCGGCTCCACCGCTCCCACTTGCCCGGCTCGAGCCTAGCCGAGGCTTCGAGCTCGGGTATCGACTGGGAGGGGCAGTTGAAACAGCCCACCCTCTCGATGCCAGCCTCGTAGACCGGGTTGAGCGGCAGCCTCTTCGCATAGACGGCGGTGAACACGTCGAGCGCCGTCCACTCGTGGAGGGGGGATGCTACGAGCTCACCCCCGCCAGCACCCCTGCTCTTCGACAGCCTCTTCTCCCTCGCCCTTGAGGGCGACTCCAGCGCCCGGTTGCCGGTCACCACGAGCCTGGCGCCCGCCTCGCGGATGTAGCCGCCGGTAGGGGCCAGCTTGCAGAGCTGCGTGCACCACCTGTAGTCGCGGCCAGGTGGCCCGTAGGCCTCGAGGAGCCTCCAGCAGTCCCTAGGAGGCTCAACCGTGTCGACCGCGAGCGACAGGCTCCTCGCAAGCCTCTCGACGGTCTCTACGGTAGAACCGTGCTCCCAGCCCGTGTCGGTGAAGACGCCTCTCTCGCCGCCAGCCTCCGTATAGACCGCCGCTGCAACACTGCTATCCTTGCCTCCCGACACGCGTATCACTGCCGGCCCGTGGGCCTCCATCACCCTCGACAGCCAGTCTACCGCCTCCCTGTACATCCTCTCGACTCGCGCCTCCCAGTTGTACCTCACAAACTCGTCTATACTGGCGAGCCTAGGGTAATCGGCATCCTCTCGATAGGCCTCCACGTGCTCGACGCGGAGCCCCGCCTTCTCGACGCGGAGCACCACAATCCTCCCGGCTACATCCCTCGCGACCAGCCTAGCGCCGAGCTCCTCGCTCTTCTCCCCGTGGTAGACGCTCCACGGTAGAACATCGCCCCGCGCTGCCCTCACCTCGAGGCGCCCGGTGTAGCCGAGCCTCTCCCGGTAGACGAGGCTCGCCAGCCAGTCCCGAGGCGACAGCTCCCAGCGGTAAGTGTCCCACTCGAAGCTCAATATGCCCGCGACGCCACCCCCATAGACCACCGCGTAGGAGACCTCGACGTGGTCCAGCTTCACGCGGGCCGCCGGGCCGCCCGGCGCAAGCCTCTCGGCTGTACGCTCAGAGACCCCGAGGGAGTCGACGAGAGCCTTCCTCAGCCACCTCCACACCCCGTCGGTGACGAGGGAGGCGTCGCCAGAGACCCCGTACGCTTCTATCGCCTCTCCGCCGCAGAGGATGCACGCCCTCGGCTCGTGGGACGGGAAGCCACAGGTACACCAGTACAGCCTGGGCGGCTTCAAGACACTCTCCAGGGCAGCGGAAGTGCGGAGACGCTGCTATGAGGCTGGCGTCTCTACGGTAACGCGGTGGAGGCTCCGGAAGCAGAGCACTCCGCTATCCCCGTATATACGTATAGAGTGACTCAACCCCGGCGGGAGCAGGTAGTGTATGCGATAGAAGCCGAGAACCTCGTGAAGAGGTATGTGGTTAGGAGGGGGCTGATCCGCCGGAGGGTTACCGTCGTCGAGGCTTTGAGGGGGATAAGCCTCAGGGTGGAGCGCGGCGAGATATTCGGCCTCCTGGGTCCAAACGGCGCCGGCAAGACCACCACGGTGAAGATACTCTCGACGATACTCCTGCCGGACGGCGGCACCGCACGCGTAATGGGCTATGACGTGGTGAGCGAGGCGGACCGGGTTAGGGAGGTTATAGGCCTGAGCCTCAGCGTCGAGAGAGGCTTCTGGTACGTGATGACGGGGCTCGAGAACCTCGTATACTTCGGCCTCCTTAGGGGCATGGGGCTACAGG
>WAOO01000067.1 GCA_015521195.1 Pyrolobus sp. | reverse complement strand
CCTACCCCCTCAGCCCTCCGCACGGCACCGCATGCAGTACCATACTCTGTGTGGCGATGAGGCTGCCGGAGGCGCCGGTAATCCCTTATATACGTGTTTCGTTGGAGTTGAACGTCCTAACCCGCTTTTATCCCGTGTAGACGTTGCATGGTGCAATTAGGAGTGGTTGCAGTATGCCCGGTAACGGGAAGAAGCTTGTCTTCCACCGCAAGCTTGTGCCAAAGAAGCTCCTCGACCTTGACATCGTGATTACTGTCGACAGGTGCCTGATGAGTAATTATCATGGTAGGGAGTTCCTCGGCTTCCTCTCTACGTCGCCAGCCGTCCTCCTCCCCGAGAAGGTCTGGGTGTGGCTGGCGTGCCCAAGGATGAGGGTCGACGAGTATGGTAGGCCTTGGCAGGCCCCCTACGGCCTCCGTAAGATAGAGGCTGCGCTGCAGGAGGCTGGCTTCAGGGCCGCCATAATCGACCCGGACTACGTGTGGCCCTACCTCAAGCGCGCAAAGATACTCATGATAGGGCATCACGACTACTTCGGCTACGGTCATCCGAGTAGCGAATGGTGGGCTATCACCCGGAGGGAGCCTCTCGACCGCCGCAGCTTCATCGAGTTCATCTCGCAGCCGGAGATATGGGAGGCTAAGAAGAGGGGTCTCAGGATAGTCGTGGGTGGCCCTGCCGTCTGGCAGTGGAGGGTTGAGAGGGACGCCGAGAAGAAGTGGCCGGTGGACGTCTTCATCGACGGCGAGGCAGAGGAGGTTGTCGTCAAGGTGGCTGACACCCTGCTGTCGGGCGGGGAGCCTCCATCGAAGTGGATAGAGGTGCCGCCTCGCGAAGCCCCGCCGTTAGAGAAGATACCGTCGATAAAGGCGCCCAGCGTCAACGGCCTCGTCGAGATAATGAGGGGGTGTCCGAGGGGCTGCAAGTTCTGCAGCGTCACCCTCCGCCCACTCCGCCACATCCCGATACCCAGGATTCTCGAGGAGATACGCCTCAACCTCGAGCACGGAGTCCGCAACATAATCCTCCACAGCGAGGATGTGCCGCTCTACGGCGCCTACGGGGTCATCCCCAACCCGGATAAGCTGCTAAGGCTACACGAGGAGGTGATGAGGGTTAAGAGGGAGTATGAGGAGAGGACGGGAGAGAAGATAGGCTTCGCCTGGAGCCACTCCAGCCTCTCCTCGATAGTGGTGATGGAGGAGAAGTTCCGCCTCTTCTCCAAGATATCCGACATGGTTGTCGACGGCGACACTGTGAAGTTCATAGGGTTCCAGACGGGCATCGAGACGGGCTCCCCGAGGCTCGCGAAGATAATCATGCCGGGGAAGGCCGCGCCCTACCCTCCCGAGAAGTGGCCAGAGATAGTCGAGGAGTCTTTCAGGATACTCGCGGAGTACAGGGGGTTCCCGGCGGCCACCCTCATCCTCGGCCTGCCCGACGAGAAGCCAGAGGACCTCATAGCGACCGCGGAGCTCATAGAGAGGCTGAAGCCCTACCCGAGCCTCATAGTCCCACTGTTCTTCGTGCCGCTGGGGAGGCTGCGCGACAGGAAGTTCTTCACGCGCGAAGACCTTACCGACTACCACATCGAGGTGCTGAGGCTCAGCTACTACCATACCTCCAGGTGGGCGTCCTGGGTCGTGGGCAAGTACGTTGGCAACCCGGTGGTCACGCTGCCGATAAGAGTGTTCCTGCTGCTGACGCGCATTGTGGTCAAGAGGCTTGAGAGGAAGCTTAGGAGCGAGGGGTTCGAGGGGCTTGTGAAGGAGGCTAGAGGCGAGGAGGCTCTCGCCGCCGCATAGCACCCGGGTTCTTCGCGTGTATCACGCGGTATACTTCCCTCGCCCTCCCCTCCCCCAACACCCTCGCCAGCTCCACTATGCTCGCGTTGCACACAGCCTCTATGCTCCCAAAGTACTCTAGGAGCTTCTCGGCGAGCCTCGGGCCGACGCCCGGCAGCGACTGGAGGACGTAGAGCTGCTTCTCCCTGAGGCTCTCCAGCCTCCTCTTACGGTGGATGACTACGGGCCTCCTTCTCTCAACCTGCTCTCTCCTAGCCGTGTAGTAGATGACCTTGGCCGTGTCGCCCGGGTCCCTCGTGTAGACCACGCGTATCCCATGGTCGAGGGCTATCGCGAGGAGCGCCTGCCTGACCTGCTCCGCCCTCCCCGTCTTCTCCCAGAGCTTCTCGAAACGCCCCTCTACTATGATGACGGGCTTCGGGTAGGTCTCTGAGAGCCTACGGGCCTGGTCGAAGAGCCTACCGTCGAACACCGAGTGTACGAGGTCCTCGACGGTCTTCCTCTCGAAGACCACCTCGTCGGAGACAAGGTAGTCTCCCACGTCGAGCCTCTGGTATATCACCGCGGCGCCCAGCTCCGCGAGAGCCTCTGGAACGCCGCTCCCCTTCTCGCGCTCATCGACATACACCCTCACCGCGGGCGAGCCTCACCACCTCCTCGCGACGACCACTATCCTGGTTAGAGACCCGTGCACCCTCATGTAGTGAACCTCCTCCACGCGCAGCCCCCTCTCCGAGGCCATCGAGGGGCAGTCGACCCAATGGGGGCAGGCGAAGGCCGTCCATCCGCCCCTCTTCAAGACCCTAACAGCCTCCGAGAGAAACCCGTCTATCACGTCCTCTACCCTCGCGCCGCCCGTCGTCGTGAGCCTACCGTAGGGTGTGTCGGTGCCAATGGAGTCTACCGTCGAGTCTCGGAGGGGGAGGCGACGCGCATCCCATCTCGCAGCGTGCCAGAGGCGCCCGGCTGTATAATGGCGGAGGTTTAGAGGCGCACCCTCAGCCATGTCCCGGTCGAGGTCTCCGCAGAGCGCCTCCCGCACGTTGGCGGAGAGGAGCGCCTCTATCGCGAATCCTCCAGTCCCGCAGAACGGGTCGAGGTAGACGCTGCCCCTGGAAGCCCTCGAGAGGTTCACGAAGAGCCTGGCCATCCTCGGGTCTAGGGCGCCCGGCTTGTAGAAGGGCCTCCGGTGAGGCCACCGGTCCCGCAGCTCCGAGACGCGGAGCCTGGCGAGCATGACTCCCACAACCGCCACGCCCTCCTCGAGTATCACGCGGAGCACGCCCGTGTAGCTCCTCGGCGATAGGCGCCAACCCCTAGCCTCCAACAGGCTGACCGCCATCCTGCGCAACTCAGCATCATCCGGGTAGATGGTGCGGGCGTACCCCCTCAGCCTCCGGAGCTCCACGCGATACACGCCGGGGAGGGGCTCGAGCCTCCCCAGAGCCTCGGGGAGCCTATCGGCCTCGACGTAGGCAAGCAAGAGGCCAACCTCTTCGACGAAGCCGGCCCTCCCCACCACCCTCCTTGCATCCAGCCCATCAGCCTCGAAGATGGCCAGCTGCGTGTGATGAGCTAGGAGCCTCCAGGAGGAAGCCTCCGCGTCGAGAATGCCGCGGAGCTCCGCGAGAGGGAGGGTGGGGTGCGTGCCAGCCAACAGCGCGTAATAGAGCCTCGCTCCGCCGCCGACCCCGGGGTGAGGAGACAGCCGCCCATGCTGAGAGGGTGACGAGCCCGATCCCGGCAC
>WAOO01000066.1 GCA_015521195.1 Pyrolobus sp. | reverse complement strand
CCTACGACTGTGGTTGGGGGAGCATCCTACCCCCTCCCTCCCCCAACCACAGTCGTAGGAGCCCTGGCCGAGCCCCTCGCAGAGCTGCTGGGCTGGCCCGAGCTCGAGGCGGCGGGGGGCGGCGGGAGAGCGGCGAGGAGGCCATCTCTACGCTCGCCGGCGGCGAGGCTGGCGGAGCACGTGGTGGCCGTCGGCGCGGGTCTGGCCGAGGGGGCGGTGATAACGTCCTACGACCTCGTCCGCACCGAGAACGTCCCGTACCTCAAGACGCAGCACCAGCGTGACCCGGGGCAATGGTTCAGCGTCAACGCTTTCGGCGTGACGTACTCCCCCGGCTCCAGGCTATGCCTCGCCATAGTCTTCGACGATGGTGCGAGGAGGCTGGCGGGCGAAGAGCTTCTGCTCAGGGCGGCTCTCGGGGTCGCGCGTATAGGCTCGAAGGAGGGGCTGGTTAGCGTCGAGTATGCGGGTGTGACGGGTAGAGTGGAGAGGGTGGAGGACGCCGAGACTAGGCTCTACGCGCCCTGCGGCGTCGCAGCAGAGGAGGTGGTCTCGGTTAGGGCGGCGAGCCCTAGGAGTGCAGGCGCCTGGGGCGTCGAGGAGACGGCAGAGGTGGAGGAGGTGGAGATATGCATGCCTCTAGAGGAGCCCGTCCCCGGCGTCTACGTCGGGCGCGACATGCTAGTCAGGGAGGCGTACCGCCTGGCGTTCGACTCTCCCCCGGATGTCCCCGAGCCGTGCCTAGTCGTACCCGGGGGGTGGGGCTGAGATGCCCTGCAGGATTATGCTAGGCGGGCTTGCGAGGCTGACCGCCCGCGAGTTTATCGAGTCGCTGTTGACGCTCGCAACCTGCACCCCGGTGGTCACGGGCCCGGATTTCGTCGAGGTGGCGCCGCCCTGCCCCGATGTAGCCAGGGCTTTGCAACAGGTGGACCCCTGTAGACCCAGGTGGGGGCTCTGCTCGTGCGGCGGTCTAGACTGCAGCTCGGCGCGGCAGCCCAACGTTGATAGAAACGCGCTCAGCTATGCTACGAGCAAGTTGACGGGATGCGGCGGGGTATGCGACGATAAAACTGATAGGATAGACCCGCCGGGGCTTCGACTCGAGTTCCGCGAGTACGTCAGGGTCTTCGGGGCCCGTGGGAGGACCGCCAGGGAGGCGGTAAAGGCGCCTGTCCTCGCCTCGAAGCTCGCCCACGTGGCTGTGGGGTATACGAGGCTTGTTGCGGGTGGAAGGAACCAGCCCGGCTACTGGCTGGTGCTCAAGCTGCCCCGCGGGTATAGCGCGGGGTGTGTGAACGGAGGCTGCGTGGTTAAAGCGGCTTGGCTTGCCGCGAGGCGCCACTATACACTGGTGAGGGGGGATGTCAACCTCCCCTCCTGGAGCCTCTCCCTGCTTGTCGCCGCCTACGCGGCGGAGGCCGGGGAGCGCTGCGGTGGCCTACTCCTACGCGTCTACAGGATGAACTTCTCCAGGAACACTTCTAGCATCGTCGGTGTCGAGGAGGCTCCGGTTGCCTCGCTGGCGCAGGCCCTCCGCGACACCCTAGGGGGCAACGCGAGGCTCCTCCGCGAGGCTCTCGTAGCCCTCTACGCGGCGGCCGGGCAGAGCCGGGTGGCGGCCAGGCTGCTCGCAGAGTACTCTACGAGGCTATCGCTAGCCCTCCTAACCGGCAACGGCGAGCTGGCGCTCTCGGCTGCACGTGAGGCGGAGTCCCTGCTCGCAAGCAACGCGCAGGATGTGAAGAAGCTGCTGGAGGCCCGGAGGCCCGTCGACATCGAGGCAGTCGAATGTAGATGCGGGAAGGGCGTCAACGTTAACATGATTAGGGTTGGGGAGGCTGTAGAGAGGCTCCGCGACATAGCGGCACTCGTGGCCGTGGAGGCTGGCGGGCTCCGCGCCAGACACATCCTGGTGTAGCGGGCCGGGAGGGAGAGTTTTGCCAGACGTACGCCCCTGCGTCGAGAGGGTGTTCGAGGAGCTCAAGGCAAAACCGCATAGGCCGGTAGTCCTGCAGGCTCCGACGGGCTACGGGAAGAGCAGCGGCGTCGTCCGCCTAGCCCCGCGGCTGGTGGGCGGCGTCGCAGCGAGGCTGGTCCACGTCCTACCCCTCCGCGCTATAGTCGAGCAGGTCTACCTATGGGCGGTCGAGCATCTCGAGCCGCGGGGCTTCAGCGTAGGCTATCAGGCCATGGGGCTGGGGCTTGGAGGCAAATCCCCCTTCATGGCCCCCGATTTCACCGTCTCGACCTACGACAGCCTCCTCCTCAACCTATACCGGGGGAACGTCGCCGAGCACCACCTGGGCCACTATGAGGTGCCCCGCGCCCACATACTCTCAGGGCTCATAGTCTTCGACGAGGCCCACCTGGGGCTCAGGGGTGGGCTGGCAGACTCCTTCTACACGGGCCTCGCCTCTCTACACTCCATGGCCGTGCCCCTCGCCGTTCTAACCGCCACGCTGCCGCCCGCCGCCCTGGAGAGGGTTAGGAGCGCGCTAGGCGGAGACCCCAGCATCTACACCGTGGTGCCCGGCGAGGGGTGCGAGGGTCTACCTGCAGGCTCTAGGAGCTGCCTCGACCCCAGCTTCTACGAGCCCCTGTTGCAGCTCGAATGGAGATACCACTGCATCGGCGACAGTGACGACGAGCTGGTGGAGACGGTGCTCGGGGAGGCTTCTAGGGGGAGAAGGGTCTTCCTGGCGGTGAAGACGCCGGGGCGCGCCATAGCCCTCTACGATAGGCTGCGCGGAGAGCTGGGCGCCGGCAGCGTCGCACTGATACACGGGAGGATGCCCCCCGTCGACCGCCGGAGCCACCTGGAGAGGCTCGGGGACGCTACGGTGCTGGTGGGCACGTCGGCGGTAGAGGCCGGCGTAGACGCAGACTTCGACGTGCTTGTAACCGAGGCGGTGGAGCCCTCCTCCCTAATCCAGAGGCTGGGGAGGGTCTGCAGGAGGCCAGGGCGCTGCAGGGAACCCGTAGACGTGTACATCGCGGGTGCCGACAAGAGGTTGAAGACGCTATGCGAACACCCCCTCGACCCGAGGCTCCCCTGCGACTACCGGGGGCGCAGGGGGTACCACAGGCTACTCGAGCTGGAGGGGGGAGGCGGCGGAGGAGGCGTCTTCGACTCGACGCGCTACCGTCTCGCAGCGACCATCCTCACGCCCAGCCTCGTAGAGGAGCTCATCGAGAACTACTGTAACTTGGCGCGCGACGAGCCGATAATCCCCGTGCTCCCCCACGAGCTGCTCGACGAAGTCAGGGAGGGTAGGCTGGAGCTGCACGACGCGGTAATCCCGGTTAGCCTCTCCGTGCTCCAGAGGGCCCTGAGAAAACGCCTCCCCTGGAGGCTCTCACAGTGCAAGGATGAGGATGGTCTAGAGCTTGCGGCCTTGGCCGCCGACGGTTCTCTACAAGTACTCTGTGAAAAGAGGCTAGAGTCTATAATCGAGAGGGGCGACTGCAAGAGGCTCACCGAGATACTCTCGAAGCCACTCGGGGAGGGCTACATCCCCGTAGCCCTCGTCGCCAAAGGCTACCGTAGGGGCCTGGGCCTCGGGTGAAGCAAGGGTGGAGTGCAACACCCTCGCCTTCGTGGAGCCCCCGGTCCCGCTCTCGAGGCACCTGGCTGCGACGGCAGCCGCAGCACTGCTACTCTACCGGAGAGACTGGGTGGTCGCCGCGGGGCAGGCCCTGGCCGCGCTTAGAGAGCGGGGCGTCAGGGTAGACGACACGGTAGCGCAGGGCGTTATAGACGCGCTGCCCCTCGCCGCGCTGCTCCACGACGCTGGCAAGGCGGCACCCCGCTACAGGGGCTCCAAAAGCTACATGTGCCACGAGGTTATCAGCGCGGCAGTGGCCTTCGCGGCGGCGGGGACGCTGGGGAGGCACCGCCTCCCGTTAACCCTCGCAGCCGTAGCATCACTCCTACACCACCACGCTATGACCGGCAGGCTCGACCAGTGCGGCAGGCTCAAAGACCTGTGCCATGGGCTAGACGCGCTGCCAGAATGCCTATGCCGCGCCCTAAGCGAGGCGCTGGAGGCGCTCAGGCGCCTAGACGATAGGAGTGTACGGGAGGCGGCCGAGAGGCTAGAGTGGCTGCCGGGAGGAATACGCGGTTTAACGGCGCAGAGGGTGGAGAGGGAGTGTAGTAGCATACAATACGCGTTGAAGAGGAGCAACGCGATGGAGCTCCTCACGAGGAGGCTGATGGAAGCCCTAGGGGCGAGACAGTCGGGTCTATACGCAGCCGACGTTGCAGCGAGACTGGCGGTCATACTCACCGGGTTCACCTCCGTAGCCGACAGCATAGCGGTACTCCTCGACGGCAGGGTAGACATAGACGGGGATACGCAATCACTCGCAGAGGACCTCGCGAAACGCTACGTGTTCAGGGTTCTAGCCGAGAAGGAGGGGACACCAGTCAGGCTCACAGCAGCCGCCCTAAAACTCGGCGCAATCTCCGCAACACTCAGAAGCCGCGACCACCACTAGATTAGCCGGAAAAAGCCTCTCTAGTCTAGCCTCTACAGCTCCTCCCGGCCGCGACCCCCGGCCATACCTGATGCGCCTCTACCCCCACAACGGCTATGCCGAAAAGCATCAAAAGCCGGTAGCAGAGCCACCGCCACAACGTCTCGGTTTAAGCACCGCCAGCCCCCTAGGGCGTCCTATGCTCGAGGGGATGGGTGTTAGGCGTATGAGGGCTATGGCGGTTGTCGGCATCGACAGCCAGCCTACGGGGTGTCTTGTGAGCACTCGCAGCGGCAGCCTACACTCCACGGACACGCCCCACAGAGCTTCGACAACACCACCTCCTCACTCTTGCAAGCCCAGCCTTCAAGAGGAGACGATAAGCGAGCACTAGTGCCAGCCCGCTGCCTGCCATCAACCCGCTATAGCGTTGCCCGTCAGCACGCTAGACAGGGACACCTGATAGTAAAGCATGGCCTGTGCGCCTGTGCTGCTTGTGGTACAGTTGGTGTAATAGGCGTGGTTTGTCTTAGCTCAACCTGGGGTTTTGCGTGTCCAGAGTTGATCGTGTGACTGTTGCTGAGGTTAGTCTAGAGGAGTTTAGGGGTGTCAGGAGGCTTTGGGAGCCGTGGCTTCGCCTTTCTAGGGGCCTGAACGTCATAGTCGGGAGGAATAATGTGGGTAAGACGAGTATACTTGAGGCCCTCTACATCCTAGCTGCGCCTTTCGACTCTGTCACGTTGGACCCGTACTCAGAGTCTCCGCTGAAGCTTGTGTCGGAGCTGCATGGGGGTAGGTCCTCCCTCGTCTACGGGTATGCAGGGGAGGCTCGCATCGAGGCCCGTCTAGAAGTGGATGAGGAGGCTCGCCGTGTTAGGGTTTTCCTAGGGGAGCGTGGTGTCAGAATATATGTTGGTGGGAGGAACGTCGTCGAGATGGGAGATTACTTTTCGCGGGTCTGGAGCGAGTGGAGTAAAAGACCGCTGGCTGTATATATACCGGATGATACGCGCTACTATAGGAAGCTCGAGGATTTCGCAATGAGGGAGGACGTCTTCCGCCATTTTGAGAAGCGGGGGTTGCACAGGAGGGTTGCCAAGCTAATCTCTGATGTGGTTTACGATAGGTTCACGGAGGTGTTGGTCAGGAGGGATAGGCTTGCGCTTCGCAAAGAGGTGGGTGGGGATGTGGGCCCCCTGTATGTCGATGTGGAGTCTATGGGTGAGGGTGTAAAACGCTTCATACTCGTGTACCTCGTGGTCGAGTATCTGAACCCTCCGCTCCTACTATGGGATGATGTGGAGGTTGCGATGCACCCTAGCCTCCTGAGGACTGCCCTAAAGTGGCTGGCCAGCGGCAAGAGGCAGGTGGTTGTCACTACGCATAGTCTCGACTTCCTCCAGGCGCTCGTCTTGGAGGAGCCTAGGGATGCGAACATCATACTGTTGAAGAAGGACGACGAGGACACTATTCGATGGAAGAGCATCACGGTCTACGAGCTTGCCGACCTTCTGGGCGAGGGTATAGACGTGCGCAGGGTGATTGACGAGCTGGAGTTGTAATGGGGAGGGTCAGGGCTTGAGGCTTGTGAGGGATGAGAGGGGCCCTGTTGATGTATACGTGTTGACGGGTGACGGTGAACACGAGTATCGCGTTCTAGAGGCTATAGTGGAGCACTATGACCACTCCAAGATGCTGAGGTGGATTGGTAGGGGTGGGGCGGAGCTCTCGTATTACCGCGACTACCGCGAGAAGCTTGTGCATGCCGCCTCTATCGGCTTGGAGGGTGTTGTGAGGCGTCTAGCCAGGCTCCTTGAGAGTAGGGTTGGAGCTGTGAAGGTGGACGTGTACCTCGTGCTTATAGACAGGGAGCATGTCGCAAATAAGGATGCGGTGGTAGAGGCTCTGCGTAGACACGGTTTCGACGTAGAGGATGTGGGGTCGCCCCACCCGCAGTACCTGAGGTTGAAGGTTAGGCGTGGTACACGCCAAGTTGTAATCCATCTTGTGGTGCTCGGGCGGCGGAAGAGCATAGAGGAGCATATCGCCGAGCTGATAAACAAGATGTACAATGCGAATGTAGGCGCCTCTAAGAAGGAGATACGCAGGTGGCTCCGGGCGCATGGTCTAGACCTGCGCGAGGTGCTGAAGCAGGCGTCTAGACGCGGGCTTATCAGAGAAACAATCCCCCAGCTCCACGCTGCGCTCTCGGCGTTAAGGAGCTGTAAGCCAGCTTAGTTGAAACCTTGGCTCTCCCCGGAACCCGTGGTGTGGGTGTGTGGAGCGTAGGGTTGTCGCGCCCGTCGTCCTCGTTGTGGTTTTCGTTGCGGTCCTCTCGGCTTGGGTGTTCTACGCCTCCCTCGGCTCCAGGAGCGTCTCTTCGTGTGACGCGTGGTGCGTGGTTTCCAGGATGAGGGTTGGGATTGCGGTCGACTGGCTTCGGGGCTGGCCTACCGCTAGACGGGGGCTCCGAGAGTATCTTGTGAACCGTTCTCTGCCGCTCCTCTTCCGTAGGCTCGGCTTCAGCCATGTGAGGATTAGGGTGGGTTTCGACACGGCGTTCAACGAGACGAAGCTGCGGCTGCTCCACGAGATAGTCTGGGGTT
>WAOO01000065.1 GCA_015521195.1 Pyrolobus sp. | reverse complement strand
CGCTCCACCCTAGCTTCGCTACCCCGAGAGTCTCGAGAACTCTGCACGCCCGAGCCAGAGGGTTTAGACGCTGCCCCGAGGAGCAGGCTTATGAGGCTCTTCTCCTCCCGGCGCTCGCCCCGCTTATCCTCCCCGCTTTTTCGAGACTCCGTGCCCCGCTGGGTGCCTCCGCCCTTCTTCCTCCTTCTACCGGGGCTCCCGCCGCCAGCGAGAAACTCGAGCAGCGTCGCTTGCCTCGGCACTATACCCCCCTCTCTACTCCACCCGTCCTAGTGTAAGAGTGGATGGTGCCGTATCACCGGATAAGGGCGGCGTAGAAGCTGAACAGGCCCAGGAGGTAGGAGGGGAGGTATGCGAGGATACCCCGCGCCAGGCTCCTCCACGGCAACCTCCTAGCGTATAACTCGACAGCCACAAAACCAGCCACGAGCGTCGCCAGCTGAACCGCTGGGACTACGAGCCCCTTCACGGACGCCGATACCACGCCGGCAATAGCTCCGGCTGCCAGGCCAGCCGCAGCTCGTAGAGCGTCAAGCCTCCTCTTCGCCGCCAGCTCCTCCGCCAGGTACTGGGGGCTCCTTGGCTTCTCCACGCCCAACCTCCAGTATCCTCGACGGGCCCGGCAGTCTCCTTAACACCTCGTCCACCGGCAGGCTATCCGCGAGATACTCTCTACCCTCCGGGAGCTTCTGCCTCCACAGCCTCAGTATCCTCTTCGCCAGCTTCGACTGCTCCTCATCCCCCGGAGCGAGCAACACATAGACGAGGCTCCGTCTCTTGACAAGCTCCCTGGGGCCAACGATTACCATCGGCGCCTCGTCAACCTCAGCGAGGCCAAGGGCGAGGCGCAGCTCAACACCCCTAATATAGTGCCTCTCGCCGTACACCATGAACGCGCCTTTGGTGAGATACTCGCCCGCAGGCGCCGCTTTTGAAACCTGCCTCCCCCAAGCCCAGTAGACGTCCACAGAGCCCAACCCCTCCTTCCAGGCCCTCGAGTACGAGGCGGCCAGTACAGCCGCCTCCCTGAGGTCCTGGTCCGGGGGCTTACGACCCCTAGCGAATATCACGACCGCGGGTGCACCCCTTATATCGGCATGCATGAATATATCATTATCGCCCAGGTACCTCTTCACCACCGACTCGTTCTGGCTCGCATCCCTACCCCCGATCACGAGGAACCAGTGGCTAGTGTACATCCAATGGTACTTCTCGAACCATTCGCGCCTCCGGACCCTCGCCCTGGCGCGCCTCGTCTCAAACCTAATCTCGTCCTCGAGCCTCTCAAGCTTGGAGCGCAGCTCTTCGAGAGCCTTCTCAGCCCTAGCCGCCTTCTTCTCAAGCTCCCCAACCTTCCTATAGAGCCTCGTTATCAGGGTGGAAGAGTCCTCGTGGATATCAGCATCGACTATCTCCCCGCCCAGCGATATCTTCACAACACCCCTCTGCGGCTCCACGTCGACAACGCCGGGGCACGAGCCTGGTATATACTCCCAGCCTGCCCTCTCCCTCATCCTTCGGGCACACTCCAAAGCCTCGTCTATGAGCGCGGCGTTCTCGGCCACAATCGCCGCCAGCCTCTCGAGCCTCTCCCTCTTCTCACGATACTCTCTCAGCAGCTGCTCCGTCTTCTCTATCATCGCGCTGAGCCTAGCCCTCTCCTCCTCGAGCCTCGCGACAGCCTCCTCCACAGCCCTAGCCTTCTCGAGCTCGACAAAGTACTCGTCAAGAGCCTTTGAGAAGCTCTCTACACTCTTGACTCTATCGCCGTACATCGTCGGGCGGAACGGCACAACCGTCAACACGAGGCCCTTCTCATCGTAGACTATGTAGCCTTTCGCCTCTAGCGACTCCCGGTATATACCCCGCAGGGCCTCAACTATCTCCTCGAGCACACTCCTATCCAGCCTGTCGACCGGCGTCGTCTTCTCCACTCCGACGCGGTAGAGGGCCTCTTCCACAACCTCGCCCGGGTAGCCGAGCCTACGCACAAGCACCCTCACCGCCTCGCCGCTGGCCCCTCGCAGCCTCTCCTCGAGGACCTCGACGCTCAACTCCTCCGGGTGGACTATCGTCGAAGGCGGCAGGCGATACTCGACACCCCTCTTTATCACACGGTCCCTCATCTCGCGATACTCGCTGGCCTGCAGTATGACCCCCTTCTCGTCGAGAAGGAGGAGCACGCCCCGCGGGAGCACCTCCGCGACGAGCCTATACCCGTTTTCAAACACTAGCTCGGCTATACGGTCGAATCTCACCTGCCTGACGCCCCGCAGCCTCTGGCCGCGCAGGTGTTTACGGAGGGCCATCACGAATGGCGGGGGCTGACCCTTGCCGGTCACATCGTAGCTCGTCTCGTGCACCCTCCTCCCGGGCTCTATCACCACCCTCGCGTCGCGAGCACCGCGCAGCCTCAGTAGGTATGTGTTCTCGAAGACCTGGTATATGTTGACGAGCCTCGAGCCGCTGAGACCGTCCAGCTCCCGGACAACCGCTGCAACGTCGAACGCGGACATGCTCGTCTTGCGCTTCGCCACCTTCTGCAGCCCGGCGTGCTGTTACAGCGGCCACCCTCCTATATGCGGGGGTTCGACGGCTATGACTGTACAAGTGGGAGCGGCTCAGCTTGATAGATGCTGCGCGTTACCCGTTCACAGTGGATTTGGAGGAGTATGTTAGGAGGAGGTATGGCCCAGTCTCCTACAGCATCGTCATGCTGAGGAGAGATGTGGTTGAACGGGCGTTGGAGAGGATTAGGGGGGCTGTGAGAGACGCACGCGTCTCACCCGGCTCCAACCCCGATGTAGAGGTGCTCGCATTCTATCTCGGTCTCCTGCTCGTCACGTTGACCGGCGACCGGTGGGCGGTCTCTAGGTACGCGCTTGCCGAGGCTGAGAAGAGCTACGAGCTTCTAAACGGCGAGGACGACGAGGTTATAGTTTCAGTGGCGAAGAGCGTCGGCGTAGACCTGCAGTACGATACAAGGGGCTACCGCTTCGCCTATGCTGTCACATCCACCGGCATTACTCTCTACCGCGTCTACCACTACGCGTTGAGCTTCTACCAGTACGCAAGGCTCGCCCGCAGGCTTCTCGGAGACCCGCGCTGGAGGACCACAAATCTACCCGTAGTGAGGGGCCTCGTCTACCTCGAGAAGGGGCAGGTTGTCAGGCTGTTAAAAGAGGCGGTAATGGAGTATGTGGAGAAGCTCTCGGCGAAATTCCAGGAGCTTAGGGGTGAGAAGCTGCCGGACGAGCTTGTAAGGCTCGTAGAGGAGGCCAGGAGGGTTGTACAAGAGGCTAGGCCGAAGCCAAAGGTGTTGAGGCAGGGCGGGAGGATAAGGGTGAAGCTGCCTAAGGGCGTGGTCGTCGAGGAAGCCTTCCCGCCCTGCATGGCTGATATACTCGAGAGGGCCCGTAGAGGCGAACACCTAAGCCACCATGAGAGGTTCGCCATAGCAACGTTCCTGCTTAACCTCGGCGTGGACGTCGATAGGGTTGTCGACGTGTTTCGAAACATGCCCGACTTTAACGAGAAGATCGCCAGGTACCAGGTTGAGCATCTTGCAGGCCTCAGGGGCTCGATGAAGAAGTATAGGACGTATAGCTGTGAGAAGATGAAGAGCCTAGGCCTCTGTAAAGCCGAGTGTGGCACGAGGAACCCGATACAAGCCTACTACCGGATACTCGCGAGGCTCGTGAAGGAGGGTAAGCTGCGCCTAGAGTCTATAAGCGGTGGTGGTTCGCCGCCGGGTGAGGGTGTAGGAGGTGTCGGCGAGGAGGGGGAGGAGACCGGCCCCGGCGCCAGCGGCGGAGACCAAGGTGAGGCTTGAGGTTGAGGTGCCAGAGGGTCTATACCAGAGGATTAAGAGGGAGATTGCCAGGGAGAAGTTCGTAACCCCCTATATGCTCGCCGAGAGGTACAACATGACGATTACGCTGGCTAAGAGGGTGCTAAGGAGGCTCGTGAAGGAGGGCGTGCTCCGCATCTACTCCTACAACCGCCGCGCGCCTATATACGTGCCAGCTGGGAGCTAGACACGGTGTGGTTTTGAAGACACACACCTACATATCGCCGCCGCTGCCGGTGGCGGAGCTCGTACTGAGAGACGCGTTTTCGAGGCGCAAGCTCGTCGTGATGCTCTGCTCCTGCAGCGTCATCTACGAGGGCAGGAGCGCTACCATACTCGGAGAGGGGGAGAGGCTCGTAATAGTGAAGCCGGATGGCGCCGTGCTGGTACACAGGCCTAGGGGGTATTCGCCTGTCAACTGGCAGCCCGACAGTCAGGTTTTGGAGGCCCGGCTCGACGGCGACACGCTCATAGTGAAGAGTCTTAGGGCTAAGCCGCGCGAACTCCTAGAGATTAGGGTTACACGCGTAGACGCTATCATAGTCGCGGAGGGGATGGTTGACAACGCGGAGTTCCAGGAGCTTATAGACGAGGCCGAGATTAGAGACGCTCTCGTGAGGCACCCGGAGCTAATAGAGCCTGGGTTAAGGGTTGTAGCCAAGGAGAAGAAGCTCGGCGACGCAGGCTACGCGGATATCTACGCGGTAGACGGGCAGGGTAGGCATGTGATAATAGAGGTGAAGAGGGTTACCGCGGGCAGGGAGGCCGTAGAGCAGCTCAGGAGGTACGTGGACGTCTTCCGCAGGGAGAACCCCGAGGCGCCCGTACGCGGCATACTAGTCGCACCGGCTTTGACAGAGCCCGCGCAGAAGCTGCTCGAGGAGTATAAGCTGGAGTATCGGAAGCTGGACCTGCGGAGAGTTAGGAAGATTCTCGAGGAGGAGAGGAGGGCTTCTAAGCAGCCCAGCCTGCTGAGCTTTGTTAAGAGGAGCTGAGGGTCGGCAGGCTAATCCCCTCTTCACAGCCGCATCGGCTCCAGTGGCCTGGAACTCCTCACCCCCGTCAACCTATGACGTCGGCGGGTGCTATGAGCCGGTCGGCTTCAACCCTACACCCCATCCTCCTCAACATGTGCTTAAGCGCATAGGTGTCCCTGTTCTCCACCGCCTGCGCCAGGTAGGAGAGGGCGTCCGGGTCGCGGTTCTCGAGAGCATCCACCGCTATCGCCTCGAGCTCCGAGAGACAATCCTCGTCTACGTATCCTAGCAGCTTGTAGGTCGAGGAGGGTATGACGCCGCTATCCCACCCGTGAGACACGTGTACAACACGTATGTCCTTGTCGAGCCCCCTCAGCTTCACCGCTGCGAGCAGCGCGTAGGCGTGGCCTGCTAGCCGCGCGTCGTCAAGGGAGGCTGATGGAGCGTCACCCAGCACCATGTGTATGCTCCTGGCCGCCTCTTCAAGCTCGCGTATCCTGTAGTAGAGGAGTTGCCGCCAATCCAGGAGCACCATGAGCCCGGTCGCCGGCAACACGGGGGGACGGTAGCCACGTAGCCTCGAATCAAGCTTGAGCCTCTCGTATACCCTCCAATCGCCCCTGCCGTACGAGACCACACTGCCGTCGGAGACGACGGGGTGTAGCTCTCTCGGCGTCCTAGCCGGGAGGATGGCTAGCCTCCTTCTCTTCACCTCCTCAAGCTCAACGATAATGTGGTCCTCGTCCTCGCTGTAGTCTAGTAAGCCGCCGCCGAGCAGAAAACCCGTCACTATAGCGTCTCTCACCTGGTCGTACCGCGGGCTAGGCGGCAGCACGAGCCTAACCCTGGCCACGGCAACACCACTAGGTGTAGAGTTTACAGAGGGAGGCGAATCAAGACTCGGGTATAGCACGGAGAACCTGCACGATGCGGGCACCCGCCGCTATAGCGACGAGCACCGCCAATACCGTTATATAGACCCGCGCCGCCTGAACGTCCACCGCCGCCAGCAGGTAGGACAAGATTAGTAGCGGTGTACGCTCGCCCCTCTCGAGGAGACCGAGGCCCTCAAGCTTCCTGCATAACTCGGCCTCACCCCTCGCCCTCACATAGCTGTAGATGAGGCTCGAGACGGCAAGCACATAGACCACGGGGGCGCCCGCAACACGCCACAAGCCGGCCGCGAGCAGCGCATCCTCAACCCTATCGGTGACCGAGTCCAACACCGCCCCGAGCCTCGATACAAGCCCGTAATGCCTGGCCACCGCGCCATCCACAGCGTCCATCAGGGCCCCGAGGGTTGCGAGTAAAAACGCCTCCACGTACCTCCCGTGGATGCCCGCGAGAGCCGCTAGAGCCACGAGCACTAGGCCGGTTAGCGTATAGGCGTTGGGATGGGGAGGGAGCCTCGAAGCCACACCCTCCAATAGCCCGGAGGTGAGCCTCCTTAGCCGAGGGACGAGCACCAAGGCGTTTCTCCACGTCTCTCGCCACAACGGGGTGTGATGAATGCACGTCAATCTGAACCGTGATGTAAACGGCCGTGAGCTGACCCTCAGCCCGGAATCCCTACATCCACACCCAGAGGGTTCGGCCGGTAGGCGCTTCATCACCGGTTGGATGTAGGCGGTGCCGGGGGTGCCCAGAGGTTGACCAGGGTTGCAGTCGTACAGTTTGAGGCGTATAGCTGCCCCTACGCCGCCCCAGGAGGCTACGATATAGTAGTGTACCCTGTTTCAACCTGCCCCCCGCCGAGCACACAGCCCGAAGCGACGCTGCTAATGCCGCGGGGCAGCCACATAGAGGTTTATGAGGGTGGCTTGACGCGCACCTATCCCTGCGGCTCTGTAATCGAAGCGCATGGAAAGAGGCTGCTAGCCCTGTGCACCATCGAACCCTGCGTCAAATGCGAGGGGGTGGATGCTGTCGTAGCCGCTACATTGTGGTGGAGTAGGCCGGGAGAGGCTCTAAGAGAGGCCAGGAGGCTCACATACCTGCTCATGACGCTCTCGTATATGTGCGGCGCCCCCGTCTTCTTCGCAAACCTCTCGGGCGCGCATGGAGGCAGAGTGTACACCGGGAGGAGCGGCATCTACGACTATCGGCTGGGTGCTCCTCTTGCGCTGGGCGGGGTGGGAGAGGGGCGCATAGGGTACAGGCTGCGCTAATCCTAGAGGATTGCGACGCTTCGTTGGAGCCTGGGTCTCCGCACCGGCTCCATGTCCACCAGCGGGGTCGTCGCGCCGCAGGAGGGGCACTTGACGCGACTGGGCTCCTTCGGCGGCTTGTAGAGCCTCTTGACGCCCCACGGCCTCCTCTCGACGAGTGTCGCGCCGCAGGAGGGGCAGGTGACGTCCAGCGTGGTGAAGCTCGAGTCGCCGTGCAGGTATACGAGGAGCCCCTTCTTGCGCATCTCGTCTACAACCCTGTACGCGTCGTCCTCGTAGCCCTCGCCGGGGTCCACTACTACCGGCCGCCTATACCTCCCGGCTAGCGTCGCGATAATCGCCTTCAAGCCCCTCCTCCGGTAGGGCAGCAGTACCTCAACATTCAACCCCTCGTCGCCGACAACCTCGTAGACGCGGTTGAACCCCCTCGGCTTCCTCTCTACTACCAATGCAGACGCGTCTATGCTGAACATGTGGACGCAGCGCCCAGCCTCACGATACACGCTCGGCTCTAGCAGGCCAAGGCCCCGCACCACTACAATCACGCCAAGGCCCTCGACTAGGCGGCAGAGCGCCTCTGGCTCGATGCTCGCGAGGGGCTCAGCCCCATCTATTATCAGCACCTCGTAGCGTGTAACCTCGCGCTTTCCCCTCAGGAAGCTCTCATCGACCCTCCTCGTGACCAGTGCGGGGCTCCGGAGCCTATCCCACCAACACTCCCCGCATTCGAAGCCGCCGCCGGGGACGAGTAGCCGGAGGGCGAGGCACCCGGGACAGACGGTATACACCATTGCATCCTCGACGGGGCCGAGGAGAACGCGTGCAACCTCAACTTCTACCATGGCGCGGCCCATCCCCTTCTTAGCGCTAGTCGAGGCGCGGGTGCCTCGTAAGCCTATACGGCGATATGATGTCGTACACCTCCTTCTTGAGCCAAGGGTCTCTCCGGAACTCGCCGCGCAGCGCAGCGACGACCGTGGGTGCAGGCGTCTTAACGCCCCTCATGGCCATGCAGAGGTGTATCGCCTCGGTGACCACCATTACATCCTCGCTTCCCGTCGCCTTCTGCACCTCGTCCGCAATCTGCTCGGTCATCCTCTCCTGTATCTGCAGCCTCCTCGCGTACTTGTGGACGATGCGGACTATCTTGGAGAGCCCTATCACCTTCCCCTTTGGGAGATAGGCTACGTGCGCGACGCCGTAGAAGGGGAGGAGGTGGTGCTCGCAGAGACTGTAGAAGCGTATACCCGAGACGACCACCAGGTCGCTCTGCTCGGTGAACCACGCGTACTCCTCCCCCGCATCGTAGCCCGAGAGGAGCTCCTCGAGCATATCCGCGACGCGCCTGGGCGTCTCGCGGAGCCCCTCCCGCTCCGGGTCCTCGCCGATAGCCTCGAGTATCATCCGTACAGCCTCCTCAATCTTCCTCTTGTCTATCCTCGGCACGCGCACCACCCGCGCTACTCGTAGTACTTCTCGACTATGAGCTCCAAGAGCCTCGAGAGCTTCTTAAGCTGTTCGAGGTCGCGTCGTATGTTATCGCTATGCTTGGCTAACAGCTCTGCACCCCTCCGCGCGAGAAGCAGCGTCCTCTTCAACACCTCCTCCTCGGCTGGCAGAGCCACTATCAGCATGTACTCGGAGAGAGTAGCAACGTTCTCCACGAGCTCCTTGCTACCCTTCAGCTCCACCTCGTCGACCTCCGCGTCTATCCCGCCGAAGAATCTTGCAAGCCTATTCCTCATAACGCGCAGCCTGCGCAGCCCCGCGAGGACACTCTGCTGGAGCCCCTCGTCTACCACATCCCTCTTTACACGCACGAGGGTAGAGCGCAACGAGCGTATCAGGCGGGTGTGGGCGTGAGAAATATCCTCGAGAGCCTCGAGCATCTCAGCCGCGTCTATCTCGATGCGCTTAGGCCTGGCCTGCTGGCGCTCCGCCAACACCCGCCCCTCTATAGGCGCGGACCGTTACAATGCTATTGTCGGCTACGCCGTCCTCCCTGAGCTTCTCGCCGTTAACCCATATCTCGTTGACCGGCACCTCCTCGTCAAGCGCCACGCTGAACACGTAGCGGTGCCTGTGGGCGACGACAACCTCGACCTTATCCTGGATGCCAAGCTCCTTGGCCAGCTGCGGGTTTATCTTAGCCACGCCCTCTTTCAGCTCATCGTGGAACTTCATCCTTATCCTACGCTCCTTCACCTTCTTCTCCTCGCCGAAGAGCTGGCTGGCGGGGGGTATCATCTGGAGTATCGCGCGTATATCACGCTTCTTCTTCCTCTCGCCGCTCGGGGCCTCCTGCTCCGAGACCATGTGCTCGCACCCCGCGTGCCACGCTATGGTTGGCGGGCTGGGGGTCTAGAGCCTAACCGCTGCCCTGCTCGACGGGCTCCCCGAGCTCCTCAAGCCGTGCACCCTCGTATATGAAGCGGCGGAGGGCGTCGACGAGTCTCGAGATCGGGGTCCTAACCTGCCTCCAGGTGTCACGGTCCCTTATCGTAACCGTGTCGTCCTCGAGGCTGCGATAGTCTACTGTGACGGCGGCCGGGACGCCTATCTCGTCGACTCTCGCATACCTCCTACCAATGCTCCCATCGTCGTCATAGTAGACCATGAACCCCGCATCCACGAGCATGTCGCGTATCTCCCTCGCCTTCGAGACTAGCCTCTCGTCCCTCGTCAGGGGGAATACCGCAACCTCTATCGGAGCCAGGCGCCTGGGCAGCCTGAGGACAACCCTACCCTCCCGCTCGGTATAGGCGTACTCGAGGGTCACATAGAGGAGCCTCTCGCTGCCGAACGACGGCTCTACGACATGGGGTATGAACCTCCTGCCGGACACCTTCTCCTCGACCTCGACTATCTTAACGTGCTCAGCCGGTATCTCGTAGCCGTCTACGACGACCTTGCCCTTCTCCCGGAGCATCCTCTCAACCTCCTCCGGCGAAAGCCTCGAGAGGAGCTCTAGGACGCGTGGGGCCTCGCTACGATACGTCCTCCCGACCCAAGCCTTGTCTACGACAACCCTCTTCACACGCACAACCTTAGGCTTCTCGTACGGCCTGAAGACCGTGAGGTCGTGGCCACTATACTTCATGTGCCTAGATAGGTCATAGTCCGTGCGGTAGGCGTGGCCGCTCACCTCCACCCATCCCCACCGCGAAACGCGGACCAGCTGGTCGAAGACCTGCTGCGCGTAATGCGCCCTCTCGTGGGGCAGCTTCTCCTCGAACATCATGTTCTCGTAGGGGACCCCAAGGGCGTGCACAAAGTCCCTCGCAACCGCCATCCAGTAGGCCATCCAGGGGACCTTCACCACACCCTCCCTGATAGCCTCCTCGACGGTATACTCCTCCGGCTTCTCCTCGCCCCTCTGCCTAGCCTCAGCTGTCAGTATCCTCAGCTTAGTGTCCGCCACGCGCGGCAGGTAGCGGTCAAGGCCCTCCCAGGGGTTCTCAGGGTCGTAGAAGAACTCGAACTCCATGATGGTGAACTCGCGGAGCCTAATCATACCCTGCCTGGGCGAAATCTCGTTACGAGCAACCCTGCCGATCTGGGCTATCCCCAGCGGCAACCGGTGCCTCATAACCTCGTAGACGCGGCGGAAGGATACGAACATCCCCTGGGCGGCTTCCGGCCGGAGGTAGCCTATGTTCTCCGAGTAGGGGCCTATAGTCGTCTTGAAGAGGAGGTTGAAGAGCTTGACCTCGCTTAGAGGCCCGCCGCACACCGGGCAGCGGATGTCATGCTCGCGTATGAGGCGCGTCAGCTCCTCTGGCGACAGGCCCTCAGTCTTAATCCCGAGCTTCTCCTCTATCAGGTGGTCCGCCCTGAACTTCCTGCCACACTTGAGGCACTCGACTATAGGGTCGGTGAAGTGCTCCACGTGGCCGCTGGCCTTGTAGACTATCTCCGGGCCTATTATCGGCGTCTCTATCTCAACTATGATGTCCTGGTGCCGGTGTATGAAGTACTCTCGCCATAGCTGCTCAATCTTCTTCCTAAGCCTGGCGCCGAGGGGGCCCAGGTCGTAGAAGCCTGCGACGCCGCCGTATATCTCGTAGCTTGGCCAGAAGAAGCCGCGTCTCTTGGCAAGCTCGACTATCTTCTCGTAGAGGTCTTGTTCTGGCAAGCTATCCTAGCCCCTTTACCGCGCGGAGCACCCCGCTTTAAATAGGGAGGCTCGTCTGCGAAACGCTAAAATACGTGTCACTCGGAGCAGACGCTACAAAGTTTATATAGTTGTGAGCACACGCTAGGAAATGGTGGTGTGAGCCATGTTCGGCTGGCTGTTCGGCTGGTGGAGGAGAGGCTGGGGAGGCAAGGGCCCATGGTGGGCCAGGGGCCAGCCTTGGCCCGGCAACGGGCCGTGGAGCTGGCTACCGCCGTGGGAGAGGCCAGGCTGGTGGCTCCGCGGGGGCTACGGCTGGGGCTGGTGGCGCTGGTGGAGGCCCTGGTGGCTAGACTACACGTGGACGCCGCCCTACCCCTACGCGTGGCCCCCAGCCTGGTGGTGAAGGGCTAGAAGCCTAGGGGTGATGCAAGGCATGGACTACGCGTGGTTTTACCCTTATCCACCCTACTGGCTGCCGCCGCTACCCCCATACCTCCCGCCGCCACCGCCACCAGCCCTTCTAGACTACCTACTGGCCCTAAACATCTACCCGGAGATATACAGGCTGTATATACGCCTATACCGCGAGTACATCGAGGCGATTAGAGAGACGCTCCGCGAGGCCAGCGGGAGAGAGAAGGGAGAGAAGGGCAGGGAGTGAGAGCCCGACTCGCGTTTTTACACCCGGCGTTATCCCCCAGCTAGGGCCTTGTCTTGAGCTGGGTTCTCGGCGTCAAGCCGCCGGTGCAGGCGGAGGTCGGCGTCATCGGGGGTAGCGGCCTCTACGACCCGGGTATAGTCGAGAACGCGCGAGAGGTCAAGGTTTACACGCCCTTCGGGGAGCCCAGCGACTTTATAATCGTCGGGGAGGTGAAGGGGCGCCGCGTGGCCTTCCTACCAAGGCACGGCAGGGGGCATAGGATTCCGCCTCACCGGATCAACTACCGGGCTAACATCTGGGCTTTGAAGGCTCTTGGCGTCAAGTGGGTTATCTCCGTCTCGGCTGTGGGGAGCCTCCGGGAGGACTATAGGCCGGGCGACCTCGTAGTCCCAGACCAGTTCATCGACATGACGAAGAAGAGGGATTACACCTTCTTCGACGGACCCGTAGTAGCCCACGTCTCAATGGCGGACCCGTTCTGCGAGCAGCTGAGGGAGGCCCTGATAGAGGCTGGGAGGAGGCTCGGCTACCGGATACACGATAGGGGCACCTACGTCTGCATAGAGGGGCCGAGGTTCTCGACGAGGGCGGAGTCCCGGATATGGAAGGATGTGTTCAAGGCGGATATAATCGGGATGACGCTAGTGCCGGAGGTTAACCTCGCGTGCGAGGCGCAGATGTGCTACGCCACCCTGGCGATGATAACGGATTACGATGTGTGGGCTGAGAGCCCGGTTACAGCCGAGGAGGTTGTCAGGATTATGAGCGAGAATGTGGAGAAGGCCAAGAGGATACTCTACGAGGTTATCCCGAAGCTACCCGAGGAGCCCGACCCCGCCAAATGCAGCTGCTGCAAAGCTCTAGAGACCGCGCTCCTCTAAGGAGGCTCCATGGGGCATCGCGCGGAGTGAGCCTCCCCGACGTCGACTGGGCCTCTTTCTGCCGTAGGGCGGGAATCCGCTACCTGATACTCTACGGCAGCCGCGTCCATGGGAGGCCGGACGCCCTCAGCGACTGGGATTTCGCGGCCCGCTGGGGACGTAGACCCTCCCCGCTGGAGCTGGGCGAGCTTGCAGCCAGGCTCGCCGAGCTGATTGGCGACGAGAGGGTGGATATCCTGGTGCTCGACTCTGCGCGCATACCTCCCCCGCTCCTCTACGAGGTGTACTGGAGGGGCCGCCCGCTCTGCATACTCGACCGGGAGCTATACCTCTGGGATAAGGTCCGCGCGCTCAGCCTCTACCAAGAGTACCGTATTCTATTCCGGCCTCTGGCGCTGAAGATGGTGGAGGAGCTCGCCAAGCGAGGGGTTGTTGAGGAGGGTGAAGAGGTTCAAGAGGGCTGTAGAGAGGCTTGCAAGGCTGCGGGGGAGGCCGAGGGAGGAGCTGCTAGCCGATGAAGACGCGTTGGACATCCTCGAGAATAATGTTCGCATCGCGCTAGAAGCTCTCCTAGACGTTGGCCGCTTTATAATAGCCGCTGAAGGCTGGGAGACTCCTAGCAGTTACAGGGACGTGGCTCGTATCCTCGAGCGGCACGGGGTGTTAACGCGTGACGATGCGGTGTTCATGGAGCGTCTTGCGGGGCTACGCAATGTAATCGTGCACATGTACGCGGATATCGATTACACCGTGCTCGTCGATATGCTGGACTTTCTCGAGAGGCTCGAGTCCCTCATGTCCAAGATGCTGGGGTTTATCGTTGAGGCTGGCATCGACCCGTGACTGCGAGTTAGGGGTGCGGGGCGTGTATAGTGGTACGCTCGTTAGGCTGGGCAGGGACGAGCTGAAGAGGGTTGTAGAGGAGGCTGAGCGGTATGCGTCAAGGGCTGCAGGGGAGGCGGCGAGGGAGGCCCGTGAGAGGATAGTGTTTGCCTATTCGTCGCTCGGCGAGGTTGCAGCTTGGACCGCGTACTGGGTGCTGCGTGAGGTTGCGCCTCAGGCCCCCGTCGAGATATACAGTGCCGACGCGCTCGCATTCCACGTTCTGGCGTACCGCAGGTCTAGGAGGGAGGAGTGGAGCGTCGCGAGCGACACGACTGTCTACCTTTTCGTGGGGCCGGGTGGCGAGAACCAGGCTGTCTTCGTTAGAGACGCGGCGGTCAACACTGGCGCTGGGTTGGTTGTGGTAGCCTCGAGTCTCCCTCCGGTCAT
Source organism: Pyrolobus sp. (assembly GCA_015521195.1). Taxonomy (GTDB): domain Archaea; phylum Thermoproteota; class Thermoprotei_A; order Sulfolobales; family Pyrodictiaceae; genus Pyrolobus. The sequence goes on along the minus strand of WAOO01000065.1, from coordinate 3,163 downwards.
CGAGGAGAGGCTCGGGGAGGAGCCGTTGCTCGTCACTCCCCCCGGCGTCTACACGCTGAGCTCCACTATACTCGCTGCTAGGCTTGCAGCTCTCCTCGTAGAGAGGCTTGCCGAGAGGAACGTGAGGGTTGAGAGGGTGGCGGAGGAGACGGGGAGCATCGCCCCGGTGGTCGACGAGCTTCTCGAGAGACACGGGGATGAGGCCAGGAGGGTCTTCGGGTGCAAGGGCTGCGTCTACGCCCATACTGCCACCCTCCGCGGCCCAGCTGCCTTCGCCGCCCTCGCGTCCGGGGGCGTGAGGCTCGACGTGCAGGAGGCGCTCGCCGCCATAGCCTCCGGGGGGCTCCGGGGAGCCCTCCGGATAATCTACACCGAGGCTGACGAGGATGCGATACGCGAGTTGAGATTCCGCGCCCTGACCTCCGGGCTGGAAGTCGCAGAGCTGCGGCTCCGCACCGACCCGGTAACCGCGCCGGTCTATGCCATGATACTCGCCCATGCGAGGCTAGAGGATTAGATAGTAGAGTGCGGCTGCGGCTACAGCGGCTACCGCGGAGAGGCCGTAGAGGAGGGCGAGTCTCACGTATATCCCCTTCTCGTCGAGGGGCTCCTCTACCACGAGGAGCTGTACGAGCGTCGGTGGGGTGCGGGGGTCGCACACCGGGTGGACGACGCCACGCTCGTCTATCTTCACCGGGCGCGGTATCTGCCTCCTCTCCGCGAACCCCCGCACCGTAGCGACTATCTGGAAGCCGTTGAGTATGAGCGGCGCTATCGCGACCAGGTATACGGCCTCCTGTTTGAGCATCGCCGCAGTGTAGCCCAGCAGCGCGCCCATGGTTAGGCTCCCGGAGTCGCCGTTGAAGGTGCGGGCCGGGTACCGGTTGTAGGCTGCGAGGTAGGCTGCGACCGCGGATGCCAGGAGCGCTGCTGATGCGAGGGCTGCTGGGCGGGGGCTCCACCCTATCCCGGCCTGTGCGAGCAGCGCCGACGCCAACAGGGCGAGGGTTGCCGCGAGCGTCGCGGTGGGCGCGGAGCCGTTGACCACGTCGACCATGTTGACGGCGTTGGCAGAGACTCCTATGAGGAGGGGTAGGAGGGCGGGGTAGGCGAGGCTAAGCCTGGCCCACCGGTCGTAGACGGGTATGTAGACCCTGGGGTCGTAGGCTGCGAGCGCGTAGGGTATAGCCGCGCCCGTCATTGTGAGCAGGGGCTTGGTGAAAGGGTCCATCCTCCAGAGGTCGTCCGCCAGGCCGACCAGCAGCGTGTAGACTGCAAGCAGGCACGCCGCCAGGGTATAGGCGTCGCGGGTCAGGAGGTATAGGAGCGCATAGCCGACAGCGAGCATCAGCGCGAGACCCGCGCCGCCGACCTCTGGTACCGGCTCCCTCCTCCACGGCTTGAAGACGTCGCGCCCGTAGAGCCCGAGGGCCCTAGAGAGCTGTAGACCCAGCCAGCCGCCGAGAAGCCCGGCGGCAACGCCAACAGCCACAGCGAGCACCATGAGCATCTCTGGGTCCCGGGTGACGCTGGAGCCGGGCGTTTAAAGCGAGGGAGGGTCTAGACGTCGGGGTCTCCGTGAAAATCGCGATTATAGTCGCTTCGAGCAGGCCAGGCTGGTCGACCAGGAGGCTCTACAGGGCGCTACGCGGGCGGGGGCATAGGGTCGCCTATGTGAACGTGAAGGAGTTGACGCTACTGGTAGACCACGGTGTCGAGCTTCGGGTTGGCAGAGCCCCCTTCGACCCGGATGCCGTGCTCGTCCGCGAGCTGGGCATGAATGTTAGCCTCGAGCAGTTCCTCGCCAGGCTCTCGCTCCTCGAGGCGCTCGAGGAGCTGGGGGTGCTGGTGGTGAACCCGTGGAGGGGGATACTGGCGGCCAGGAACAAGATGCTGTCTACGCTCCTCTTCAGGAGGGCGGGGCTCAGGGTGCCCCGCAGCATTCTAACCGAGAGCATGGGGGGCGCCATCCGCTTCGCAGGTGAAGAGCGCCGCGTGGTTGTCAAGCCGCTCTCTGGCAGCCTGGGGCTAGGCTCCTTCCTGGTAACAGACCCGGACCAGATGTACCACATTGCAAGCCTATTGCTTGAGGTTGGGAGGCCGGTCTACGCCCAGAGGTTCGTCGAGAGAGTGGGAGGCGCGGATATACGCGCGTTTGTAGTAGGGGGCCGCGTCGTAGCGGCCGTCGAGAGGCTGCCGCCGCCCGGAGGCTGGAAGACCAACGTGGCTCGAGGCGGGAGGCCCCGCCCTACGAGACTGTCGGACGAGGAGGTAGAGGCTGTAGTAAGGGCCGCAGAGGCGCTCAACCTGTACTACGCTGGTGTCGATGCGGCGAGAGGCGTGGACGGAGGCTTCTACATCTTTGAGGCGAACGCCATGCCCAACTGGCGCGGGTTGTATCACGCGACTGGCGTGGACCCCGCTGAGGAAATAGCCGGGCTTGTAGAGAGGCTCGTGAGGAGGGGCGGTGAAGAATAGTAAACCGGGCGAGCCGCGTGGCGATGAGCGGGGGCTCTCGCTTGAGCCCCCTAGCCGGGCAGAAGCTTGGAGATTAGCCTCGCTATCCTGCCGGGCAGGAGGCTCAATATCCTGGTGTACGCTGGGAGCTCTCCAAGCGCAACCCGCATCGCAAGCTCTCCCCCCATCCTCTTCAGGAACCTCGCCCTAGACTCGGGCGACGCGTCCTTCACGAAGTCGAGGAGCCTCCTCTGCAGGTTTATGCTCTTCGCGAGGCTCTCAAGCCTCCTCCTCGACTCTCCGTCGCCCTCGATGACCCCGAGGGTGTAGATGGCGCTGAGGGCGGCTGGGCGTATACCCTCCCCGGTCACCGGATAGACGTAGCCAGCGGCCTCGCCGACGACAATGGTATCGCCCTTCACAGTCTCGACCGTCGCACCCCCAATGTTGATATAGGAGCCCTTGGGGTGCTCGAGCCTCTCCGCGCGGATGCCTCGGGCAAACGCCTCTAGCATCGAGAGAAACTCGTGGGGCGAGCCATAGCCCCCTACACCAATCCTGGCCTTCTGCTCGTCGAGCGCGAAGACCCAGTAGTAACCTACGAGCCTAGAGTCGAAGTGTATCTCGATAGTCTCGGGGTCGAAGCTCCCCCTGTAGAGAGCCTGCACGGCGTATATCCTGTCGCCCCGGTAGCCGGGTGCAAGGG
>WAOO01000064.1 GCA_015521195.1 Pyrolobus sp. | reverse complement strand
GATGTGTATAAGAGACAGACCCTACCCCGCTCCCCTACCCCGCCACCGCCGTTTCCTTCCCTTTACGCGTCTGGGTTTATATGTTTTCATATCTTGCCTTCTTCCTGGAGTTTTGCGAGCTCGTATTCGATTTTATCGTCTAGTTCTGTCCTCTGTTTCCAGCCGTCGGGGCAGCCTTTGCCCACGCGGATTGGCCTGTCTAGCTTGGATAATAGGACTACTCTGCTTTCGACCTGCTGGCTTAGCACCTGGTACCCTGTGAGCTTTGCCAGTTTCTCTGCGAATAGTCTCACTTCGATGTGGCGTGGCATCGCGTCTTTTGGTAGCCTGTAGCGGGAGGCTCCTAGCCACATGTAGGCTTTGACCTCGACGTATGTCGGCTCGGCTAGTTCTATGAGCTTGGCGAAGCCTTTGAGCGCTTCGTCGTGCATGTTGAAGCCTTTGACGAGCGTTATCCTGATGACAGTCGGGCTGGAGAAGCTTGGGAGTAGCTCGAGGGTCTCGAGGGTGAGCTCCCAGGCGCGGGGGACCAGGGGCCTGTTGAACTCGTTGTAGCTCTTCTTGTCCCACGCCTCGAGGCTGATGTATAGCTGTGTGGGCTCCTCCTCCAGGTTTGCGAGCACGTCTGGCCGGACGCCGCGCGTCACCAGGAATGTTGTCATGCCGCGCTTGTGTATCTCTCTTATCAGCTCGCCCAGCCTAGGGTAGAGTAGCGGCTCGCCGGTCAGGCTTATCGCGACGTGCTTCGGGTTCATCGCCTCCTCCAGCATCTTCGGGTCTACCTTGGGGTGCGCCTTGTAGCCGGCCACGCTCATCCTGTGGGCCTCGATGATACCCTCTGCTATGAGCTCCGGGTCGTCGACGAAGGGCATCCGCGTCTCGTCCCACTCTAGGCCCAGGTCTTGCGGCCTCAGCCTCCAGCAGTGCAGGCAGGCGTTCCAGCACCATAGGGCGGCGGGGCTCATCTGGATGCAGCGGTGCGACTCTATCCCGTAGAACTTGCACTTGTAGCAGAAGCGCCTCTCTGTCAGGGCGGCGTGGACCCAGTGGCACTTCTTGACGACGGTATGCCTACCGACCAGTATGTAGCCCTGCTTCCTGAGCAGCCTGTACACGGTGCGGTACGGCTCGGGTATATCCTCGAGGCGCACCTTCCAGTCTAGCTTCTGTCTCAACGCCAGAGCGCGACACCCTTAGTAGGGGGAGACCGGCGGCCAGGGGAGTATCTAGCTTGTCTTAGACAAGCCCAGTCTCCGTATAAGCTCGTAGACCCGCCGGGGCCTGCTGGTATAGAGGCGGATGCGAAGCTTCCTCTTATCCTCCACTAGCTCGACAAACCTCCTATCCTCGTCGACCTCCACCCGGTAGTCCCTGCTGAGCGGGAACGGTATCACCATGGGGCGGAGGCCCGCGTGCACAACGAGCCCCTTCTCCCTAACCTCGAACTCCCTCGCAATCATCAGCATGTGTGTGATGCGGTGCTTTCTCGTCATGGCGGCGCGGAGGCCGAACGTCACTGCCGAGATGGTCTCGAAGACGAGGAGCCAGTCTATCATCCTGCCTAGAGGCCCGCTTAGACCGAGACCCTCGACGAGCTTGGAGTAGGCGCCGGGGAGTATGAAGAAGAGGCCTATCGCGAGCGGGAAGGTGACGAGAAGAGGGAGGGTGGTTGCCTTCATCAGCCTCGAGTACTCCTCTACGAGCTTCTCGTCCTCCGCCATAATCTTCTCGAGCTGCCCCTCGGAGTAGAGGAGGCGGGAGGAGAGCACCTCCTCGACCTCCCTCCTCGACGCGCCGCCCGACTGCCCCCGGTAGGCCACGAGGCCCATGATGACGATGAACGCTATGAGGGCTGGCAGGTAGAGGCTCGGATAGTACGCCAGGATGAAGGCCACGAACACTATAAACGCTTGGCTTACCGCCAGCTGCGCCAGGAGGCTCGTCTGGATGTTCAACCCCGCCTCCTCCGCGCCGCGTGAGCCCACAACCCCTTGTATAGACGTTGGCCTCCTCTTCAGCCCCGAGGACCTTGCCCCCAGGCGCTGCGCTAGGGTCTGCGCGGAGCCCTGGGGCTACAGGGTTGAGAGGGGCTCGTGCAACGAGCTTGTAGCAATCCCAGCCTTCTACAACTCGCACATCCACGTCCTGGACTATATGCTGGCAGGCGCGGCTGCCAGGTTTGAACCCGAAAGGCTCCTGGCGTGGCCCGGTGGAGTCAAAGCAGCTAGCATCGCAGGCGACCCGGATGCGGCGCTGGGCGCGGCTGCAGCCCTATTCGAGAGGCTCCCGAGGCTAGGGTGGGGCGGTGCCACAGTCTTCGTCGAGGGCGGCGGCCCCCTATGCAGGATTGTCGCGAGCCTGGCCCGGAGGGCGGGGTTGACAGTACGCACCTTCGGTAGGGGGAGCGTAGAGAAGCTTGAGGGCTGCGATGGTCTCGGCGTGCCGAGCTTCGAGTCGCGCAGGTGGATACGAGAGGCGTTACAAGCCGCTTCAAAGGGCTACCCGGTTGCAGCCCACGTCTCCGAGACAAGCCTCCAGGCGCTTCTAGACGACTACAGCATAGCGCTCTACCTTAGGCTTCACCACGCCGTCCACCTTCTCCACGCACCGCGCGAGGCGCAGGAGGCTCTCGCAGAGTCCGGCGTCGCACTCGTATACGCCCCGGTCTCTAACGCGATGCTCTGGGGTTCCCAGCCCGAGCTCGCGGACGTTTCGCCGCTCATCCTCCTAGGCACTGATAACGCGGGTTGGGGGCCGCTCAGCCCCTGGACGCTGGCGGCTACAGCGGTGGCGCTATTGAGGCGTAGGATGGGGCTACGGGCAGCAGTCGAGGCTGTCGCAAGAGCGTTGACTATAAACGCTTGGCGTGTCTTCGGGTTCGAGAAGCCACCTCTCCTAGTGCTCCATGCGCCGCAGGTCGTTAGGAGTAGCGAGCCTCTGGCCGCTCTACTCCTGACAGGCGCCCCCGACCAGGTGGTCGGCCTCTATCCGGCTTTGAAGCCCACTGCTAGCCCTACGGCAAAGGAGCCTGCAAAGGGTAGGGAGGCGAGCGCGTGACTCACAATACCACCTGTAGCTCCTCTTGTAGCGTTGATTGCCGTCTGGACAAGCTGTACGAACCTAGAATAGTTAACCTTGATAATCCCGTAGTACTCGAGGGCGAGGAGGAGTAGCGTGACGAGCCCGAGGAAGAGCAGCAGGAGCTTCAGCAGCTTCTTGAGGGCGTATCCGACCGCAAACCCTAGTATGAAGCCAGCCCCCGCGTTGAACAATATGTACGTCCAGACTCCTCCGCCCTGAAGACCAGCCTCGGTCAATAGCAGCGCCCTGGGTTCCCAGCGGGGCCCAGCTAATTATCCTCGTTCTGCGACCCTCTCCCGCCTAAACTCGCGCTGTGCTATTAGCCACAGGGCGCCGAGTAGGACGATGACGACTGTGTAGCCCATGAGGTCGGTGACGCTGCGGTGCCTAATCTCGCTGCCGATGATCTCCCTTACCACTGCGAGTATGGCCGCTTCGACAGCCGCGACTAGGTAGAGCTCCCGGTAGACTATGCTGACTACTATCGTGCGGAGCACGTCAAGCCCTATTATCAGGAGGAGTATCGCGTCGAGGAGGGAGAGTAGCTCCTCCCTGGCGACTCCGAGATTACTGGTGAACTTGGTGTGGCCGCCTGCGATTGTAGAGGCGAAGCCCAGTATCTGGAGCAGCACCCACACTACGCCCACGAGTATCGTGGTCGCCAGTACAGCGTAGACGGTCATCTCTATCACGGATGTGATAAGCTCGAGCCTCTCCCCCAGCTTGCCGCCCTTCACCAAAACAGCCCCTCCTGGTCCCCTGCTCAACACGTCTTCACTAGACCCTTCTCGCGCAGCAGCTGCATGAAAAGCCGGAACCCGTCACTTATCCACGTCGGGTGCTTCACCGTAACTATGTTACCGTCTCTCACGGCAACCTCATCGACATAGACCGCCCCAGCGTTTACCAGGTCGTCGCGAATCCCAGGATACCCGGTAACCCTCCTGCCCTTGACGACGCCCGCTGATATCAGGAGGAGCGGGCCGTGGCAGATCGCAATGACGGGCTTACCCGCCTCCACCATACGCCTCACAATCTCCACGGCCTCTCGATGCTGCCTCGCCCTCTCCGGTCCACGCCCACCCGGCAAGACGAGCACGTCAAACTCGTCTATCTTCTCCAGCGCCTCCCGATACTCAATATCGACCCTTATCCTCTGCCCCCTCTTACCCTCGATGAGCCTCGGCGCAGGCTCGACCCTACCATCGCGGATGACGGCGTACTCGGAGTGCTTAGAGTGAGACGCGACGAGCACCTCGAAGCCCGCCTCCTTCAGCCTATGATAGGAGTAGAGTAGCTCGAAGTCGTCGACACCATCCTCGGCTATGATGAGGGCCTTAGGCATGGCCTCCTCGCCACCTGCGTGACGGACGCTGGGGGTGAATCCGCTTATCCCTCGCCAGCAGCGCGTATACCGAAACGGCCCCCGGCTGTGAAGACTACGCCAGCGGCCGTTGCCGGGTGAGGAGAGACCTGGTTCCAGAGCCGGGGGTGAACCCAAATGCCCATGGTTGTGGTTGCGGGCTTCCTGCCCTTCGAGTCCGGCAAGACCAGGCTAGCGGCGAGGCTTGTGAGGGCTCTGCGAGAGAGGGGCGTCGAGGCGACACCCTACAAGCCTATAGGGGCCCATAACCTCTGGGAGCAGCACTTCAGCGTAGAGTATAGCTTCGAGAAGCACGTACTGGTCGGCGGCGATGCGATTAGGCTCGCGAGGGCCGCGGGCAGGGCACCCGACGAGCTGCAACCCGTCGACCTCCTCCTCGCGCCACCAGACGTGGCAAGGTTCCTCACAAGGCCGCGTGACTATCTACGCGCGGCCAGCGAGACTTTCAGTCAGACGGTCCTGGCTAGGATAGACGTGTGTAGTGGAGAGGTGCAGCGCTACCATCTCCTAGTAAGAGATGCTTACGAGAAGCTAGCCCCCGGAATCCGTGGGGTTGTGGACGAGCTAAGGGAGAGGCTGGAGCCTAAGCCCGTAGAGACGAGCCTACAGGCCTTCATGGACATGGTTGTCTCGGGCGAGCTTACAGCGGCTGCAGACATGTGCCTCTCCCGCGTGCCCGGGAAGCTGCTCATAGTAGAGTCGTTCAACGATGTTCTCATCCCGACCCCACGCGCGCTCGAAGCCGAGTATTTCCTGGTCGCGGCGCCCGGGAGAGCCGTGCTATACCGTGGCGGCGACGTGGTGAGGGCGGTAAAGGTGCTCTCCGGGATAAGACCCGGGTTCACGAGGACATATGAGGTCCTAGGGCTTGTAAAGCCGGTGGAGGTTTTCGACGTCGACTTTGCATATAGCGATGACCAGGTAGGCGAGGATGTGAGGAGAATAGCGGACGTGCTTCTTGAAAAACTGGGTGTGGGCTAGGAGTTAACCACAGATGGGGTAGTCGTCGGGGACCTTTGCCCTGAAGTACTTGCCAGTCTTTGGAGACTTGAAGAGCCCTATCTTGACGCCCTTCCTGCCGCGGGGCGCCAGCACCCACACCTTAATGGGTACCAGCTCGACCTCCTCGCCGGTGCTAGAGTCGCGGACCTTCACGGGCTTGGTGCAGGGCTGTCTCTCGGACATGGGCCTTCACCCTCCGGTGATGATACGAGACAGCCTATTATACATAAGCATTCCCGTGTCATCTCCGCAGCCCAAGTACCTACCCATGATAATACCGCGGATGTCTCTACGCGTTACCGCCGAGAAGCTCCTCCACCTCCCGCGCGCCCCTTTCAAGCTCCCCGGCCTGCTCGGGGTCCAGCCTCTTCAGGAGCTCGAGGAACTCGCCAACGTGCGTCTTCTCCTCCCTGGCAATGTCGAGGAATACGCGTCTCACCTTCTCATCCTCTATAGCCTCGGCTAGCTGCAGGTAGAGGTTGATGGCGTCAAGCTCCGCTATTATTGCGAGGCGTATAGCCTCTGCTATTGATGCTCCGCTTAGCCTCCCTCTGCCGGGGATTTCGAGGGGGTTCTTCGAGAGCACGGTGTACACCGCGTATAGCCCTCTCAATGGAGGTTGAGATGCTATTCGGGCTGTGCACGGAGGTAAGGCTGCACAGTGTTCGTTTACACTCTTCTACCGACGGGCATGACGAGGAGCGGTATCTCCCACCTGCAGTCTACGCTCAGCTCCTCGCAGAGCATATGGTCGTAGAAGGCTCCGACGGCTACGGTTGCAAGGCCCAGAGCCTCTGCGGCCAGGTAGATGTTCTGCATGACCGCGCCAGCGTCGATATGGATGTAGCGGTAGGCCCTCGCCCTATACTTCGACGCGCTTCTGGCGTAGACGGCAGTGATTATGATGCTCGCTGGTGCCTCCCCGACATGCTCCTGGTCGAGGCAGATGTGGGTCAGCCTCTCCGGGGGTATAGGGTCGCGCAACCTACATAGCGCGTGGCGCGCAGGGTGATAGTAGTATAGGGCTGGTTCGACGCCCTCAACGTTAACTATGTTGACGTAGAGCTCGACAGGCTGTAGGCCGCCGGCAGACGGGTAGGTGCGCATTGGCCACCCGAGCTCGTACCCTGTCACACCCGCGGCGTGAAAGAGGAGCGTTGAGAGCTCTGTGAGACCCAGGGGCTCCCCGCTATACTCGCGGCGCGAGCGCCTCGACCGAATAGCCTCCAGCACGTCTACACGGCTCATACGCATGGGCTCCGGGAGTGGTATGGCCCTGCCCCTACACTCGTGGTGGAAGCCGGGGAAGCGCGGCTTAGGCTCGCTATAGTAGCCCCACTCTTCTATCCTCGTGGCCTCCTGTAGCGCGTACCCCGGGTCGCCCGTCTCGGCTAGAGCGCGGAGCCCGTCTAGCAGGAGCCTGGCGGAGGAGCGGTCGAGGCGCGAGAGGAGCCTACGGAGCTTGGAGAAGAGGGACTCTAGCTGCAAAAAGAGCTGCCCGGAGTGTATAGGGGTTTACTCGACTTTAATCTCCTTGCGGGCCTCCCAGACGCCGTGGAGGTTGCAGTAGGCTAGCGCGTAGAGCGTGCCGCTCTTCTCGAGCTTGACCGTGAAGGTTACGACGGGCTCGCCGTAACCGGGCTCAAGGAAGACGGTGGCGATGTGTATCGGGTTGAAGGCGCGGCCCTCCTCGGCGAACCAGAGCTCAACCCTCCTGATAGAGTGTGCAGCCTCGTTCGGGTGAGGCCCCACCCTCACCGTCACCTGGAACGGCTCACCCTTCTTCACCTTGTCAGGCGCCTCTATCTTCGGCATGTGGGTCTCCTTCTTGGTTGCAGCCTGGCCGCCAGCCTCCTCGGTGTATATGAGCTCGCCGAACCTGGGCATCGCCCGGTCACCGTTCGTAAGGAAGGCTAACCGGGCTGTTAGAAAAGCATAACGTTTAACGGCGTTTAGGCTATCGCGAGCGTAGAACGTTTAACTGGTAAAGCTTGTGAAAGAAGCGGGTGCATAAGATGCCGCGCGTGAAGCTCGGCGTGGTAGTCTACAAGGAGAAGGACGAGACCGGAACCTGGTATATAGCAGTCGAGCCTATGAGCGGTGCGCAGGTGCAGGCCGAGAGCCTAGAGGAGGCCATCGAGAAGCTCAAGGAGGAGGTCAAGAAGATGAGCAGCGCGTGGTGCGAGTCCGAGATAAGGGAGGCTGTCGACGCGAGGCTCGTTGAGGTGGAGTTGCCGGAGGGTAGCGTCGAGGGCGAGTAGAGCGGCGTCATCCCGTCGCCCCCGCCTACCATGCGGGGCTCCGGGAAGATGTACCCCGCCGCGGTATACGGGGTGCCCACGGGTCAGCCGCTGTCTCGGGAAGAGCGTGAAACGGACCGGTGTTTTTGTCGGCGTCGGCCCCGCACGTTACCCCATCCCCGCCGCTACACGACCGGCGGGCTGCGGGATTCGTCTAGCCTCCTCACCGCCGCTTCTTTCAGGCAACCCCCGGGCTTCATCTGGCTTGTCTCGCCTGGTGACGGCTAGATGAGGGTCCAGGCTGTGAAGGTGCAGGGCGGGAGCCCGGAGAGTGAGAGTCTCGAAGGTCCTGATACTCGACGGGTATACTGATGAGCCTGCAGGGCTGGGGGTACCACCCTACATAGACGTATACCCGAGGTACATAGCGGGCGCCGTATGGGCGGTGGATAAGACGATACGCGTCGACTATATCACAGTCGATGAGGCTCGTAGAGATGTGCATGGTTTCATCTCCCGGGCGCGCGGCTACGACCTGCTAATAGTCGTAGCAGGTGTCGTGGTGCCCGGGAAGTATCTTGGAGGCGAGCCTATACGCCTCGAGGAGCTCAGGCTCTGGCCGAGCCTAATCGAGGGCCCCTTCAAGGTGCTCGTCGGTCCCGCCGCGAGGTTCGGGATAAGCAGCGGTGAGGGTGGAAGAGTAGCAGCGCTCCCCAAGGAGGTCCGCGAGTCGTTCGACGTGATTGTACGTGGCGACCCTGAGCTCTACGTGTATAGGCTCTTGTCGGAGGGGGAGAGCGGCGCGGATCCATACGAGGTTCGAGAGGATTACAGGCTCGTGGATAGGTTTGCGGTGCTCGGGGCCCGGATTGTAGAGCAGCACCCGAACCACGGGTACAACCTGATAGCGGAGATAGAGACGTTCAGGGGGTGCCCCAGGTACATCACTGGTGGCTGCAGCTTCTGCATAGAGCCTGCATACGGGAGGCCCGTGATGCGGAGCGCCGAGTCCATAGTCGCGGAGGTCGAGGCCCTCTACCGTCACGGTGTACGCGCGTTTAGGCTTGGGCGCCAGCCCGACATCCTGGTCTACGGTAGCCCGGAGATAGGCGATAGGGAGTGGCCACGCCCCGACCCGGATGCACTCCGGAGGCTCTTCCATGGGATACGGAGCGTCGCCCCAGGCCTCGAGACGCTGCACATCGATAACGTCAACCCCGGCACCATAGTACATCATGAACGCGAGGCCCGCGAAGCACTCAAGGTCATCATCGAGTATCATACCCCCGGGGATGTAGCGGCCATGGGCGTCGAGACCGCAGACCCCAAGGTCGTGGAGGCCAACAACCTAGGCGTATACCCCGATGAGGCTCTGCACGCGATTAGAGTCGTGAACGAGCTTGGGGCTAGACGCGGTTGGAACGGGCTACCCGAGCTGCTCCCAGGCGTTAACTTCGTACTCGGGCTGAGGGGGGAGACGCGAGAAACCTACCACCTGAACCTCGAGTTCATCAAGAGGGTGTACGACGAGGGCCTCATGCTTCGAAGGATTAACGTTAGGCAGGTGCTGATACTCCCCGGTACAAAGATGTGGGTCTATGGGGACCACTGGCTGCGTGCACACCGCGGCATCGCGAGATGGTTTAGGAGGAGGGTCATGGAGTATTCGCGGCTCTTCCTAGAGAGGGTTGTCCCCAGGGGCACGGTGCTTAGAGGACTCTACGTGGAGAAGTATGACGAGAGGCTGGGCGTCACGTTCGCAAGGCAGACCGGAAGCTATCCGCTGGTGGCGGAGCTCCCCTGCAGGCTCGACCCGCCTGCAAAGATAGACGTGGTTGTGTACGCGCATGGCGCGAGGAGTGTCAGGGCGCTACCGGTGCCACTCCGGGAGAGGGGGGCTCCAGCCCGCCTACTCGCCAAGGCTCTCGGCGTCCCAGAGGCGCAGGCGTTGAGCGAAGCCTCAAGGAGAGGGCTGGTCGCCCGGGAGGGCCTCGAGTGTAGAGTGTCGTGACTGGCGCCAGTCTACTAGGCCCAACTTGTTTAAATCCCTATGTAGAGCAACGTTGTGGATGACCCCAGATGGCATCGACAATAGCTGTTGAGAGGAGGAAGGGAGATGCTGCAGAGGGTAGTGTGAAATGGCGGTTGCTCCCGGCGCCCGCAAAGTACGACCCTAAGACCAAGACGGTGGTAATCGAGGGGCGTAAGGTCAAGGTAGGCGGCCCTGTGCCCAAGCTGCGCGAGGGCGAGAAGTTCATAACTTACACTGCGAGCCTCTGTCCCGTCTGCTACCGCCTCCTCCCCGCGGTTGTCTTCGAGAGGGATGGCAAGGTTTGGATAAGGAAGGTGTGCCCGGAGCACGGCGAGTTCGAAGAACTGTACTTCGGAGACGCCTCGATGTACAAGAGGTTCGTGAAGTACGAGGAGGAGGGGAGGGGCGTAAAACCGGCGTACGTGGAGCTGCGCGCACCCTGCCCCTTCAACTGCGGCCTATGCCCGATGCACCGCAACCACTCTGCCCTCATCAACATAGTCGTCACCAACAGGTGTAACTTGAAGTGCTGGTATTGCTTCTTCTACGCCGAGAAGTTCGGCTACGTCTACGAGCCTACGCTAGAACAGATACGCTACATGGTGAGGAGGGCTAAGGCGCAGGGTGTCACGCTGGCTGTTCAGCTTACGGGCGGCGAGCCAACCCTACGCGAGGACCTAGTAGAGATAATCAAGATGCTGAAGGAGGAGGGTGTGAGGCACATACAGCTCAACACCAACGGCATCAAGTTCGCGGAGCTCTACATCCAGGACCCAGTGAAGGCTGTGGAGTATGCGAGGAGTCTCAGGCAGGCCGGGTTAAACACAGTCTACCTGAGCTTCGACGGCGTGACCCCGAGGACGAACTGGAAGAACCACTGGGAGGTCCCCTTCGCCTTCGAGGTGTTTAGGAAGGCTGGCGTCACTAGCGTAGTCCTCGTGCCAACGGTGATAAAAGGTGTGAACACCCACGAGCTTGGAGCGATAATCAGGTTCGCGGGCAAGCACATCGATGTCGTGAGGGGCGTCAACTTCCAGCCGGTCTCCCTCACCGGGATGATGCCGCGCGAGGAGAGGGAGAAGTACCGCGTGACGATACCAGACGCCATCAAGTTCATCGAGGAGCAGACCGACGGCCAGATATACCG
>WAOO01000063.1 GCA_015521195.1 Pyrolobus sp. | reverse complement strand
CTCCCCACCCCTAGCCTCCTGGCCCTCCGCCTTCTCGTACTCCTCTATGTCGCTCCTCCAGGGCTCCGGCTGCCTCAGTATCTCCTCCGGCAGCTCCTTGTCGATCCTCGCGAGGTACCTCGCAATCTTCTCGGCCTTCTCGAAGTCGTAGAGCCTCCCCATCATAATCCTCTGGGCGGCCGGGCTCCCGGCGCCGTGCAGAGACTCTATCAGGAACATTACGCCTAGGCTGATGTTCTCGAGGAGCCTCAGCATGCGGAGCCTGTGCTCGGCGGGGTAGTCGGGGAGGCACTGGAAGTACTTCTCGAGGAGCGGCCTGAGCTTCGGGTGCATGAAGTCCTTGGCGCTCGGGGCTGTGCCCAGCGCGCCGCCCGCGATATCGTGGCTGAGCCTCGCTATCTCATAGGGGAACCTGGTGACCAGCTGTTTGGCTACGTTAGCGAACATCGGGTCTACCCAGTAGGCTCCGCTCCCCATCTTCTTGCCGCGCCACGAGGAGGCTATGCTCGCAGCGTACATGGACTCGGTGAGGAAGACCATCTCGACCAGCTTCTCCCTGATATGCGACTTGTTCTCGATGCCCATCTGCTTCGCGAGGTTGTACGCGGCGCCTATGATTACGTCGGCGAGGCCGGTCTTGCAGCCGCCGTAGGCGTGGCGATGGTAGCTCGAGAATATCTCGACAAGCGGGTAGGCGTACTCCCACTCCCTGAACATGAAGACGCGCTCCCAGGGGACGAAGACATCCTCGAAGATTATCATAGCCTCGTGGTTGAAGGCGCCGGGCAGCATGTCTATCTCGTTGCCCTCGAAGCGACGGCAGTCGTTAACCTGCCTCCCGACTATAATCTTGATGCCCTCGGTGTCGAGGGGTATGGCGAACGAGATGGCGTAGTCCGCATCCTTCTCGGTCATGGCGCGCGTCGGCATCACGATAAGCTCCTCGCTGGTGACGACGCCGGTAATGCTCATCTTCGCGCCCCTAACCACGATGCCATCGTCCCTCACCTCGACGACCCTCACGTAGGCGTCCGGGTTGGGCTGCTGGTGTGGCCGGAGGGCACGGACACCCTTAACGTCGGTCATAACGCCGGCGAGCGCAATGTCGTTCTTCTGGACGTACTTGAGGAACTCGAGGAACCTCTTGTGGTAGTCCGTCCCCTTCCTCTTATCGATCATATGGGTGACTATGTGGAGGGCGTTGATGGCATCCCAGCCCACACACCTCTGGACGCAGGCACCAACCTTGTGGCTGAGGGCGCGGAGCAGCTTCACCTTCGCCTCGAGGTCCTCCCTCGACTGGTGTATATGGTTGAACCTGTTAACCTCCTCGTTGATATAGGGGCTGTACGCCCTGGCTAGATCCTTGAGCGCGGGGTCCCAGGCGGCCTCATAGGTGGCGGCGTATGCCCTCACACTAGGCTTGAGGAACGGGTGCTCCGTGACATCCTCAACCTGCTCCCCCAGCACGTATATCTCGGCCTTCTTGCGGTGCTTGATAGCCTGGATGTACTCCTCGGGCCTCCTAAGACCCATCCGAGGCCACCCCGAGTAGGACGCCGGAGCATAGACCGGTCCACCCCTCTTTGAAAACATTTGCCAAGAGCCGAACCGGCCAGAATAGAGGAGGCGGTCAGGCTCGCCCTCGCCGATCACCATTCACCGGGATCCGACACTCTCATCACGCCGCCCTTGCACAACGCTCCTCAGCTCGGCATAAAGCTTGTAGAGAGCATCAATCCTCGCGTTCGTCTCGTCAATCCTCCTCTCCAACCTATCGATCCTCTTGTTAGTCTCGTCTATCCTCCCGAGCAGCTCCCTCTTCACGCTCTCAATCCTCTCCAACATCTCCCTGCGGAGGGCATCCATCTTCGCCAGCAGGTCGCGGTATACCGCACCTATCCTCTTGTTTACCCCGTCTATCCTCTTGTTCATCTCGTCGATTCTACCGTTGGTCTCGTTTAACCGATTGTTAAGCTCGTCTATTCTTTTGTTCGTCTCGTCGATCCTCTTGTTTACCTCGTCTATCCTTTTATTCACCTCATCAATCCTCCTGTGTACCTCTTTCACCTCGTCTCTCACTCCGCGCAGCTCTGTGTGCAACAGGTCCAGGTATAGGAGGAGTATGTCCTCGATGCTCAGCTTCTTGCCCTTCTCAAGCTTCTCGAGGATCCTCTTGGCAGCCTGCGACAACACCGCCGATATCACGGCCTCAGCGTCCACCCGTCTATCCCGAGATGGGTGAGGACGATACCAGTGTTAATCATTGCTGGCCGCAGGCCTGGCCTCGTCAAGCCACCTGTTCCACGGCGTCGGGTAATCCTCTATCCTCCAGCGTTGCCTCACCCTACTCTCCTCCACCCTGATAGTCACCCCCGAGAGGTATGCGAGGAGGCCCGTCCACGCTATCATAGCGCCGTTGTCGCCGGCGAGCGGCGGGGGAGGCGCATGGAACCTCGCATCGTGGAGCCTGGCCATTGCCTCCATCTTCTCGCGTAGCACGGGGCTCGCCGCCACCCCGCCCACCAGGAGGACCTCCCGTTTACCGGTATGTGCCAAGCCCCTCTCCGCCACCTCCACGACAGCGCCGTAGGCAACCTCCCTCAGCCCCAGGCAGACGTCGCCGAGCCTCTCGCCCCTCTCGAGGGCGCGAAGCGCCGCGGTGAGGAGCCCAGAGTAGCTCACATCCTGGCCCTTGACCACGTAGGGGAGGGGGACGGGCTCCACCCCCTCCAGGGCGCACTTGTCGACGGCGTGAAGACCCTCCTTCACGTAGGGCGGGGCTATGCCAGCCTCCCTGGCGAAAGTGTCCAACAGGTTGCCTAGGGCTATGTCGAGAGTCTCTCCGAAGACACGGTACCTGCCCTTAGCGTAAGCGGCTATCATCGTGTTGCCCCCCGACACGTAGACGACTAGAGGGTCCCTCATGCCGCCGGTAAGCCTCCCAATCTCGATGTGGGCCACCGCGTGGTTCACGGGCACCAGCGGCTTATCCAGGTAGACCGCGAGACCCCTCGCAATCGTAGCACCTATGCGTAGGCAGGGTCCAAGCCCGGGCCCCAACGCGACAGCGACAGCGTCGATGTCGCGGGGCGAGAGGCCAGCCTCCCCCAGAGCCTCCCTGAGCACCTCTGGGGCGACACGGGCCATGAAACTCGCAGACTCGCGGGGATGGATGCCGCCCTTCTCCGGGCGGTATGCGCGCCTAGCATTGGCGAGGATGTAGGGCGGCTTTGTGGAGGCAATGCCCACGCCGAAGGTGTGGGCGGTAGACTCTATGCCGAGCACGTAGACCTCCCGGTCCCAGGGGAGCCCCGGGTAGACCCGCTCGGGGTTCAAGACCCTACACTCTCCCGTCTCTGCAGGAGGGGCTAGAGGCCGTTATACTAGGGGAGCGCCACGAGAACGACATCAAAGAGCTTTGGTGTAACCATGCGGAACGTGAACCTCGTATACCCCGCCTTCCTCAACAGCCTCCAGACGTCGAGAGGCTGCCGAGGCTTATGGTATACGGCCACGGCGACCACCGGCTTATCCCGCTGTAGGACCCCCATCGCCCCCATCAACACGCTCTCCTCAAACCCCTCGACATCGAGCTTTATGTAGTCGACACGGGCTACGCCAAGCTCCTCTACAAGCCTATCGAGCCTCGTCATCCTGACGTCGCCGCCCTCCCCCACCACCTTTGACGCTGCTCCACCGCTGCTCACAGCCACCCGGGCCTCTTCCGCACCCAGCGCAACCCTCAACGGCACCACACTACCATCCAGGTTGTTGACGTGCACCACGCGCTCCAGAAGCCGATATGCGTCGCCGGACGGCTCGATAGCATACACCTTCGAGGCGCCCCGGTCGTAGAGCCAGACGCTGGTCTCGCCGGTGAACGCGCCAACATCTACGGCGGTGCCTTCTTCCGGCGGCTCGGGGTAGACGCCCCGGAGCCACACGTCGAGCAGTATCATCGGGCTGGTGTAGATGGTGTATGAGCCCCTCTTGCCCGAGACGCTATACTCGCATACGTCGACGCCATACTCCTCGTAGAGCTCCCTCCTCCTACGGCACCGGTCGTGCAGCTCTAGGACGCCGAGGTAGTAGCTTCTAGGGTCGCCGCCGGGCCACTTTGAGAAAACGAGGCTGGGCCTAACGAACAGTATCGCTAGACTAGCCTTCAGCCACGCCATGAGGCTCTTCCTGCCCGGCTCGTCTAGAGACTCGTAGAGCTCATCCCAGGGCCGGGGGTCGTCCAGCACGTCTATAACCCGGCGGAGATGGGCGAAACCCGTCCACGAGTACATGTTCCACTTCACAGCCCACCATTCGACAGCCTCCTCGAGACGGAGAACCGCATAACCGGCTCGCAACGCCAGCCCGCGTACAACCCTCTTGACGAGATGCGGGAGCCTGACACCCAGGCCGCCGGACCCACCCCCAGCCTCCATGTAGACGTCGAGCAGCTCCTCCACAACCCTCCCGAGCTGGCTCGGCCTAGAAGCAGAATCGATTACCCTCAGCAGCTCCTCCATGGCTAGGCGCCACCACTCTCAGCGGCCTTCGCTATCAGGGCCGTCAGATATACCAGCCGTGCCAGAGACGCGGCTGCCTTCTCGACAGCCTCGAGCATCTGTCTCCTCCACCCCTTCTCCCTAGCCTCGGCGGCCTTCGCAGCCAGCTCTGCAGGGTCGCCGAGACTCCACCCCAGCTTCTCGGCCGCAACCCTCACTGCTATGGGCTGCGCCTCCTCGGGGAGACCAGCCCTCCTCCAAGCCTCCTCGGAGGTGACAGCCTCGCGCGCCAACCTCGCGAGCAGCCTCAGGCCGAGCTTCTCTAGCGTCTCGGGCAGCCCATCCGAGCTGGTGACGAGCGTATAGCCCTCATAGTCTACCAGCTCCTGCGCCAGTATCTCGATGCTCCGGAGCTCGTCCGGGGGCCTCACCCCCCGCACAGCGTAAAGCTCTCCACTCCACTTGTAGAGGTTCTCCCCGTCGAAGAGGGCTACCGCCGCTGCCACCCGCGGCGCAGTCTCCTCGACGAGCGTCACTCCGAGCGCTAGTATCCGGTGCTCGGGGCCCGGCTTCGGGAGCCTGAGCTTCAGGCCTGCCACCTCCAGCTCCTCGGGGGTGCCGAGATGCTCCGCTGTCATGAGCGCCACTCTCTTAGCATAGGTCTTCGCCAGCTCCCAGTCGAGGCCCCTGCCGAGGAACTCGGCGTATGCCACCTCGTCGAACGAGGCTATCAGAGCCAGGTCCAGGCTGCTAGGCTTGTACCTCTCAACCCTCCTAGCTACCTCCCTCCAGTCGAGCCTCTCTATCAGCCCAGCCGCCTCCGGCTCGTGTATCGCCACAGCCTTATAGTCGCCCAGCCTCTCCACGCTATACATTATCGTCTCGAAGGCGACACCATACTCCTTGCGGAGCACTAGGTTGATGAGCGCCAGGCCTATCCTGACGAGGCTGGGGTCCTCCCAGGGCGGCAGCTCCACCACGTACCCGTACGTATAGTCTGTGTAGACGCCGGCGGTCTCACCCGTCACGTACACCGCCGCCCTCCTCTCGGCGGCCAGCGTCTCGCCGTTCGGGCCCCTCACAACCACCGGCTTCTCGCCGTAGACTATCCACACTACCCGGTTCGGTATCTTGACGAGCCTGCCGAACCCCCTCTTCGGCGGGTGGACGACGGCCACAGCCTGCGAGACAACCGCGCCTCTCAGGATATCCCTCTTGAGGTTCGGCTCCTCGCCCCACCTCCTCTTGGCGAGCATATACTCCTCGGCGGCGTCCGCCAACGCCGGGTACCTGTAGAAGTCTATCTCGTGTATCGGCTCCTCGTAGACGGCGGTCACGTGGCCGCGGCCGCCCCTCTGGAAGCCCACCACGATAGCCTCGTTGGCGGCATCGATACACCCCTGCTGGAAGTGCTCGACGAGGTCGCAGAAGCCTATAGGCTCAAGCGGCACCCTCTCCCCGCTCCTCTTCACCAGGTACCTCTTGATGCCGTAGGGCGGCCCAAACTCGTAGAAGTTGAGCCTCTCCCAGACCCACTTCAACCTCCTCCGGTCGACCCTCCCGTCTCTCAACACACCCGCAGCCTCCAACGCCCTCCTCTCGTCATCGTCGAGTCTATCGGTGAGGCCCTTGACGGTCTTCCAGAGGCCGGTGAAGAGGCTCGCGTAGAGATTCCCCGGGTTTACCTCGACGCGCTCGAGCGGCAGGGAGAGCCACTCGAGGAGAGCCGAGACGCCCTTACCGAGCAGCTCTCTGTCCCACGTCCCCGTCGGGATTACAACGGTCTCTGTGAAGGGTATGCCAGGCCGCCTCCCCTTCCTACCCTCCCTCTGCAGGTACTCCGAGACCTCCTCGGGCAGCCCATAGTGCACGACGCGAATGACTGTCCCGATGTCGATGCCCTGGGAGAGGGTCCTGGGCGTGAAGATGACCCGGACCTCGCC
>WAOO01000062.1 GCA_015521195.1 Pyrolobus sp. | reverse complement strand
TACGTCCTCACCCACGTTCCTCCTGTAGACGCCGTTGTGACGAGAAACCCGGTTATAGCGAGGATATTCAGGGAGGCTGGGGTTAGGGTCGAGAAGCCTCCCGCCTTTAACAGGGATGAGTACCGCGGGGAGCATATACGAGCGCTTATAGCGCGTGGCGCGCGATGGGAGCATCTAGTTCCTCCCGCTGTGGCCAGGATTATACGGGAGATTGGAGGCGAGGAGAGGATACGCGAGATAATGAGCAGCGATTAGCCGCACAATACCCTGCCAGCTGCGTATAGCGACTTAGCAGCATTAATCGTCGATGCCGAGTCGAGCACGATGCAAAGCCTCCTACCGATGCACTTCCTGCACCCAGCAGCATACTCCTCTATAATGCTGCTTGGCGCGCCCGGCGCAACAAGCCCATTCTCGCAGCAGAGTATTAGCCGGGGGTCGACACCCACGGATACTAGGCTATCGCGTATCCTGAGCACGTTCGATAGACTCGAGCAAGGGTCTATGCCTCTGCATATGTTGAAACCGATGCAGCTCTCCGAGGTGCATAGCTCGATGCTCTTGAGGAGCGCCGCATATTCCGGACGAAGACCGGTGCCAGCCACACCCTTAGACTCTACAACTCCTAGCTCCCTCAGCCTGCGCAGCATTGTCTTCACCGTAGTGTCGCCCAGGCCCAGCACTCTAGAGGCGAGTGGGCGGCCAACGGGGCCCTGCAGGGCTAGAAGCAGGTAGCCGATGACGTGCCACTCTTGGAATGCTGGTCGTACACCCCGCCTGGGTTTCGAGGCTTCAACGGCTATACGGTATAGAGTGCAGAGGCTACACTCGGATTCCGTACTTGCGTAGAATTTCGAGCCACTTGTCTTCAGGGACCTCCACCCCCTGGTCCCTGAGAAAAGATGCAAGTTCGTAGCTCGTCACCTCCTCGCTGGACAAAACGACTTTCTCCACCTTCCTCCAATCGGGTCTACCACCAACCTGTATACCGTGATCGTCGCGCAGCCATTCTACGACTACACGCGGGTCGATACCCCTCTTCTTCGCCTCTTCGAGTAGCATCCGTTTGACCTCACGCTCTATCAGCTTGCGGAGCCTCGCAGGGGTGACCATGGGCCTCCCCCGGTCCGTGAACACCGCATCGGTGCCCCTAACGGCCCGAAAGGCCGGTCATCGGCCCTTCGTATCCTGCCCCTCTCCCCCTTCTATCTTTCCACGGCGAAGCCATGCCGGAGTAAGGTTGAACCTCTTAACGGGTATCCTCAGCTTCTCGGCGACGAGCTTAACCGCCCACGAGTAGCTAGGGTCGCCCTTGCTATACCTCACCTTAAGCTTGCGATACACTGCCCTGTAGAGGAGCCTTCCACTCTCATCGTACACCTCGAAGTAGCCTTTAACCCTGCCCCTTAGGCCCCGAACTAGAACCACGTATACCACGAGCTCGTCCTTGCCGGGTTTAACCTTGACCCGGTAAGCCTCACCGCGCGAGTAGGTCCTCTCGGCCGGCCCGACCCTAGGCCCGGTAACCTCTACAACACGGCCGTCACGCGACACTAGGAACACCTTGCGGACAATCGCGTGTATCCCGCGCCTACTCTTACTCTTCTCCACTACCAGCTCCACAAGCACGCACCTCCAGCACGCCGCCCCTTCTCTCTAGACACACATCCCCCTCAAATTCCAGCGTAAGCCCTACACCCTCCAAGCCCTTCGATAGAACCGCACGCCTAGCCCCGACTATAGATACAGACTCGACGCCAGTCTCGCCATCCGCCACCTTTCCACCCTTATCGTCGTAGACGGTGACGCTCAACGAGCCTCGATGATACACGATGAGCACTCGCTTCAACCGCTACGCCCCGCGTGCCCTACACCCTCGCTTTCAAAACGCTTCGCTCTACAGTCGATACCCATACACCGGAGGAGCGTACATATCTCATCGACGACCCAGTAAAAGCCTCCGATACAATCTTCGTCCAGCCTGGAGAGTATCGAGGCGATCTCCGGGTCAAAGCTCACCGCCTCAGACGCATTAGAGAGTATATCGAGGCGCAGTGCGAGCCTCTCAAACTCCACCTGTACATCGTCACAGCCGCGCATAGCAGCCCGGATAGCCGCGAAGACAGCCAGTGTAGCAGCCTTCCTCACCGTCGCTGCCGTGCACGACACTGGTCGCCACCCTACCGCCGCCACCACCTCTTGTAGAGGGGGCTGGAGTCCTCGGGGCACAGGGCAAGTAATACTAGCCTACCCACTCGTACGCCGCCACTATGACAGCGATAATGAAACCGGGCCTCTTGGTGAGCGTATACGCCGAGACTAGATACGGCTTGAAGCCCTTAGGGACCTGGAGCACTGGCCCGGTAATAGTCGCCAACTGCACCGCACCACCCACTGGCGCGGTCATCCGCACCACCGTCACTGACGTAGAGTTGACCAGCTCCGCGACATTCCTATCCATTAGCTTGACGACATTCTTCCAGCGTAGCATGAGCGGAGCTTGCATCAGGAGACGGTAGAGCAGCGCGTTCTGGAACCCCCTACTCCACGGCGTGAAGAGCCACTGCTCGACTATACCGTTCCTCGTCATTATCCTTACGCGCGTCATGTACTCATTGAGAGGCAAGCCGCCTATCCTAATCATCCAGTAGGATTTGCCCAGGTCGCCGCCCGCCCCAACCACCGGGATTGCCACGAGCGTGCCGCCGTTCTTCTCCAAAGCGTATACTGCGAAAGCGACTATCAGTGTCTTGCCAGGCTTGCACTTCAGCTTCTTCAACAGCTTTACAGCCTCGGTGTAGGGGCCTACGAGGATGCGGGCAAGAAGGTGTATCTGTGTCGCGTTTATCGTCGCACCGTCGGCCAACGACGGCCTCTCCCCGAACACTGATATCCAGTACCCATAGTCCCACCATGACACAACCACGGTGTCGGGACTCGTATGCCTCCTGATATACAAGAGTGCGTTGTACCAGGATGGTACGAGGGTGTTTACCGACACTGAGGATGTCAGCAGCATCGGAAGCCTCTGAACATAGAAGCCTATTCTGGGGGCGGTCGCGTACGCCACGCCAGCTATCGATATGAGTGCTAGTATGACTCCCAGCGTCGGCAGCAGCCATGCAGCCTCGTGCTCTACCCTCCTCCGTGCGCCGCGTGCACCCCTACCGATATGCTCGTAGGCTATGCCGCTGGCGGCCGCAGCAGCTATTGTCGCGAAGACGCTGCCAGTCTGGGTGAAGTAAGCCGCATTGAACATCGCATAGTAGGTTACCGCTGCTGCCACGAGTATCGGCAGGTCGCCCTTCTCCCCCCTCGCCACGACACGGTATAGCATGTAGAGTATCCCGATCACCGCCACTCCGAGCAGCGGAGCGCTCGCCTCAGATACTAGCCTGTGTATGTCAGGGTAGTGCTCGGCGACCGAGGCTACAAGGGGCCCCGCATGCTCGATTAGCACCTCTTTGAGATACCCAGGGAGCAGGAGGTAGGCGACTCTCGCCCCGAAAACCCTCGACATCGCGGCCGCCGTGAAGACCGCTGAACCCACCACGACGAAGATAACGAGATACACTATCTTGTTCTCGAGGAGGAGCGAGAGCACCCTGACCGGCGTAGACCTCGCCGCCCTCCTAGTCTCTAAGAGGCGGTATACTAGCCCGAGCAGCGCCACCAGCGCCGCAGTGGCGAGCACCAGGCCACCCGGAACCACAAGCAGGGCGTGTATGCCGCGCCACCTTGAGAAGAGCATCGCAGGAAGCAGGCCAACCCAGTATAGTATAGGTGCGTCCGCATACTCGGGTTTCACGCGGACGCCCGCCGCTGGAAGCAGCAGCATCGATGCGACAAACACGCCTATTGGTAGAAGGTAGCCGCCCCACCCTAACCCCACGAGAGCCGCTAGGAGGCCCGCCACCAGCGCATAGATCCTCCTCCTGAGGGGGTCATCGATGTGTTCGAGTGTGAGGCTGGACGCCAGCACCGAGAAGACCGCTATAGAGAGTGTGATGCCCTCCTTCTCTATGAAGCCTAGGAGAGTCCTCGTCGCGTTAGCCGGCAGCAGTGCAATCGCGACTGCCGCCACAATGCCCGGCAGCGGCCCAAACCTCTTAGCCGCAAGGACCGCCGCCGCTAGGACGAGGACACCGCCGAACACTGCGGGTATCCAGGCTGCCCACTGTTGGAACGTGAATCCAAGGGCCCTCCCCAGGGGATAGGTTGCAGCTATCAGCATAGGCACCAGGGGATACTCGGTGCGCGTGAAGTCGCGGCCCCATGGGTACCAGAACTTCATGACCGCAGGGTTGGGCGGATGAAGACTCCACCATGAGCCGAGGCCATGCTCGTAGAGGTATTTTGCAAGCCAGTACTCTATCCAAGGGTCAAACGCGTCTATATACACTGGCACCGGTAGGTGTTTGTTGACCTGCAGCCATCTGCCCCACGCTGCGCCCCTAAGCGCAACAGCAACGACCATAGATGCGACTAGCACCGCTATGAACGCCAGCCACGCCGTTCTAGACCGGAGAGCCTCCGGCGTCAACAGCCCGGAGAGCCTCTCCATGCTAACCCTCACGGCCACAGTGGCGCGCCCCCAGGCGCCGCAACCCTCACCCCTATAAACGAGAGGCTCTACGAGCTCTAAGCCAGTTGACGACACCGAGTACCGCTGCAAGCGCGTTGAGGAAGGTGAATACAGGATCCCCGCGTATAACCGCGTATACTGTTAACAAGAGGCTGCCAAGGAAGTAGAGTGCTGAGAGCTGAGGGGGAGGAGGCGGCAACCTCACCGCCACAGCCCATCCGGCAACGATGACCAGAGCCCCTACGACGCCCACCAGGTACACTGGGTCCATGCATATCACCCTCGAAGCCGCCGTGCCGCAACCGGCTTTTACGGAGGCGGGTCAGCCGCGGGTTCACTCAGCACCCGTCAGCGTGGGTGGGCCAGCCTGTCATCACACCCGTGTTTACCGTAAAAGCTCCAGTCTTTTAAGACGGAGGGGTTACCGCGGCGCACGGGTGTGCGGGTTGAGCCTCGCGCGCATAAGGTTCCTGCAGAAGAGGCTCGAGGAGAAATACGGGCCTAAGGGGTATGTCGCGGGCCTCTACGTAGAGGCTGGCTTCGACGTTACCGTAGACTTTCCCGTCGCAGGCTCGACGGTTGATATCCTCGCGAAGAAGGGGAGCACCATCTACGCCATCGATGTATTGACGGAGAAGAGGGTCTACGGCCCCGAGGTCGTCGAGCGCATCGCGGAGAAGGCTAAGAGGCTCAACGCGACGCCCGTGCTAGTGTTGTACGGCGCCGGGCCTAGCCTGTCAAAAGAGGCGCTAGAGAAGGCCAAGGAGGCTGGCGTCAGGGTTAGGCGCGTCCGGCGATAAGAGCCGCCAGGACGGCCTTCTGGGCGTGAAGCCTGTTCTCAGCCTGGTCCCATACGATGCTCCACGGCCCTTCAATCACCCCCTCCGTTACCTCCTCTCCCCTCCTCGCCGGCAGACAGTGCATGAACACCGCGTCCTTCGCCGCGAGCCTCATCAGCCTCTCGTTCACCTGGTAGCGTGCCAGCTTCCTTCTACGCTCCTCCGCCTCAGCCTCCTGACCCATGCTAACCCAGACGTCCGTATAGACCACCTTGGCGCCTTTCACAGCCTCCTCCGGCTCCTCGAACACCTCTATACGCGCACCTGTAATAGAGGCGAATTCCTCTGCGCGTTTCAACACGCGCGTAGACGGCCTATACTCGCGGGGGCAGGCGAGCCTCATGAACCCGCCCAGCGCCGCAACCGCCAGTATCAGGCTGTGTGCGACATTATTCCCGCAGTCACCCACATACGCAACCGGGAGCCCAGCGACGCCGCCGAAGCGCTCGACCATGGTCATTACATCTGCCAGCGCCTGAAGCGGGTGGGAGAAATCGCTCAACATGTTTATCACAGGGACGTCGGCATGGCGCGCCAGCTCCTCAAGAGTCTCGTGCCTCTTGACCCTAGCGGCTATAGCGTCGACATACCTCGATAGCACCCTAGCCGTGTCCTTCACAGGCTCGCCGCGGGCAAGCTGCATCTCGTCACTCCTGAGGACGACGGGGTACCCGCCAAGCTGGTAGACCGCCAGCTCCATGCTGACACGAGTCCTCGTACTAGGCTTCTCGAATATCAGGGCGACGCTCCTACCCCTCAACACCGGGATTATCCTCTCACCACTATAGTACCGCTTCTTCATAAGCAAGCCAAGCTCCACAAGCCACCTTATCTCGTGAGGCTCGAAGTCACCCAGCCAGATGAGGTCCCGGCCGACCAGACTCCTCAAACCCACGCCCCTCTACGACACCGAGCCCCAGCAACTAGGCGTAACGCCCGCCTAGAGGCTCAGTCCATGGGAGTGTCAGCACCGGTCAGAGACCGCTTACCACATCATCGCCATTACGGAGGTTGGCTAGGAGCCTCGGAAATACCCTCCCCGGGCCGAATCGAGCCGCCCAGAGGCACTGGTATAGAGCGGGGAACGCCAACTCCACCATCGAGTATAGTCGATAGCCGAGCGCTGGAAACGAGGTGCGGGAGTAGGGTATGAAGTGTGTGTTATCCGCTCGTAACAATGCCTTGCATCGGGGCTAGAGACCAGTATAGGGGCGTATAGTGAGGGAGGATAGGCTTCGAGCACTAGCAGAGGCTATCGCCTCGAGCGTCGAGAGAGGGGCTGGGAGGCAGAGGAGCGGGCCTAGAAGCAAGCTCGTCGAGGCAATCGCCGTTCTCCTCTATTCGCGGCCCATGAGGTCCGCCGAGATTGCAGAGATTCTAGGGTTCAACTCCAGGTATATTGCGAGCTACCTGAGCTACTGGAGGACGCGTGGCCTCTTCGAGTACAGGGATGGCTATTGGATGCTAACCGAGGCTGGGCGCGAATACGCGAAGCACGTTATAGAGCGGTATACTAGCGGCGAGCACCCCTACGCGATGCTAGCTAAACAGATTGTCCTGGCAAGAACAGGCAAGACTCTGTATCACCAGCCTGGACAATACCCGGCTTCCTTGCCGTTTATTGCCAGCGATACCGGTCAACGTAGCAATGAGCAGCAAGAGAGGGAGAGGTGCATCGCTGTAATCCTGAAGCCGATAGTCACAGAGCTTGATGAGGAGGAGAGGGAGGTGCTGGAGAAGCTCGTAGCCCATTACGTCAGGTGGGGGAAGACATACCTCTACCTAGACCAGCTGCAGCGCGAGCTTGACGCAGACCCACGGTGGCTCATGACTCTCCTGCGCGAGCTTCAATCCAAGAATCTCATCTACATTTACCACGATAGACGGATGGGCATCAGGATAGGATTCTCGAAGAGCATCCGCACCCAGCTCGACAACTGCCTACAGTCGAGCACAGCACACGAGCCCCAGTAGACACCCGCAGACCCCCCTCCTTCCACTGGAATCCTCCTCCCCATCCGAATAGGCAATACCAGCTTCACCCGTAGATTGGTGCAGTGAATCTTTTGCATAATCCACAATTATACAAAAGCCTGCTCAATAGAACCGCCTGAATCAGGCTGCATTATCTAGGTGATCCTGAAGGCGCAGTGCAAACGGCGTCTAACTGCAATGGGATACGACTGCAAGCACAGACCTGGAGTAGCAGCTGGCTCTACATCTGCTACCTGTGCAGAGCATGCACACAGTGGTAGTGGTAGGGGCTTCCATCCACCCCTTACACTTGTATTAGAGGCCGAATGCGCGGCGCCTGTTCCTAATCTTAACCTTCCAGTAGATGTCGAGGGTTGCATCGTTAAAGGGTAGGCGGATTAGCCTGCCATCGCGAGTTATGAGATGTATCTCGTTGCCTGCTTTACGGGCGTCTATAATGTCGTCGAGGTCTATCCGTGAGAACGGTGTCATGGAGGCTCGCTTACCCCGTATTACACTGGCAGCACAGTGGGAAAAGAGTGTTGCATCGTACTCAGCCTCATCTACGTCTTAAACTGTAACGAGACGAGTGCGGTATTTTACCGGCATTAAGGTCTAACTCGGGGTTAGAGTGATGAGGCCGATTTGTGCTGAAGCGTGATGACTGGAGGACCTCGCTGATGGCCACCTGCAACCCTACAATTGTGGTGTATGAGCCCGTCCCCGACGAGATAGTGGAGGATGTGGTAGAGTCCGTTAGGAGAGTGTATGAGGTTGAATGCCCGGGGTACGTCGAGATAGTCTTCCACGCGTCGAGGGGAAGCATCGATGGCGGCGATGTTAAGGTCGAGTATGAGCCAGGATTCTACTATGAGGCTTTCGAAGACGTACCTCGGATACACGTTGTAGCCGAGGATGTGATGCTGCTCCCGAAGACTGTTAGAAGGGCGATGGCCGTCCACGAGGCTGTGCACTCGATTTTGCACCCGAGTCGTGAGTACTACCTAGCACCTGTAGGCGACCTGCTAGTCTATCACGCTGCATACACGACCGTCAAGGACCTTGAGGTCCACCTGTGGATGGCCAGGCACGGCTTCCGCCCCGAGCTTCTAGAGCTGCGCAGCTACTGGGATAGCGTGGCTGGTGGCTGCGGTCTCGCCGAGGAGGTTATCGACGAGGCGAGGAGGCTGACTGTATACGTCGCCCTAGGGGCGGAGCCCGATGAGAGATGTGGCGCTATAACAAGAAGACTTTACACTGTCCTTAGGAGGCTCGCGGAGTGTAATCCCAGGCCGTGGGCCTGTAGAGACAAGCTCGTAGAAGCCTTCAAGATGTTATTGTGATTCCGGGGTCAGCTGTCCTGGCCCTCTTCATCCGCGGTGCGCGTCCGATGAGCCGGAATGCTCGTCACCCCCGAGGTGCTCCTGGGGCCGGGTGGCGGTTAAAGCTAGGTGTTGTGCTGCACGGCCGCGGGGGTGCTGATGGCCAACCGCAAGAAGTTTAGGAAGTATCTTGAGGTGCTCGAGAAGCTGCATGTCAAGCAGCTCGACGTCTACAGGTATAAGGATAAGGATGTATTGAGGCTGCTATACCGCGGTAAGGTTGTGCTCGTAGAGCTGCCCAGGCATAGGGAGGAGATGGAGCCCGGCGAGTTCGAGAAGGTTGTTGCCTCTGCGCTTGAGAAGGTAAAGTAAAGTAGGGTGCGTGGGGCTTGGAAAGAGTCTACGTCGTGTTTATAACGGCTCCTCGCGGCAAAGGCGAGGAGCTGGCATCCAAGCTGGTTGAGTCTAGGCTGGCGGCTTGCGTGAATGTCGTCAATGGCGTCAGGAGCGTGTACTGGTGGAAGGGGAGGGTTGAACGCGACGAGGAGGATCTTCTGGTCGTCAAGACTGTTGAGTCTAAGGTCGAGGAGCTTATCAGGTACGTGAAGGAGGTGCATCCCTACGAGGTACCGGAGGTCATAGCGGTTCCTGTCGAGAAGGGTCTCCGGGAGTATCTCGCATGGGTCGAGGAGGTTACTAAGACGGGGTGAGGAGGGTTACAGGGCGCATATGAGGCTTTTTCAACCTACTCCTCCCGGGTTATCATCGCGCTTGACCCTCCCCCTGGCGTCGATGCGGCAGACTGGGCTGCAAGGATAGCGTCGAAGCTGAAGGGTCACGTCGCCGGCTTTAAGGTAGGGTTGCCTCTGCTCGCGAGAAGCGGTTATGGTGGCCTGGCGGCCATCCTGTCTAGGCTTCAACCTCTGCGTGTCGCAGACTTCAAGCTTGCAGATATAACGCCAGTGATGTGGAGCCTCATCGAACCGATAGTGTATGAGGTGGACGCGGTCATAGCGCACGCGTTCATAGGCCCAGATGCTCTTATGGAGCTTCGAGATAGGCTCAGGGCGGCGGGCGTCCACCTCATACTCGTATACCACATGAGTCATCGTGGTGCAGAGTTCACCTTCGGCCGGTGTATCGACGTGATGGACGAGGTGGTTGAGAGGGTTGACCCCTGGGGGCTTGTAGCCCCAGCTACAATGCCCTCTATCGTGTCGCGTGCGCGCCGGCGCTACCCGGATATCGTGATACTCTCGCCGGGCGTCGGGGCGCAGGGTGCGAAGCCCGGTGACGCGATATGTGCGGGCGCCGACTACGAGATAATAGGGAGGAGTGTGACGCGCGCACCCGACCCCCTGGAGGCCCTTAAGAGGATTGCAGTCGAGGGCGCCGCCAGGATAGAGGCGTGCAGCCGCAGAGGATAGCGTTATAGGGTTTCGTGTGGGAGGCCTCCAGGCGGGTTCTGTGGGAGCGTTTAAAGGGCGTGATGTCATAAGCATCCTTGACTTTACGCGCTCAGACCTAGAGGAGTTGTTTGAGGCGGCGGATTGGTTTAGGAGGCGTCTTCTCGATGGTAACGTGCCGAAGCTGCTGGACGGGAGGCTCGTCGCACTGGCCTTCTTTGAGCCTTCGACGAGGACTAGGCTCAGCTTTGAGGCTGCCGCCAAGAGGCTAGGTGGGGAGACGATAGGCTTCACCTCCGAGGAGGCGATTAGCGTTGCGAAGGGAGAGTCGTTTGCAGACACGATAAGGATGCTGGACGCGTATGCGGATATCATCGTTGTGAGGCATAAGTATGAGGGTGCGGCGCTCTACGCGGCCGAGGTTGCAGAGAAGCCTGTAGTCAACGCTGGCGATGGAAGGCAGCATCACCCGACTCAGGCTATGATAGACCTGTATACCGTCAAGCTCCTCTTCGGAAGCCCCGATGGCCTCGTCTACGCGGTGCTGGGCGACCTGCGCTATAGCAGGGCGGCTATCAGCTTCCTCTACGGCCTCACCCTCTACAAGCCGAAGAGGGTCTACCTGGTTTCGCCGCCGCAGCTGCGTATCAGGGAGGAGGTGGAGATGGTTCTGAGGGAGCGTGGTCTACCCTACCGTGAGGCGAGCGACATAACAGAGGTGATAGAGGAGGTTGACGTGCTTTACGTTGTGAGGATTCAGCGCGAAAGGTTCCCGGACCCGATGGAGTATGAGAAGGTTCGCGGCAGCTACCGGGTGACACCCGAGCTGGTGAAGAAGGGGAAGCCTACTCTGCGCATACTGCACCCCCTGCCTAAAGTCGACGAGATAGACCCTAGGGTCGACTCGATGCCTCAAGCAGCCTACTTCTTCCAGGCTTCGCTCGGGGTCCCTCTCCGCATGGCGTTGCTCACCATGATACTCGGGGTCTACGCGGGGTGATGCGCAGTGGGGCCCGTGCCCGACTCTGAGCTGCTCGTCCGAAAGATACGGGAGGGTACAGTGATAGACCATATCCCGGCTGGTAGGGCCCTGGCAGTCCTAAGGATACTCGGGATTACGGGCAGGGAGGGGTTCCGCGTAGCTGTTGTCATGAATGTTGAGAGCAGGAAGCTCGGGAGGAAGGACATTGTTAAGGTGGAGGGTCGTCTGCTAAAACCCCACGAGGTTGACGTGATAGCGTTGATAGCGCCGACGGCCACGATAAACATAGTGAAGGATTACAAGGTTGTCGAGAAGAGGAGGGTGAAGATACCGAGGCTTGTGGAGGGCGTGTTGAAGTGTAAGAATCCGACCTGCATCACGAGGAAGAAGGGGGAGTATATCCGCAGCAGGTTCCGCCTCGTCTCCGAGAAGCCGGTGATACTCCAGTGCGTCTATTGCGGTACTCTGCTCCACGAGGATGAGATACTTGCACAGGTGCTGGGTGAGCAGGAGTGAGGAGGTATACGAGCCTCGAGGTTGCAGCCATAGAGCGGTATGGAGGCCTAGCTTGGATAAGAGCACGGTATGATGGTGCAGTTGAAGGTTATTGTCCCGGCGTGTTTGTGATGCTATGGGTGCCCGGCTTCGAAGCCATACCCATGAGCGTATCGTGGCTAGACGAGTACGGCGTAGAGTTCGTAGTGCGGCCGGTGGGCCCCACTACGCGGCAACTCTACGATGCGAAGCCGGGCATGCGCCTGGGCATGGTAGGGCCGTTGGGCTCCTGCGCGACGCGCCTCCTCAGGGGAGCTAGGCGCGTGCTCCTGATAGGCGGTGGGAGCGGCGCGGCCCCCCTACCCTGGCTTGCCTCAGAGCTCCTCTCGAGAGGAGCCGATGTCACAGTCATACTCGGGGTTAGGGATTCGCGAGAAGCTGGTATCAGGAGAGTGTTCGAGATGCATGGCATCCGTGTCTTCGTCGCCTGCGAGGAGGCTGGCGGCGGGTGCGACCGAGTAGGCCTGGCCGTAGGGGATTGGGTCCTGAGCCTAGGCAGCTTCGACAGGGTTGTAGCGGCGGGGCCGCCCGGTATGCTCAGGGAGGCTTACCGCCTATTCGGGGACAGGCTCGTAGTGTTTCTCGAGAAGAAGGTGGTGTGTGGGGTTGGCTTCTGCGGCGCCTGTAGGGTTAAGCCTGGAGGCCCTCTCCTCTGCAGAGACGGGCCCGCGTTTGAAGCGCGGGAGGTGAGAGAGGTATTAGAGGCTGCGACGTGATACTCGAGGGGCGTTTCCTCGCACCGCCTCTAGAGGAGCCTACGAGGCTCACACTGTGTATACGCGATGGCAGGGTTGCGGGTGTCTCGAGGGGCTCTAGTCCGTCTGCCGACGTGCGGCTTCCCGATGAGTGGCTGGTACTCCCCGGCATCATCGATATCCATGTGCATTTGCGCGGCCTGCGACTCTCGTATAAAGAGGATGAGCTTAGCGGCACGCTCGCTGCAGCCGCTGGCGGGGTGACGCTCGTCGCCGACATGCCTAATACGCAGCCACGCCTCGATAACACCGAGTCTATCGGCCTGAAGCTTTCAGCCTTGCGTAGGAACAGCGTAGTTGACTATGTTGTGTACGCCGGTGTTCCGCGTACACCCGGCGAGGCGGAGAGGATAGCTTCGAGCGGACTTGTAGCCGGCTTCAAGGTGTACCCGGAGGATCTCGTGGAGCAAGGGGCTCTAGAGGAGGTGTTGTACGCCGCGTGGAGGAGGAACCTGCTCGTCGTTCTTCACTCCGAGCACCCTGACATGGTGAAGGAGGGGTGTAAGCCTGGCAGGAGGTGGGAGTGCCGCCCTACAACAGCCGAGATAGAGGCGCTGCGCCTCATATCCTCGGTAGCCCCTCGCGGTCTACGCCTACACGTGACACACGCGTCTACACCTAATCTCGTACTCGAGGCTAAGAGCAGAGGGTTCACGGTAGACGTGACGCCTCACCACATCCTCTTAGACTCTAGGGACGAGGAGAAGCACGGCTGTATAGCTAAGGTTAATCCACCTCTGCGTCCACCGGAGCAGCGAGAGAGGCTGATACAGCTCCTCATCTCGGGTGATGTCGACGCGGTGGCCACGGACCATGCCCCGCATACCGTCGAGGAGAAGATGGGTTCGTTTGACGAGTGTCCACCCGGCATACCCGGGGTCGAGCACTACACGAGGTTGCTGCTGACGCTGGTCTCCAAGGGTGTGATGGACCTCCGTGACTTCATCAAGTTGACTTCGACGGGGCCGGCCAGAGTGCTGGGTATTCACGGCTATGGGTGCGTGGAGCCGGGGTGTATAGCGAGCTACACTGCGGTCGACCTTAGAAGGGAGGGTAGGATAAGCGGCTACGAGACATTCTCGAAGGCCAAGCTCACGCCCTACGAGGGGATGCTCTACCGGGGCGAGCCCGTGGCAACCATTGTCAGGGGGCGGCTCGTGTATAGAGAGGGGTGCGTCTGCATCAAACCAGGCTGGGGCCTGAATGCGGCTAGGCTCGCTTCGCGTAGAGGTGGGAGGCCTCCAGCTTGAACACCCGGTGATGAACGCTAGTGGCGTTCTCGGGGCGAGATTCGACGATATAATGGAGCTTGTCTCGGCAGGTGTTTCAGCAGTCGTGACGAAATCCTTTACGCTAGAACCCCGCGAGCCGAACCCCACTCCGATAATAGTGCCCGTCGAGGACGGCTATGTGAACTCGGTGGGTCTGTCCAACCCGGGGCTTGAGGGGCTACGAAGCCTCATCCCTAGACTCGTAAGAGTGGTAGGCCGCCCGCTAATCGTCAGCATAGCCGCGTCTAGCCCGGAGGAGGCCGGTATACTCTCACGTGAGGCGTTCGCGGCGGGAGCATCCGCGGTAGAGCTCAACCTAAGCTGTCCTCATGCGCGTGGACGAGGCCTCGAAGTCGCCTACGATAGGCGCCTGACTCTCGACATTATAGACGCCGCTGTAGAGGCTGGGGGCGGGGAGAAGCCCGTCTGGGCTAAGATAGGCTACCTGGACCGTGTTGCAGAGCGAGCCGCTGAGCTTGTAGAGCGAGGCGTGTCCGCTGTGGTAGCGATAAACACGTTGAAGGCTATGGTGATAGACGTGTGGGCAGCTAGGCCCGTCCTGGGTGGGAGGGTAGGGGGTCTATCGGGTAGGGCGATACACCCGGTTGCGACGAGGATAGTGTATGAGATACACTGTGAACACCCGGATATACACGTTGTCGGCGTCGGAGGCGTGTATACATGGCGCGATGCAGCTGAACTGATACTCGCGGGCGCGAGGGCGGTGCAAGTGGGGACAGCCCTATTCGACAAGGGGTTGGGCGTGGTGCGCGAAATCGTGGAGGGGCTACGAGCCTATCTTGAGAAGATGGGTTGGAGGCTCGAAGACGCTATCGGGGCCGCGTGCAGGAGGTAGGCTAGGCCAGGTGATGAGCGCCTGAGCTCCTGAACCCCAATGATGATACTTGCACTCGCTGAGCTAGCTTACCGGTTCAAACCTTAGGCCGAGCTTTCTCGCATACTCGTAGGCCTCCTCTATCTCCTCCCTAGTCGGCCTCCTCGCTATATCCGGCCACCTGTGCGGGTACCTCGCGACAAGATACTCGGGCCTATACTGGTCCATGATATTGACGAGTATCTTATCGCGCGGCAGGTTATCCGCTATCCATTTCAACACGGGTTTCGTGCAGCACTCAAGGTGGTTGGGCAAAACCAGGTGCCTGATTATCATGTCTCCATACTCGGCGGCCATCCGGAGGTTCCTCGTCACAACCTCGAAGTACCTCGGCGCTGCCGAGAGGCGAAGTGCGCACCTATCATTACCGTATTTGAAGTCCGGCAGCCATATGTCTATGACATCGAGTATCAGTTTCATCGCCTCGACTGTCAGGTACATGTTGCTGTTCCATAGTTGCGGCACGTTGACATCAAGGTATTTGAGCGATTCTAGTATGACGTGGATATTTGGCGTAGGCTCTCCGCCGACGTGGTTTATGTTCCTGGCGCCCGTTATCCTCAACTCCTTCTGTATCTTCGCGAGTTTAGCTGCATCGACAACCACTCCTCCCCTTACATTCTCCTGGCTAATATCCCAGTTCTGGCAATAGACGCACCTGAAGTTACACCCGCCGTAGAATATCGTGCCGCTGGGCACGAGTGGAGCCTCTTCACCCAGATGGTGGAACCAGCTGTGGACGTATACCTTGTCGTCGAGTCTACATACCCCTATCTTGCCCTTCGTCCTGTCTATCCTGCATCTCCTCTCGCAGAAGATGCACGAGCGTAGCATCCTATAGGCGAGCTCGACCTTCACATCGAGGAAGGAGTGGCGCGGCTCCGGCATCTCTTTCAACTCGCGCCATCCGAACTTATCGCTCTGTGCGAGGCGCCAGAGTCTCCTAGCCTCGCGGGACAGCTTATCGTGCAGCTCCCAGAGCGTATCCGTGTCGAGCTTGGACGGGTCTTCGCCCGCGTCAATCCTACGCACTATCATGAACTTTGCTGGCTTCTCGTCGGTCATCACCGCGTAGTACCACGAGAGCCTCCTCCTGACATCGGGGTCCTGCCACACGTAGATAGCGTCGGGGCGGTAGCGCATCCAGACTCCTCTAGTATCATACCAGTACACTGGCGCACCACCCCTACACATGGTCTCGGCGGGCGACCTGCGTATAGCTCACCTCACAGCGTAGATTAGCCCAGTCTCTATCGCCGCAGCTATAGCGAGCAGGATGACTACGGGTAGTAGTTTTGAAGCCTCGTCGCCCAAGGAGCGTACAGCAGCTCTAAACCCATGCTCAAAGACGGTGAGAGCCAGGTCTATGCCAGCTGCACATGAGAGTATGAAGGCGGGTATCTCGAAGACACCGTGAGGGAGGATTAATGCGAGGAACTCGAGGAGCGTATACCACTTTGTAAACGCGGCGGCAACCGCCCCAAGGATAACCCCATTCACGAAGAGGATTATCAGGGGTGGTACTATGAGCAGACCGCCGATGAACGAGAGAAGGGCGACCGTCAAGTTGTTCGCGAGTATCAGGGTGTAGAGCGCGGGGGGAGGCAGCATGTACGCCTGGAGAGCAATGCTCCTAACAGACCTCATGTAGGACTCTACGAGGCCCGTGGGTGTCAGGGCGCCTAGACCGAGGCCCAGGGTGTAGACGGCAACGGCTGCCGCGATGGAGTATAGCCTTGGAAGCCTCAAGGATTAAGCACCCTAGCCCTCGAACCCTCACCGGGGGATGCGGAGCGATCTCGGATCTGAGATATAGCTAGTGCTGAGCCGTGTGAGGGCCGAGCCCCCCTACAACCGCGCATAACGCGGACGCTTGCCGCTCTAGAGGCGGTGCCACTGCCATGACGCTACCGTGCCACACGACTATAGGGGTAGAGCCTCTAGAGGCGCATGCCCCTAGTGGTGTACAACCCTCTCTAGCCTCTAGCGTCACGCTATCCCCGCACGTGTAGACTGGACTGGCATCCTCGGGTGGCATGTCTTCGCATATGGCGATCTTCACGTGGATAGCGTTTCTCGCGGCATACGCCATGCCGGGTGGCACGAGGGGGACCCCGTGGGATACGAGAGCGTCTACAACTCTCTTGTAGAGGCTTGGCGTCTCGCGCACGCCTCTAAGAGCCCGCCTCCTGAGACGCAGCGGTAGCAGCTCGACGAGGACTCTCCCGTCTGCCCCACATTCCTCCACACTCTCCTCGCCGACAGCGTAGATTCCGAGGGGGCCGCGCGGCGTGAACACCACATCGGCGTTGAGCGACTTAAACGCTAATGCTGTGACGGCCGCTATCACGCCATAACCGTCTATATGTATAATCTTGCTGGTTGGCGTTGAGGGCAGGTTAATAGGGTGTGAAAGTAAGGTATCACCCGTCATGGGAAGCTCCGAGGGTAGACCGGTATTGGCCGCTCAGGTTAAACCTCCAAAGGTCTTGGAGACTGTTAGACGCTTCTACGAGGAGCTTGTAGCCCCGTTTGTTGGCAGGGAGGAGGAGGCGCGTGCAATCACACTCGCGCTCCTGGCGCGTGAGCATGTCATACTGATAGGCGAGCCTGGTACGGCGAAGTCGGCGCTCGCCAGGAGGGCTGCACAGCTGCTGCGTGCACGCTTCTTCAAATACCTGCTCACCAGGTACACGGAGCCCTCGGAGCTCTTCGGACCGCTCGATATCAACGCGCTCAAGGAGGGTAAGTATGTTAGGATAACGCGGGGTAAGCTGCCGGAGGCTGAGATAGTTTTTCTCGACGAGGTGTTCAACGCGAACTCTGCCATACTGAACGCGCTGCTCTCCATAATGCAGGAGAGGGTCTGGTACGACGGCTATACTGAGATACGTGTACCCCTCTGGACGCTGATAGGAGCCTCGAACCGCGTCCCAGACGAGGCCGAGCTGGAGGCGGTGTATGACAGGTTTCTGGTCAGGCAGTACACGAGGCCTCTCCCCGAGAACAAGTGGGGTGAGCTGCTCGACGCGGCCTGGGCTTTGGAGTCGGGTAAGGTGCCCGAACCTAAACCCGTAATGAGCATGGAGGAGCTGGCGGAAGCCCACAAGCTGATATTCGAGGTCGACCTGGAGCCTATAAAGCAGAAGCTGTTGAGGCTGATAGCGGTCTTCGAGGAGAGGGGGATACACCTAACCGACCGTAGGAAGGGTAAGGCCCTGAAACTGATAGCGGCCAACGCCCTGCTAGAGGGGCGTATGGTTGCGCAGGAGTCGGACCTGCTTGTGCTGAAGTACGTTGCGCCGAAGGAGATAGAGGATTTCGACCGTGTAGCTATAATACTCTCCGAGGAGCTCAAGACCCCCGAGAAGTACCTCAAGGAGCTCAACGATATACGTATGAACATCCAGGAGGCTGCGAAGCTGGTCGACCGGTTGAAGAGCTATGACCCGAGGCTCGTCGACCTATTCCGTAGCCTGAAGGTCGCGAAGAGCAAGGTTATAACGATAATGAAGGAGACCGAGGATCAGTCTGTTAGAGCCCTGGCGCAGCAGATAATCAACGAGATAGACGAGCTTCTAAACAAGGTCTCGTACAAGCTACACATGTAGCCTTCCAGCCTGCCATCACTCCTATAGCAGGGGTTTCATCCCCATCAAGGTGGGAGCATGCAAGCCTACTCCGA
Source organism: Pyrolobus sp. (assembly GCA_015521195.1). Lineage (GTDB taxonomy): Archaea > Thermoproteota > Thermoprotei_A > Sulfolobales > Pyrodictiaceae > Pyrolobus. The sequence goes on along the minus strand of WAOO01000062.1, from coordinate 4,999 downwards.
ATCGATGTTTGAGAAGAGCAGGGTGAGGCAAGAGGGGCCGATAGCTGGCATAGATTATGGAGACCCTGCTGTCCAGTACCGTGGCGAGAGGGTAATTGCGCTGCTGCGTAAGCTCCTCGACGCCGAGCAGCTCCCCGAGTTCGTCGATGCAAGCTTCGCGGTCAGCACTTACTACCTCTTCTTCCTCCCGGTGCCGATGCTCAACCGCAACTACATCTCCAATATTCGTAGCCGTCGCGCAGCAATGCAGGCAGCCATACTCGCGAGGATGATGTCGCTTGAGAGGTTTGAAGAGGTCAGGAAGTATACGATCGCCGACTCTGCAACGAGCATGGTAGTGTCCGCGATTTTCATGGAGGCGCTTGTGAGAGAGCTCAGCAACCTATCCCAGATGAACCAGAACGCCTACACGGAAGGCGGGGCCAACCGCGGGAACAGGAATGACGTGGCTGGCAAGGAGTTCGATAGGCATCTCGACCAGGCTATCAGCAGGGCGCTGCAGACCGCCTGGTCTCACGCCGAGACGGCCAAGCAGATTCAGATGCTGGCGGCTAAATTCGCGGCAGGGACGGGCAGCAGCTTCAGCCTGGAGGATAGCGTGGGTGATGTGCTTAGGCTCGCGAAGAACACTGACGTCAAGAACATACTAGAGATGCTGAAGAGCATCGATGAGGGTGAGACGCAGTTCAAGAGGAGGACTAGGAAGAGCCCGCGCGGCGAGCTCGACGGGTATGAGCTTGGCAGCGACGTCGAGAGGATAGTGCCCTCGGAGCTCGCGCTTCCACCGGAATTCCTCGCGTACAAGATGAGCGAGGGCAGCCTCCTCCTCTACCGCAAGGTGCTCCCAGAGTCGCATGGCCCACTGTACGTGCTGCTGGACAAGTCCGGCAGCATGATGGGCACGAAGATAGTGTGGGCGAAGGCTGTTGCACTCGCACTCGCGCAGAGGGCTGCGAGGGAGCGTAGAGAGTACTATGTCAGGTTCTTCGACTCGATACCATACCCGCCTCTAAAGCTGCCTAAGAACGCGAGAAGCCGCGACGTGGTGAGGCTCCTCGACTATATAGCGCGTGTGAGGGCCAACGGAGGCACCGATATAACGCGTGCGGTGCTAGCAGCGGTCGACGATATAATCAGTGGCAGGAGCAGCGGCGTCGCAGACATAGTGCTGATAACGGATGGTGAGGACAAGGTGACTATCGAGGCGGTACGTCGGGGCCTAATACGCGCCAGGGCTAAGCTCCACACGGTTATGATACAGGGCAATAACCCGGACCTAAAGGTGCTATCCGAGAGCTACATGAGTGTTGTGAGGCTCTCGAAGGAGGAGGCGCTGCGCGTGATAAACATTGGCTAGGGTGGTTCAACGCCGTAGAACTTTACAACGTTATCCACGTTCACCCTGTAGAGCGTCTCATCGTCGATAACGCCCTCTCCGTGAAGCTTCTCAAGTCTATCTACAACCTCCCAGGGGCATGAAGATACGCAGGGTCTCCTCGGGTCATCTATGTAGTCGGACTCTACCATCACGTTTTCGCTAGGCATCCTGTTGCCAAAGTAGTAGCGGAGGAGCTGCTCCTTACCGGGTAATGTGGCGTAAAATCCTCTCTTCACAGCCGCTGCAGCCACGTTAGGCTTGGAGTGATGGAAGAGTAGCAGTCTCCTCTCAATGCCGACTCTTGACGCGAGCCGCTCGATAAGCACTACTGTGGCTTCTCCAGCATTCTCCAGGTGCATGTGTATCGGGCAGCCGAGGTCCTTAGCCCGCTCCATGGCGGATACGAGTATCTCCTGTGCTATTGCGACCCTCTCGGGGTTGGTCTTGAAGTGTTGCCTCCCAACCTCGCCTATGCCCTGCAGCACCCCCTTCCGGCAGAGCCCCGCGATATGGTCTAGCACTTTTTCTCCCAGCTCGAGCACCCGGTGGGGCTGCATACCGGCATCTATAAGGTGATCAACGTCCGCGGGATGGAAGCCCGCGAAGCACGAGACCCGCAGCCCCTGCTCTGCAGCCCTCCTGCATTCCGCCGCATGAACCTCGATGCTCTTCACGTAGGCGGCTAGGGGGTCTCCCCTCACATCAATATTGTAGTGCCAGGGCGAGAGCCCAACCAGTGCGACGAACCAGCCTCCCCGCGCCCTGAACCTCCTCGCTATCTCAGTTGCACCGAGGCCTCTGGCGGGGTTAGAGTGGAGGTGGGCGTCGGCGTATAGGGCTTTCACGATACTCCACCGCGGTTAGGCATCCGGCGCTAGAGGACTCGAATAGGGTGAACGCCGGTCAGCGAGGACCACGTCTTCACCGCCCGGGGCACCCGGGCCTCCGTGAGTGTAGGGGCTTCATCACTCCGGGGTGAGGGGGAGAAGACAAACCCTAGTTAAGAGCTGGTCAGCTGCCACGATACCGGGCAGTACACCGTGCCTACCTGGAGTGTGCTCAGGCTGCTGCGCGAGAATCCAGAGGAGTATAAGGAGCATCTGCGGAAGAGGGGGCTAGACCCGTCTCTGGCGGATAGGGCTAGGGAGCTTGACGAGCTGTGGAGGAGGAAGCTCCAGGAGGTTAACGAGGTGAGACACAAGCACAACGTTGTGACGCGGATGATAGCGAAGGCGAGGGACCCGGAGGAGCGTAGGAGGCTCATAGAGGAAGCGAGGCGGCTTCTGAAGCTCCGGGAGCAGCTTGACGCTGAGTTGAAGAGAATTGAGGAGGAAAGGCGTCAGCTGCTATGGAGCCTTCCCAACATAGTCATGCCCGATGTACCCGTCTGCCCCGAGGATGTTGAGGGTGTGCCGATAAGGTTCTGGGGGAAGCCTAAGGTATGGAGGGGGCATATTGAGCAGTTCAAGGAGCAGACTGAGAGGTGGGGTTTCAAGATAGACTATGAGGTTGTAGACGAGAAGCCCGTAGGCCACGCGGATATGCTGGAGTATGTGTTGAGGCTGGGCGATACTAGGAAGGCTGCTGAGGTGGCGGGCTCCAGGTTCTACTACCTCTTCGACGACCTAGTATGGCTTGACATAGCACTGTTGCTCTACGCGATAGACTATATGACGAGGAAGGGGTACCGCCTCGTCCTACCACCCTACATGGTGAGGCACCGTGTGCTCATGGGCGTCATAGACGTGGAGACGTTCAAAGATGCAATATACAAGATTGAAGGCGAGGACCTCTACCTCATAGCGACAGCCGAGCACCCCCTAGCTGCGCTCTACATGAACGAGGAGATAAAGGAGGATGAGCTCCCGATAAAACTGGTTGGCGTATCCCCATGCTTCCGGAAGGAGGCTGGCGCGGGCAACCGCGACCTCAAGGGGATATTCAGGGTACACCAGTTCCACAAGGTGGAGCAGTTCGTATTCGCTAAGCCGGAGGAATCCCAACAGATACACGAGGAGTTGATCAGGAACGCTGAGGAGCTTTTCCAGGGGTTGGGCATACCCTACCGTGTCGTGAACATCTGTGCGCACGAGCTGGGGGCGCCGGCAGCGAAGAAGTATGACCTGGAAGCCTGGATGCCAGCGCAGGGCAGGTATAGGGAGATGGTGTCTGCGAGCAACTGTACCGACTGGCAGGCGTATCGTCTCAACATTAGGCTCGTGAGGAAGAACATGGAGAAGGAGTTCGTACACACTCTCAACTCTACGGCGATAGCATCAACGAGGACGATAACCGCGATACTCGAGAACTTCCAGGAGCCGGACGGCACGGTTGTAATCCCGAAGGTTCTGCGCCCATACCTCGAAGCTTTCCCCAAGGCCCCGAAAGACGCGATACACCCCGTCCGCCGTGAGAAGACAGGGTAGCTGGCTGTGGCCGGCGAGTGCGACGAGCAGAAGTTGAAGGAGGAGATTCTGACGATAGTAGAGTCGCTCGACCAGCCTAGGCTCGCCGAGTTCTACTCCTCGAGGCTCGTCAACGAGATACTCGAGAGGTTGTACGCAGCATGGGAGGGTAGAGGGCGCGTAGGGGAGCCACTCGACTACGCGAGCTGCGAGGAGCTTGAGACGTTGCTACAGGAGGCTAGGAGGGCATCGCGTACACCGCTCTGGGCGGCCTTCCGCAGACTCCTCGGTTGGCACTCTCGATAATATCGGGGAGGTTCTAGGCTCAGGTGTTGCTCCCTACGCCCGGGATATAGCTAAGGTACGCCGATAATACGGGATGCGTAACGTGATTGTAGAGATGCTACCCGCGGATTGGAATGATACGAGTTTCCCCTAGCGTGGCGGCCCGAAAGTGCAAAACGCCCTATCCCTAATCGAGCATCAGAATGGAGAAGGGGGTGGATAGGGGATGGCGAGCACCCTAGACGAGCTGGACATCAAGATACTCCGTGCGCTCGCCGAGGCCGGGCAGCCGCTACGCCCCAAGGAGATTGCCGAGCGCATCGGCGAGGACGGGCGCCGCGTCGCAGCCAAGATGAGGAAGCTGGTGAGGCTAGGCTACGTCCAGCGCCTCGAAGACGGCCGCTACGAGATAACCGAGGAGGGTAGGCAGGCGGTACAGGGCTAGAAGAGGAGCGTCCCCGCTGCACGCGAGAGAGCCGAGATTGTTTTTTCGAGCCACTTTTCCAGCTCCACGCACACCCCCTCCCCGCGCCCACCACACACCTCCCTGACACACCAGAGTATCCTCCCAGCCTCACCCAGCCTCCCGTGGCGCGCTTTGAGAAAGAAGAGCCTAGACAGGTGCTTGGACACCGTTGCGGCCCGGGACCCGTCTAGGGTGACGAAGGGAGACCGGAGCCCACCGACGATACCTGTCTCCACGCGGCACCCTATACACTCGAAGAGGGACGAGAGGATACGGGCTGTTACACCATCAGGGGCGAGGATGGACGCGCGGCACATGCACAGCGTACCCAGAATGGTGTGGGTGCACTACGCGTGTAAAAAGAAGAGGTGTTCGGGTATGTGTATACGCGCGTTGTTTACGCTGCTGCGGGTACGGCTACGCCTATCTTGCTTAGCACGGTGTTGACCGCGTCTACTATCGCGT
>WAOO01000061.1 GCA_015521195.1 Pyrolobus sp. | reverse complement strand
TCATTATACCGGGCGGTGTGCTCATAGAGGCGGAGAAGCCCATCACGCTAGAGTACAGGACTGTGGCTGAGCCCGGTCGCTACTATAGCCCCGTAGAGGCTCTCCTCCCCCGGCCCCTGAACCCCTATACCCTTGTAGACTACTCGGTCGTGTATGAACATAGTCCTAGGATAGAGGTCATACAGGGCGATGAGAATATACAATCGACTACAGTTTTGACTAGCACAGCGTACACTATGGTGGAGGGGGCGGCTTATCCCCATCTACTTGTCACGAGGCCGGGTGTAGAGGTTAGGATAGGCGTGAAGCCTCTCGCAGCATACCCGATTACAACTGGCGACAAAACCTTAGATGCGTATATACGTGCCGAGTACGAGCTCCTACGGAGGGGCGATGAGAATCCATACCTACACGCTGCGCTCCAGACGTGTAAGCCGTATAGCTGCGAGTTGGAAGCCCTATGGAGGAGGCGAATTGGAGTCGAAAGGCTGCAGCTTATACCGCGCGACTGGGCCAAGCTGAGGGGCTTTGAGCCCAGCCGCATAGAGCCCGTCAGCGTCGCAGTAGAGGATGGTGGGGTAAGGGCTGAGGGCTATGGCCTCGTGGCGGTCCACCTGGCTTGCGGGAGCGACACTTTTGTCTTCGAGGTGTTTGTCAACGGACGCTGGACGTGGAAGCCTTGGAGAGGCTGCAGACTAGAGTTGTATGGGTACTCTTCGCTCTGTCCCTTCTGTATCCAGCCGCCTCAATAGCGGCTAATGCGGCTTACGTGAAGCTCTACAATGTGACCCTGCCGGTTCCCTCATTTACGAAGCCGCATTGCGCCCTCGCCCTCAACGAGCATACGCTCCTAATAGCAGGGTATACCGGGAGGCCTCCGAGGGCCTACGCCGCCATTGTCGATCTCGCAAAGGGGAGTATAACGCCGCTCCCGGTTCCAGGGTTGGAGGGCAGTGCTAGGAGCGAGGTTCTGGGCTGCGAGACGACCCCCCTGGGGCCAACGCTCTACGGCTACGTCCAATACGCGAATGGGACGTTGGCTGCATACCTATGGCTCTATGAGAATGGCGTGTTGAAAGCTGTGAGGCTGAGGCATGTAACCGTGGTACCGCTGTTCGTTATGGTCAAGCCGCCGCTCTCCTACATAGTGGGGTTCCTCGGTGCGTGTACAAAGGGCGTGGTAAGTGCAGCCTACGTCCTACAGGGTAGTGCTGCAGACCTGCTCTCCGGGAGCTACCGTGGACGCGTGTATATGCCTAGGATTCGCGCGGTAAACGGGAGCGTATACCAGGTTGTGGCCGGCCGCGTTTACCACTGCGTATACTTCACCGGCGCTTATATACTGCCCACGGGCGACGTCGAGGTGATAGGCTACGCGGTAAACAAGACAGGTGGGACCGGCTTCCTGATCAGGCTTGACGGCCTATTCCAGGTCATCGAGAATGCTACGCTCCAACCCCTCCTGCCCGTAGAGTATGCGCCTGCAGGCGAGAGGGGCGTTGCGGTAGGCTACCTGCTGGACGGGAGCATAGGCGTTGCAGTCTACAACCCGGATGGCAGTGTACGCTACGCGCGAATATCCTACGATCGGCGGATAGGCAGCATCTACCCCGAGAGCCTAAGCTGCCAGGACACGCTCTGTGTGGTAGGGGGTTACGCGTCCAACCCGAAGACCGGGGTGCGTCAGGGCGTAGTGATGTTCATCGGCGTCTCGGAGAAGGGCGTTGCATTCGCAAACACCTATACATGGAGCCGGGTCTCGGACGTACCCGCGGTTTACATCTCGCCAGCAGGAATTGTATACCTGGTCGGCTTGGGTAGAAACAAGCTCGATGTAATAGCGTTCAGGATTCAGGAAGGTGCAGCCCAGTCTCTAGCAGCTGGCAGAGGGGCGAGTGAAACCCTCCATGCCGGACAGTCTCCCCCGCCTAGAGGGTTGGACCTCATCATACCGCTTGCAGTAATACTCGTGTCGGCCGCTATAGTTGTAGCTATACTCCTACACAAGTCTAGGACGAGCCGCCGATGAGAGTACTTGTCGCGACACGCTTGACAGTGCTAACGCCATTAACCTTCTCAACCTCTATTATGAGGTCTGCTGCCTCCTCAACCTCCCTATCGTGGGTTACAAGGATGAGTTGAGGTAGTATACCGGAGCCGCTCCTCCACCCATAGCGTAGTATGTTTATGAGCTCACGCTTCCTATGCTCGTCGAGGAATAGCGTCGGCTCGTCGAGTATCATCGTGTTTATCCTGCCGCGGCCTGCAAGCATCCTGGCAAAGGCTATCCTGAAGGCAAGGGCTATCGCTGTCTTCTCCCCTCCGCTTAGCATCCTGAAGCTTTTCTCGTGACCATCTGGGGTCACGAGTATGACGTCATAGTCTTCTGTGAGTCGGACATCCATAAACTCTATGTTGAAGTGCGTTAGTATCTCCTGCATATGCCGCTCTATGATAGACTTTGCTAGAATACGGATAAGCTTCGGCAACCCCTCCTTGCTTAAAGCCTTCCTAGCACGTCTAAGGTCATTCACGAGCTTTGCGAGGCCAGCCTTCTCCCTCTCTAGCTGCTCGATGCGCCTCCTAAGCTCCTCCAGCTCCCTTCTAGCTCTCTCACCCTCCTCCACAACAGCCTCTAGGACGCTTTTCTCCCGCAGCACCTCCCTATGCTGAGCCTCTACCTTCCTCAGCTCCTCCTCGATATCGTCAAGCTCCTTCTTTACTACGTCGATCTCCTTGAGCTTATCTTCGACCTCCTTCCTCTTAGCCAGCAGCTCTTCCATCTGACGCGATATGCTCTCGAGTCTTGCTTCCAGCTCATTCCTTCTCTCCTCGAGCTGCTGGAGTGTCATCAATGTGCTTCGGAATTCTCTCACATCTGCAGGGGTAAGCTTCGATACAACTTCTTCACCGACACCAAGCTTTTCGAGCATCTCTCGGAGCCTGCTGTAATCCTCTACAAGCTGTTCTTCAAGCTCTTCCAGCTCGCTCCTCTTCTCTTCGAGCACCCTCTTGATATAGGATGGCGAAGGTGTCTCGTCGAGCTCCCTCTTAAGCTTCTCATACTCTTCCAGAAACTGTTGGAGCTGCATCGCCCTCATATGGAGGCTTCGCAGCTCGTTACGCAACTCCAAGAGGCGCTTCTCGTTCTCGGTCATCCTCTTCCGCAGCTCAACTATCATACCGTGTATCTCCGAGATGCGACGGAGGGCCGTCTCTACACGAGCCTTCCTATCCCTGAGAGCGTTAAGCTGTTCTTCAAGCCTCTTGATCTCGCCGCGGATGCGCTCGAGCCTCTCCTCTACGGCTTCTTTCTCGTCTCGAAGCTGTAGGATTAGTCTACGCCTTTCACTGTCGCTCAACGGCCTACCGCATAGCGGGCAGCGTCCACGGGCAGATGCAAGCTTCTCTATGTTATCGCGTATCTCTTCAAGCTTCTTTGTCAGGCTTATCTCCTCACCCTTCAACGTGTTAATCGTCTCCTGGAGCAGCCTAATCTTCTCCTCATACTCCTCGGCCAGATTCTGCAGCCTCTTGAGAACCTCTTCGCCGGTCAAATTGGGGGCGTCGAGCCCATGCAGAAGGCCTGCCGCCCGCTTACGCACCTCGAGCATGTACATGTTTAGCTTCTCGCGCAGCTTTGCCAGCTCCGTTTCAGTCTGCTCTATATGCCTTCTCAGCATCTCAATCTTACTCTTAACCTTGTTGTACTCTAGGATGCGCTGCTCGGCTTCCTCTAGCTTCCTCTTAACCTCCTCGTACCGTTCTGCCCTCCTCGCCTCCTCCTCCAGCTTCTCCACTTCGCGTTTCAGCCTCTCGTAGTACTGGTACCTCTCCCTCACAGCACTGAGAGCATCGTACAGCTTCTCTAGAACATCCAGTGCTTCTTCGAGACTCATGCCCCGCTCGACTGCCCTACCGATGATAGGGATAACCGGGCTGCTCTCAAGCTGCTCTTTAACAGCCTCTATCCTGGTCTTCACGGATTCCAACGCATCATACACATCTGCGTATTCGTCGCGCAGCTTCCTAACCTGCTCCTCTATCTGGTCGAGGGTTGATTTCAGCGCTCGAAGCTCACCAAGCCTAGACTGTAGCTCGTCGCGCTTCCCGCGGAGCGCTAGAATATGCTCCTGTAGTCTCTTCTCCTCGCGCTCGAGCAGTGGAAGCTTCTTTTCCGCCTCTTCAGCCCTCCTCACCATCTCCTCAAGCTTCTCCTCCTGCCTCTTGTACAGCTCTAGCTGCCTCTTGACATTCTCGAGTCTAAGCTCATACCCCTTTAGTATCGAGCCTAGCTTCTCATACGTCTTCTCTATAGCCTCGAGGCCCAGCAGCTTATGGACGAGCTCCTTCCTCCTGCTACTCTCGAGTATCTCTGCAAGCTCGCCTTGATGAGCTATGAGCGCCACTTTTGCAACCTCCTTCTTTATGCCGAGGAGCTTCTCAATCTCGGCCTCGACGCTTCTAACGTCCCTCGCTATCGGCTTCAGCTTGCCGTCCTCGAGCACCTCGTAGAGCATTGCGTAGGAGCGCTCGCGGCGGTATATCCTCCTCTCGGCCATGTAGAGGCGGCCGCCCACCTCGAACCATACGCGCGTAGAGGCGTAGGCCGCGCCCAACCTGATAAGCTGCTTGTTGCTCCTCTTTTCGCTCCTACTGTGGAAACCGAAGAGTGTGAACGAGATGGCGTCAACTATGCTGGACTTCCCGGCGCCGTTGGGGCCGACGATGGCGACTATCCCAGTGTCGAGCTCGACGCTGGTGTTACGGTGGCTTAGGAAGTTGACGAGCTCCACCCTCCTCACTATCAACCCGACCCACCCCCATACCTAGACTTGTAATACTGCTCCACGATGTGTTCGAGCTCCGCCTCCTTCGCGCCGTGGGCCACCATGTCTATCATTGTGTCTACAAGCCTTGCTAGCTCCCTATCGCCGTGCAACAGTTTCACGAGGAGCTCGTACCTATCAAGCTTCTCTCCGATACGGTCTATCCTCACGTCGCTAGTCTCAACCCTATCCTCGTATATCGCGAGGTGTATGTAGAGCGCCTTGCCCTCGAGGATAGACCTGACAGCCTTGTACACCCTCTGCCTGTCGATATTCGCCCCCCTTACTATGATGTGGGCCAACGGCTTCCTATCCCCGTACTTTGCCAGCTGTGACGCAACCTTTGCAAGGTCCTCCGAGAGCCTCTCAAAGCGTATAGTGTAGACTGGCTGGGGGCGTATCGGGAGCCTCTCGAACGTATAGTCGGCAGACTCCCAGGAGACGTCCGCTATTACAAACCCGTGGTCATACTGAGCCTCGTCTATCCTAAGAGCGTCTATGGAACCCGGGTAGACCGCTACGCCGGCATCGATGCGGAACGATGAGGGTCTATGCACATGGCCCAACGCATAGTATGAGTAGCCGCGTGGAAGCGCATTCGCGTCTATCTCGGGCTCCGGCGAGTAACCCTCTATCCCCTGATGCAACACCAGTATCTTCGGAATCTTCTCCTCCGGTGGCCTCAGGGCTGCGAGCCTGGTGCGGAGGTTCGAAGCCGAGTGTTTCCGGTGATGGGGCAACCCCGCGATGAACACCTCGACACCGCTCCTCGTGCGTATCCGCAGCTTCGACTTCTCGCGCAGCAACAGCACCTTTACAAGACCAAGCTCCTCCAATACCGACAGCGGATGGTCGCCCCTCCTCTTCGGAATATCATGGTCGCCAAGCGTAGCCACAAACTCTACTCCATGCTCCCTAACCCTCTTCAAGACTCTTATCGCCGCCCTTATGGCCTGAGGCGGTGGCCTCGAGGTATCGAAGAAGTCGCCGGAGTGTACGATAAGCTCTACATGCTCTCTAAGCGCGTCTTCAACGGCAAGCTGGAAGAGTTCGTATATGTCGTTCTCCCTCTCGTAGAGGTTGTACTGGCGGTACCCTAGATGCGTGTCTGCAAGGTGAGCCACCAGCACCGAGCCTGTCAAGCGTATCACCTCGCCTCGATGAACTCCTCTATAATGTCGAGAACATCGTCTTCCTCCGGCTCTGCCCCCGAGTAGTTGAGCCACTCGGAGACAACGTCGGGGTCCGTACCTCCCCTCCTGCCCTCGTACAGGTCGATGCGTACTAGGGTCGGCAGGGGCACCATGGGCCCCAGTACTATCGCCTCTCCGGTGTTGAGCCCGGGCAGCTGCTCGAGGAGGTCGTCGCTGAGGGTCTCAGAGGCGGCCTGTATATACTTCTGGTCGCTTGGCTCGACAATCTTCAATATTATCTTGTTGTTCATCTGGCTTAGTATATCCGGGTCTATCTTCTTAGGCCTCTGGGATACAAGGCAGAGGCCTACGCCGAACTTTCTACCCTCTCTCGCTATCCTAGCCAGCCAGTATTTCGTCAACCTGTCCTCGTCCTTCGGTGCGAGTATGTGGGCCTCTTCGACGACTATGAAGATGGGGTAGGGTAGGCCCTCGCCGGTTAAACGGTAGAGCTTCCTAGCCGACAGTATCCTGCGCAACAGGTGGCTTGCGATGACGTCAGCGGCGTCCTCGTCGACCCTGCTAAGGTCTAGCACGTTAACCCTTCCGGGCCTTATCGCCGAGATAAGGTCGCCAGCATTCTCGTCCAGTATCTCTCCATACTTCTCTACGAGATTCTCTATCTTGTTGAGCACCGCTGCAACGGCCTTAGGCTCTTCGCGTCCGCGGAGCTTCTCGACGCCAGCCTTCAACCTCTCTATGAACGAGCCGTTCGTGTCTCCGACTGCATCCCGGTACGCCTTGCGGAGTATACGCTCCTGGTGATAGTACCTATGCTCTATGCCGAGTAGCACCATGAGCTCGTTGACTGTGAGGAGGCGTGGGTTCAACCGAGGCTCTATAACGTTGAGCCTCTTCCCCCCAATATCGCTCGTCACGTATTCACCGTGGAAGTCGAAGATGAGGAGTGTTGCTCCGAAACGCACCATCCTATCCGCTATTACCGCGACTGTGTTGCTCTTACCGGCGCCCGTCACGGCTAGGATGGCGAGGTGCCGCGTCACCATTTTGTTTACATCCAGGTACACCGGTACGCTGGGCCGCGCCGCCAGTACGCCAATGCGGATGTAGCCGGGTCCACGCCTCCCAAAGAGCTTCTTGAGGAGCTCGTCGGAGGCTTGGTACACCGGCGTCCCGGGCAGGGGAGGAACCTTAGGGTTGCGCAGCTCCGGGTCATCAACATCCCCTATAATCCTCACCTTGGCCTCAAAGAACACATCGCCGTCTAGCTGTAGCTCGCCGAGCCTCTCGAGCAGAGAGGGCTCCTTCACGCTACTCGCAGTTGCGAGTATAATGCTCCTCGTGCCCACGTTCTCGACGAATCCCAGCAGGCGGTGCCCCCCAGCCTCCACTATCACATAGTCGCCTAGCTGAGGCGGCTTCGAGGCAACGAACCTCGCGTATATTGGTGTGGCCCCGTCTAGCACATACCCTATCGGCTTCTCTCTGCTAGCAGGCACACTCTACCAGCCCAAAGTGGGGTATAGGGGCGGTAATCCCGCTTAAACCCGCGAAGCCGGGGTACTACCTGGCCCTCGCCTTGCTATAGATGAGGGTCGGAGGGGTTATCGAGACGGCCGCGTAGGCGGCACCCCCGCCAGCCTTCACAACCTTCACGAGTATAAGGTAGTCTGGGTTACGCAGGTCAACCGGCCTCTCAACCACGGCGCCAATCTCCCTCTGGGCTGTAATCCTGTCAACCTCGCCGCCACTCCTAGACCTTAGCCTGCCCTCCACCCTCACCGCGAACTTCGCACCCTCGGGTATAATCCTCGGGTACAGCTCTGCCACCACCCTCTTCACGTCTTCGAGGTACGGCTGGACCACGGTATCGACCGGTATGACGCGGAGTATCGGGGAATCGGGCGGAAGCCTCTCAGAGAGCACCTTTACGGCTCGACGAGGGTCGGGTACACGCGCGAGGATGATAGACTGCCTCGTATAGAATACGTGGAAGCCCTCGATGTACGCGCGTAAGTAGCGAAGAGCCTCAAAATACCCCTCCTTGCCCGGCAGATGCGATACTATCAGGTTGAAGAGCGGCAATCCGGACTCCACGCGTCACCGCGGCGCTCCTACGCGTTTATACACTGCGCAACCTGCCCGGCTCATACTTCTCGGCTACGGCTGTGCCATAACCAACGTACACCAGCTTATCGGGGGACAGCGCCCTGATGACCTCGGGGCGGTTAGTAGCGACAATCAATGTTATACCCGCGTTTCTCACAAGCTGGCCCAGCTTCCTCGCAACCCTCTGAGCGGTGAGCGCGTCAAGGTGGGCCGCAAACTCGTCTATTACGAGGAGGTTCGGCTTCGAAGCTAGCAGGCTTGCAAGCTTAGCCCTCTCCTTCTGCCCCGTCGACAGCTCCGAGAACCTAGCCCTATAGAATATCGCGTCCGAGAGACCGACGGAGTTCAACACCTCGACGGCTAGCACAGGGTCACCCGTCTTCTTGGCGACGTGCTCTAGGAGCGTCTCATTGGCGAAGTCCGGTTCGTGTTCGCCCGGTAGAAGATACTCGATGCGTACATTCCTAGGCACCTCTACGCGCCCCGATGTAGGCTTGTAGCTCTCATCCTCTATGCCGGCGGCCGCGCCTATAATCATCCTCAGTAGCGTCGTCTTCCCGGCGCCCGATGCTCCTACGACGACTACAACCTCGCCTGGTTTAATCTCGAGGTTGACGTTCCTCAGTATCTGGCGTTCGACCACACGCCTCTCTACACCGAAAGCCTTCAGCACCTCTTGGAGCTCTGGGGGCAGCCTGTTGATATCCAGCTCGCTTCGATACACTTTCGTAAGGTCGACCAGCCTTATGGGCGCCTCCAGGGGCTCTACACGACCGTAGCGCGGCCTGTACAGCCTACCGCCGTGTTTCGACGCGTATGGGTCTTTCTGGAGGAACTCCTGTATCCTCCTTCTAGCCTCGTCGGTCAACGGGTACATGAGGACGGGTCTGCCGCTCGCAGTGTCCCACATGTAGACGAAGCCGGCCTTCTCGAAGAACGGGTTGTACCTCGCCATCTGTGCTATCGTCTCGACGATATGCTTCCTCCTCTTCATCTCGGGTATACGCCTCTCCCTAATCCACTCGATGGCCATCCTCACTGCGAGCACGCCGAGCCCGTCTCCACGGTAATCCGGGTGAACCACAACCCTGGCTATCCTCGCCGCCGCCGTGTTAGCCCTCTTAAGAGCCTCCTCTGCTATCTCCTCGCCCACCGCGGCTCTCGCAAGCCTCTTCGAACGATAGTAGACGAGGAGCTCCCTGTACCGTTCGATTATCGCCCTCCTCTTGCTATAGGCTAGAGGCCAGAAGGTCGGGTGGAACCAGTCGCGCGGGAACACCTTCTCGCGTATAAACTTCTCTATACGCACCTTGCCATCCTCGACTATACGCCGGTGCATAAGCGGTATCGGCGTGTCAACGCGGACATAGGCTACTATGCGGGGCTCGTAGGGCTTACGGTTGACAAGCTCCAATACAAGGAACCTTGAGCTCGGAAGGCTCCCCCTTATCTCCTGCAGCTTCGCTGGCACGCCGTCAACGGGGCATATGGGCTGCGTGTTGCTCTCAAAGTAGCGTCCGCAGACCGGGCACCTCCATATAGCGACTATCTCCTCTCTGCTCGCATAGTGGTATTGCTCCAGGCTCACAATCTCGCGGTAATCGTCCTCGGTTACCGCCTCGCGCGCGACAATGTGATACTCGTATAGGGGCTCTCCGCGGAGTGTATCGTGTCTTACAAGCCTAGCCTCCCTCCTCCAAGGGGGCCAGACACGCACCCACTCGCCGTCCCAAAAGCGGTCTAGCTCGAAGGAGTCGCGAGGCACTATGATACTCCCGTCTATCCTCGTAGGCTCCTCGAGTATCCGGACACGTACACGCTCGCCTTCAGAAAGCCATCTTGCGATTGAGGCTGGCATCAGCAGAGTTATCGTCACACCGTTATACTCTACTTCGAGGCCACCCACCCAGCGGTACCCGACTCTAGGCACTATCGCCCTCTTCACCCGCGCCTCGAAAGGCACGAGGACGGGAACCTGCACCGTCGTCAAAATATGCCCGTTTCTAGAGGGGCGCCAGAGGCTTAGAACGTTACCAGCATCCTCTTGGTCAACGCCTCTACCCAGTTACGCAAGACCCTCAGCCTAGCATCCCCCCTCCTCACACCCCTAGCATGGACCTTCACACTCCTCTCATCGACCCTAACCTCGCTAACCTCGACCCCAACAAGGCTTGCGAGTTCGACGATAGCATCCTCCTCCACCCATGGGAGCTCACCGGGTCTGCCGCAGGGCCCCCATTTACACGCGTTGCACGCTAGGCC
This sequence comes from Pyrolobus sp., assembly GCA_015521195.1. Classification (GTDB taxonomy): domain Archaea; phylum Thermoproteota; class Thermoprotei_A; order Sulfolobales; family Pyrodictiaceae; genus Pyrolobus. The sequence continues at coordinate 38,894 of WAOO01000061.1, read as the reverse complement.
GTGTGAGTCTATGTTCGCCGAGCACGAGGAGGGGTAGACGGTCAACCCCAGCTTCTTAGCATACACCTCCACCAACCTCTTCAAGTCGGTCTCGCGTATCGGAACCTGATCCCTCCTACCCCTCGGCCTCCTCGGAAGCCTCGCCTCTATCACCCTGACATCAACGCCTGCCAGTCGAAGCCTCTCCAGTATACCCGGCGTTACCCTCAGCGAGCCCGGCACGACGCCCCTTGCCCCCGCCGCTTTAGCCCTCTCTAGTATCTCGGGTACCTCGCGGTCAGTCACACCCGGTATTATAGGCCGCAGGAAGAGTGTAACGTGGAAGCCGCGGCTGGAGAGGTTGCGTATCGTCTCGAACCTCTTCTCGGGGGGCGGCGCGTTAGGCTCCAGACGCTTCCAATGGCGCAGCGTTACTATCGTCACGAGGAAGTCCATCCGGGGGTCGGCAACCTTTCTCAGGGTATCTGCGAGTCCCTCGTCGACGTAGGCTTTTGTCGAGAGCTGCGTAGGGTTGCCGAGGAACCTCGCGGTATACTCGAGGTACTCGATGGCTCTATCCCTAGTCTCCTCCATAAAAGGCTCGGTGACCGAGCCGAAGGCGAGGAGCGTGCCGTACGGCCCCGGTACGAAGTAGGGATTCGAGAGCAGCGCGTATACCAGTTGGAGGCCGTTTAGAGGGTAGGGTTTAGGCTTCATCGGGAACCCCATATCGGGCACGTAGCAGTATACGCAGCCATACTTGCACCCGATGCCCGTGTGTATCGTCATGCCGCAGGGCCTCGGCTCCCTCCTCGCATGGCCGTCTAGCTCGGCCTCTCTGCGCTCACGCTCATCCAGCATCGAGCCTATCTTCTCCCGTAGGCGCTGCTTCTCCTGCCACACCTTCCTCACAAACCCGGCGGTAACCCGTATGGGCGTAGCTTCCCACCTCCCTGAGCACAGCTTATACAATGTGGGGTTAATCGGTGGAAGAGGTGTGGACTTGCATTGGCCGAGCAACTGGCGGCGGAGAGGAGCACTAGCATTAGGAGCGTAGTAGTGAAGACGCTGATGGTCACGCCTTCTGGCGCGCTGAGCCCGGGGCCACTCTCCGCGGCGGCCGTCGCGCTTGGGGCAAAAATGGGGGCGGTTGCTGGCCTTGCTGTCGCTCTAGGCCACATGCTGTTCGAAGCCCCGTATACCGCGATGCTGGCCAAGGGGTATGCGAGGATGGCGCGTATCCTCGACCGGTACGGCAAGATTCTGAATGCGGCTGTAATCGCGTTCATAGCCTGGTTCTCCTACCTCCTGGTTCTCGACGGTTTACACGCCCTACTCGGACACGCGCCCAGCTTAGCCGCTACAGGCACGGAAGCAAACCTGCTTGACGCGCTCATCGCCGGAATAGTGTTAACCGGCGCCAACGCCTACTTCCTGCTATGGTGGCTTACTGTCGGGCTCCCGCTGATACGAGACGCGGCGACCCTAGGCCCCTACGGCTTCGCAGTAATGTATGCGTCTCACGTATGGATGGACTATGCGTGGCTAACACTCCTTGCAGCTGGAGGCGGGATAGTCAGGCTCATGGGGGCGGAGGCTTACGGCGTCCTTCTCCTAGCGCTCGCCGCGCTCCTCGCCGTGTTCGCAGCGGACATTGCAGCCAGGAGCTACGCAGGGAGGAGGCTACTGCCACTCTAGCACTCCCCTTTTAAACCTCGAGCATTGCGGGGGGCGTGGTGTCCGATTATTGTGCAGTGGTTTGAGCTTCCAGAGATACGTGTTATGAACACGCTGGGTAGGAGGATAGAGAAGTTTGAGCCGTTCAAGCCCGGCCTAGTCCGCATGTATGTCTGTGGGCCCACCGTCTACGACTACACTCACCTGGGCCACGCGCGTACCTACGTCGCTTTCGACGCGATTAAGAGGTATCTAGCCCTACGCGGCTACAACGTCATACACGTGCAGAACATAACCGATATCGACGACAAGATAATCAACAGGGCGAGGGAGGAGGGGGTAGACTGGCGCGAGATTGTAGAAAGGTATACGCGCGACTACATGGAGATGCTGGAGGCCCTCAAGATAAGGGTTGACCTACATCCGCGTGTAACGCACCACATCAGGGATATCATCGAGTTTATACAAGCGCTTATAGAGAAGGGGCACGCCTATGTAGCTCCCAGCGGCAGCGTATACTTCGATGTCACGACGTACCCGGATTACGGCGAGCTGAGCGGAGTCAAGAACCCTGAAGCCTGGAGGCAGGAGGAGGACGTGCTCCACGAGAAGAGGCATCCCTTTGACTTCGCGCTCTGGAAGGCGTGTAAGCCCGGCGAGCCCTGCTGGGATTCACCGTGGGGTAGAGGCAGGCCGGGCTGGCATATAGAGTGCAGCGTAATGTCTTCAAAGTACCTTGGCGACCAGTTCGAGATACATGGCGGCGGCCAGGACCTGATATTCCCTCATCATGAGAATGAGAGGGCTCAGAGCGAGGCCAGGTTCGGGAAGAAGCCTTGGGTGAAGTACTGGCTTCACACCGGGTACCTCACGGTACGCGGGGAGAAGATGAGCAAGAGCCTCGGAAACATAGTCCCGTTCCGCGAGGCGGTCAAAAGGTGGAAGCCAGAGGTCATCCGCCTCTGGCTCCTATCCGCGCACTACCGTACACCGCTCGACTTCAACGAGGAGGCGTTAGACCAGGCTGCGGCGAGGCTCTCGAGGATAAGGTCTACTATAGAGTTGGCGCGTAGGCTCCTGAGGGAGACCGAGCCCAGCTACAGCCTAGACGAGCGTGGGTCTAAGCTCGTGGAGATGGTTGTAGACGCGTGGAGGGACTTCCACAGCGCGATGAGCAACGACTTTAACACGGCAGAGGCACTGTCGGCTATAGAGAGGCTCGCATCGATAGTCAATCGTGAGCTGCAGGAAAAGCCGAACTACACTGCTTTGGTGTTGGCGCTCCGGGCTTTCCAGGACTTCAACGCGGTGTTCGCGGTAGCTGATGACATCCTCTTTGGCAGCGGAGGCGAAGTAGAAGGGCTGATAGACAAACTGGTCGACCTGATAGTGGATGTGAGGAGGAGGCTAAGGGAGAGGAGGGATTACGAACTGGCAGACTGGATACGAGCGGAGCTTGCAAAGCTGGGCATCGTGCTCATGGACCAAGGGTTGAAAACGGTGTGGAGGCGCGTCCGGTAGCCTTCTATGCCGTGTTTTGCTTACCCTAGGCGTGGCATGTAGTCGGATTCTCCTTTCATGTAGATGAAGAGCCTCCGTTGCCACGAGCGGTGCGGCAGCTCGACGACCTCTATGGTTCTCCACCCGGGTATGGGGAAGTCGAGGCTGATTATGACAGATTTTGGCGGCAGCTCTTCGCGCAGCTTTGGCTCCAGCTTTGTGTTGACCGATTGCAGGAGGTACATGTAGAGGTAGCGGACGCGGGATAAGTTTACCGTGAAGAAGTCTCCCTGTATGACCTCGACGAGGTGCCCTACGCGTTCTCTTTCAGCCCTCTGCCTCGCGCGCATCGCCAACTCGTATTTGAGCTCGATGCATATGGTTGGAATGCGTAGGCGCTTGGCTACAGCCACGGCTACCCTGCCGTCGCCGCAGCCGATGTCCGCGAAAACGCCCGGCCCGAGCTTCGACATCTGCTCCCTGAGAACCTCGACGAGCTTGTCGATTACCTCGTCGTTTGTAGGCACCCACGGCACGGTTGCGACGGTGTACCCTTTGTAGGCCACGCTCACACGCTCCAAGGGCTATGCTAAAGCCTGGGGGTCGATTAGAGTGTTGTAGCGGGCGGTACGGTGGCTGAGGAGGGCCAGCCCCTGCAGCCTGTCATAATGTTCAACCCGCTCGTGTTCGGCGGTATACTCCTCATCTTTCTAGGCGTCCTCCTAGTCTTCCTAGGCTTCCTCATGGGGACGGGTGTAGCAAGGGGGAAGACCGAGGGCGGCGCCGTCGTAATAATAGGGCCTTTCCCGATACTAGTAGCCAGCAGCGAGAGGGCGGCAAAGACGCTCATGATTATGGCGTTGGCGTTCTTCGGCTTTGTGGTGTTGCTCTTCCTCCTGCTCTACTGGCTCGCCAGGCAGCCCGCAAGTCTGGCAGCCTCGTCTATAGCCTCTCTCAAAGCCCTCCTACACGACCCCCTCCCACACCTATAGGCGATGACACGCAGCCTCCTCCCATTCGCAGACGCCAGCGCGTCAAGCGCGCGTATAGCATCGCGGAGCATGAGGCTCCCCTCCAGACTAGCTCTAATCTCGTCTGGAACCTCGTGAAGCTCATACCTCTTTGTTGGAAGCTCATACTCCGCCCTCTCCAGGCCCCGTTCACACCCGGGCCCAATGATGACGAGTATATCCGCGTCGCCAAGCTCCTCTAGTATGGTCAGCGCATCGGTGGCAGCGTCGAACACTCTAACCTCAGGGCATTTGCCGAGAACGCTAGACGCATAGTTGACCGCGTTTTCGAGCTCATCTCCTCCCGGGAGATACGGCGTATATATTATGCCGAGCGCGACTCTCGCCAACAGGCTACGCCCAGTGCAACGGGGGGATGCGGCAGGAAAATGCGTGTAGCTATAGCGCCTCTTGCCGAGACCATGATCGACATCGACCTAGAATCGGATAGCATAAGCGTAACCACAATCTACGTCCGGCTGCCCAGAACGCGCGAGGAGGTAAGGGCGGTCTACCCGTCCGCCAGGCTGGTCGGCGACGTCGAAGCGTCGTTCATCGAGAGAAGCCTATGGGACCTGATACTCGTAGGTGGGCTCGCCGCACCAGCATTATCAAGTATACTGGACGCCCCTAGCTTCAGGCCGCTCGAAGGCCTCCAATGGAGAACGGCTGCATACAGCTTCTCGATGCTGAGAACCCTCTACCGCCGCGGCCGCCTAACAGTTGAGGCCCTCGAGCGCCTCCCAAAGATTATTCTCGAAGCCCTCACCGACTATGCTAGAGTGGCAAGACAGCTAGAGAGGCTCGAGTGTGAAGCAACGGGGCTAGACAACGCTCTTGCTGTCGGCGACGACGCGCTCAGCATGTATGCGGCGCTGGGCAGGCGGCTCTCGAGAGACGAGTTTCTAGACGTGCATATTCTCGTGGTACGCTCCGGGCTTGTAGAGAAGCGTATAAAGCCTCTAGAGTATAGTGTCCCCCAGCGCCCCTCTAGGCTCGAATACGCGCTCCTCGTCTACGGTGAGAGTGTAGAGACGGGCCCGTATGCAAGATTACGCCATCTAAACGGCTTCGAGGTGGATGCCTGCGGCTCGAGGCTCATCATAGAGGATGGGGGCGTCAGGGGTAGGATTGATGGGGAAGAGTTCTCGCTGGGTATGCCTGCGACTCCGCTCGCCAGCAGACTCTACTCGATGTACGTCGATGCTCTCGTTGCAAGCATTCTATCCTGTAGACATGGGGAGGTAAACCCCGGCGAGCGGAGACTGTTTGTACGCGAGGTCGTCGACGGGCCGGTCATCGATTGGGGGAGGCTCGTGACGCTGCCCTCTCTCTACAACCTGCATAGCAGTGGAATGGCGGGAAGCGAGCCCCCGCTCGCCAGGCTTCTGCGTGCCGTGTTATGCCTCGACGTGGCTAGAGCTGGGTGGCTGGCGTTGGCCGTATCGTCTATCTACACCGGGTGCTGTAGGCTCGCCCTTCGCGTCTCTTCGCGAGGAAAAACCTTTGTCCAGAAGAGGGATGCGCCGCGTGTAACGGCATAAGAGTATGGAAGGGCTGCGCGAGGAGGCGATGAAGCTCTACAGGCAGCTCGTTGGTTCCCCTCCCTTAAGGCTCGCACCCGCTATTCTGACACCGTACCTCATCCTGCTCCTGGTGGACCTCCGGGGCGGCGTGCTGTTCGCGACCGCGCCTCTGGCCGCGTTCCTGGCGAGCTTCGGGCTGTGCAGCAGGCCGAACTCGCGCCGCCTCCTAGGCGTCTACATGTATACTGCGCCCTATGCCCTCGCCGCAGAGGTCGCGAAACTGCTAGGCGACCACCCGCTCTACGAGCTGATAAACGCGCCTCTAGCACTACTCCCTGCAGGCCTATGCGGCGCCAGGGGGCTCGCGGCATACCTGATATACGCGGCTCTATCGGGCGGCATCTACGGTCTACGAGGCACAATGCTATCAATATCATCGGCCCTCATCTCGACGGCAGCCCTCGGGCTCAGCCTAGGCGGGCGCGGGCTAAGCTACGCGCGTGCAGCTATACTAGCGTGGGCTGACGACAACTACGCCCTGCTAGAGTCTGTGATAAACGGGGTTGAGGAGAAGGTAGAGTGGAACGCCTTAATACTAGAATCGGATGGCGAGGAGATAGGCCTCGTCGAGCCAGGCATACACTACGGGCCTTTCAGGGGAGTGGGGAGCAGCAGGTTCCCCTACCATCTTCTAGAGGCGAGCGGCTGGCGCCTATACCCGCTACACGGCTGCGGGAGCCACGAGAGGAACCTCGTGTCAAGCGCAGAGGCGGCGGAGTATGCGAAGAGGATAGCTGATAGAGCGTTTGGAGCAAGCGTAGAATGTAGGCCGTTGAAACCCGTCCGTATCGAAGCTGGTCACTGGAGGGGCTTCCTGCTAGGCTGCCTAGACAAGCCATTCCTCCTGGCAACGAGCACCATAGGCGTGGAGGACGTACCTTGCAAGTCTATACCGTTAAGGGATAAGATAGTGTTCATCGATATGCACAATTTCGAGATAGATAAACCCAGGCTCGAGCACCTAGACATGCTCATCAGGAGGGCGGCCGCATCGCGAATACCGTGCAGCGAGGGCCTCCTATGCTGCTGGAGGCTCGTGAAGATAGATGAGAATCTAGCGTTAAGACTCAACATGTGCAGCCCGTGGCTCCTCTACATAAAGTATAGCTGTGGAGGCGAGACGCTCGAAGCGGTGCTAATACCCGCCAACAACGTTGCACCCGAAGCAGCCAAGAAATATCATGACGCGCTCCCCAACATCAACCTGATAACCATAGACGATCATAGCTGCGCAGCTGCGATAGAGGAGGGTGTCGCGCCCCTAGCATACGGCGATGAACTCGTGGATGTTATTCTAAAGGCTAGGAGTGAGTGCAGGCTGCGCAGCTGCACGGTCAGGATGGCGTCTGGGAGTGAGACCCTGCGCATATGGGGGGAGGAGACGATGCACGAGATAAGGCGTCTCATACGCCGTGGTCTGAGAATCCGCTTCCTTCCAACCATAATCTACGCGGTGTTCCTGGCACTAATGCTAGTTTAACGATGTTAATGTAGACAGAGAAACCTATAATAAGGACGTAATACCCGAGTAACACTTAAGGGGTGGATAAGGAATGGTAAAGCTAAAAGTGCTATACGAGGACGAAGAGATAGTCGTGATGAAGGCGCCGCATGACGATGAACTAGTAGAACTGGTATACCAGTTTATCGTCGAGAAGGGGAGGCCGGTCACCTGGAAAGAGCTCCGCGAAGCATTCAGCGGCATAGCCGGCGAGGATAGGCTGAGGAAGGCGCTGCACGTGCTCCGCGAAGAGGGCCGCATTATAGAGCTGCGCGGAGGCCGGTATGCCACACCGGATATGCCAGGGGCTCTAGAAGAGTACCGCGAGATTCAGAGGCGTAGGCTGATGAGAGAGATGGGCAGTGTCGAATACACCCTTAGAAGGTTCAAGACAGCCGAGGAGCTCAGCAACTGACAATTTTGCAATCAGCCACTAAGCGCTAATAGACTACTCGCTCCTACCTCTCCTCCCCCGTTACCATTTTCTCCACGAGCTCTAAGACTGAGCGGAATCTAGGCTCCTTCATCGCTAGTGTGCTCAACGCGCTTGCCATTAGGGTCGAGATGTACGCGTGTATTACAAGGGCTAGCATTAGCTCCGGACCGCTTCTAGCATCCATCGCTATCTCTATCATGCTCATGGCCGGTGTGACAAGCTGCACGTAAAGCTCTACAGGGTCTACTGTGCCCTTGCGCACTACGCTCTCGATAACACTTCTAAGGTCCTTTATAATGTCGTAGAGTGCTTCGGCGACACTCTTCCCAAACTCGGTTAGCGCATATCTTCCGCTCGTCACCCGCCTCTCCACGACGCCGAGCTTCTCGAGGAAGGATAGTATTGGCTTCACGTTCTTACAGGAAGGGTATAGCATTATACAGTCGGCGAGCAGGTCTTCTTCGCTCTTTTCACCTCTCCACAGGCTCCTAAGCACCGCTATAAGCTTGCGAGCCGGTGGCGCGAGAACCCGCAGCGCCCTACGGTCGGCCTCGAGCAGTATGGACTCGACTCTGGCCTGTACGCCCGCATCGCTCAAGGCTCACCATCCCTTCTAACAGTTTTAGATGAACCCCCACCTATAACCTGGGGGCGGCTATGTCACAGAGGCAGAGTGGCGGGCTGCTAAGCAAAGAGGAGTTGTTGAAGCTCCTCAAGCCGTCTACGGAGGAGGATGCGTACGTCGAGGTTAAGGGTGATGTCGCGTTGATACGGACAGCCTCCGGCGCCCTGGCCCTATTGCCGCTCCGAGAGGTGTGTAAGATAGCAGAGAGGTTCAACCTGCGGCTCCACGGCTACCGGTGCAAGAAGTGAAGGGTGTGTTGCCCGACGCGCACCCGTGTTCATCCAGCGGGCTGCCGCCCGTGTCGCACGGGCGGTTGGCGTATAGTTATACCCGGGGAGTCTCCCATAAACACTAGCTCGTGCCAATCGTGGAATCGGCGACGGTCCATTCTCCAGGCGGGCGGCCAGCTTGAGCCACAAGATATACGTCATAGTCGGCTCAGACGCCCTCGATATGCTGGATGCGTTAGTATCTTTCGCCGAAGAGCTTGGCGTAAAACTACATCTCGTCATATCGCCTAGGAGGATAGGCGGCTTCATAATAGACGGTATGCTCGTGGAGAATATAGAGGAGCTGCCAGGTAAGCTGCTAGAAGCGTATGCGTTGACACTAAACATGGATGGGTTAATTCTTGCGTGCTGCGGGTAGCCGGGCGATAGGCTCGATTGTAACGCGGGAGACTAGTGCAGAGTCCTCAACACGTATCCTGACAGGCTCTGCGTAGAATATCATTGCCGTCTGCACCTTATCGAGCAGCACGTTCACCAGCGTCGGGTGGTACGCCTGCAGTTGTATAGCCTCGGCTTTCCTGCGTATATCGGGGCTCAGCGTCATGATGACGTAGCGGGAGGCAGGCTCGACTATAACATGGGCGCCTGCTGGCCTAACATAGACGGTCGCCGAGCCCTCAGAGTATACCTCGCCCCCTCTCGTTACCGCCACGAGGTCCATCTTGTCCCTCAGCGCCTCTAGCCTATCGCTCGGCTTCTCCGGTCTAAGAGTAATCGCCAGCGCATCGTTAAGCCTATACCTGTAAGGGTAACCCGGTAGAGCTGCGTGCACCGTTATAGCGTCTCCGTGGCCGCCCTCCTCGAGAGGCTTAGCCTCGATTACGACGCGCTCAGCATCCATTATGATAGCGTGGCTCTCGTGCATAAAATCATAGCCTATTCGTATCCCAGTCTTCCTAAGGAGCACTTCGGTTGAGCGTAGGGGCAAGGCGGTGCCGCCATATGTCGAGATAGTGGATTGGGGGTAATATGGGAGACATGTGACGTGTAGAACGGGGAGAGGGGTGACCGAGGCTAACATCCCGCTCGACTATGTCCCCGAGGATGGGCTTCGCGAGGTTCTAGAGGAAGAGGAGCGTCTCTACAGGAGGCTGAGGAGGGGGTACAGGAAGAAGCCCTACCCGAGCAACCGCGACATAGCCGAGGCAATCCGCGAGGTTATATCGAGGCGCATGGTCGAGCATCCCGATGATTTCCCCGATGCGGTTATAGAGGTTCTCGAGGAGAGGGGGTTTGAGACCAGGCATGTGACTGTAAAGAGGATATGGAGGATGTACGAGGTGATGGTCCGCAAGGGTGTGATATCGGATGTCCTTGGCGTCGTCATCTGGTAGTATTCGGCTCGCCTAGGTCATCCTTGTGCCGCACGGGTATCGTTATCAGAGACTCCAGCTTATAACACCCGGGATGGTGGATGCCAGTTTTCCTCAAGCATAGGGGCGTCTGGCTGAGGATAAAGGAGGTGTACAAGATAGAGCCGAGGAGGTCGAAGAAGAGGAAGAAGAGCAGCCGGGGTGCTTCCGCCTCGACCGGCGGCATGCTTGTAGCGGAGAGCGTCGAGAAACTCCCGGTCAACGGGATGAAGTACAAGGCGGAAATCGAGGTGTCATCGTTACGTGTCACCAGGTTCGCTGCGCGCGTGATGCTGGAGGCGCCTCATGTGACGGTCGTTATCGAGCCCAAGGGCGACGATTATGTGGCGAGGGTCTACGCTAGGAGCAAGAAAGAGCTTGAAGAGCATCTTAGGCTGGTAGAGTCTATCGCGAGGAAGGTGGGCGTCATGATGGAGGGTGAGGAGGAGGAAGAGGTGGAAGAGGAGGTGGAGGAAGAGGAGGGAGAGGAGGAGTAACGTGCCTACCCTATGCGCCCTCTGCGGGCTTTCATACGCCCGGAGCCGGTGTAGGATATGCGGCAGGCCCGTCTGCGACGATTGCATGGGGGAGAGTGGAGTCTGCAAGGCTTGCGCAGAGACCCTCTGCGAGCTGTGCCGTCGCAATCTAGCGATAGGAAGGTGTGCGGTGTGCGGGAGGCTTGTGTGCGAGGAGTGCTCAGTGCAGCTGAACCCGGTTATACGCGTCTGTAGGGAATGCTACTCGAAAGGGCTTAGGCCGGTCTATAAGCCTCCCGCGAGGCTTGCCCTCCTCGTCGAGAGGATGGGGCTGCGGTGAAGTTAAGCCTCTTCATCGCCTTCGGCTCCGGGCGAGGCTCCGCTCCTCACAGCCCGGTCTAGGAGCTTCTTGAGAGCTTCTATAAGGTAGCCCGGTTCGCCTGGAATCTCGCGTATCGCCTCGCCGCAGCATAGGATTATGGGCTCGTCTACATCAGCCTCCCTGAACACGATGTCAAGCTTGACCCCATACTCCTGCTCGAGAATGTCCTTCGCCTCTTCAACCAGCCACGCGTAGACAGTCTCGGCCCAGTATTCGCCCCTCTGGCCTAGAACCTCGACCCTCACCCTTCGCACGAAGCGCCCCTCGGGAGAGGCAACCTTCTGGGTATTAAGTGGGTGCCATCGCAGCTAGGCGCCGTATGCAGGTGTTGGAAGCCCTCCCTGCACGTCGCAAACTCGAATCCAAGCTCCAACGCAATCCTCCTAACCCTCTCTATGATGCGTAGCCTCCTCTCTGGCCTCATGTACCAATATCCGTGTATCCATACGCCCTCCTCCCGGTACAGCCTCTTGTATAGCTTCTCCAACTCCGGGAAGGCGGCTAAGACACGCCTGAGGTTATCTGGCCTAGCCTTGTAGGTCGATGTTACGACGAACCGCGCTCCAGCCTCTCTTGCAGCCTCTAGGACCTCCCTCACTGAATCCTCGTCATCGTTTAGCCCCGGAAGCAGAGGGTCCAACCTGACACCAACAGGCACCCCAGCCTCGTGTAGCACGCGGAGAGCCTCTATACGCTCCCTGGGCGGCGGCGCGCCCGGCTCTAGTTTACGCGCGAGCCGCTCGTCCATAGTCGTGACGGTTATTGTAACCGCTGCGTTACCCCGTGCTAACAGGTCGGCGTCTCTTGCCACAAGGCTCGACTTGGTGGTTATCAGCACCTTATACCCGGCTGGTATGAGAATCTCGAGGGCTCTCCTCGTCAACCTGTATACCCGTTCCTCCGGCGGGTATGGGTCGCTGCTCGTCGACATGTTGATGGGTAGACACGGGTCTACAAACCTCTTAAGGTCGGCCTTGAGCCGCTCTATGAACCTCTCCTTTGGCTGGCTCTTCCGAACACCTATGTACGCCGTAGCGTAGCAGTAGAGGCAGAAGTGGCTGCAGCCCGTGTAGGGCTGCAGAGAGTACTTCGGGGGGCAAGTGCAGAGGGGGCTACCCCAGGGGTCGAAATAGCGGACCACTAGCCCCGAGCGCCTTCTAGACTCGCGCCTCACGCTATACTACCCTCCCGCTGAGCTCGAAACCCCTTCTCTCCTCCCGATAGTAGACGTGGGGTATACCAAGCCTAAGCAGCCTCCTATGGAGGCCCGTATCAGCTGTCACCGCTATGGCTTCTCCATCCATGAGCACATACTCCACTATAGCGTCGTCCGCGAGCATGCCAGCCCCAAAGTCGACTATACGGCATCTCTTCTCGACAATGCTCAGCGCTAGCCTTGCAGCCCTCCTCTTCCTAACGCTACGCGATGACGCATGCTTCTCCAGCTCTTCGAGGACGGGCTTGAGTACTATACACTCCGGCTTAGCCTCTAAAAGCTCCTCCACATCGTCGAAGACGCGCACACCCTCGGCGAGCAGCATGAGAGCGCTAGTATCGTAGACCGCCCTCCTCAGCCTCGGGCGATGCAAGCCTCTCGAGCCTCTTCATCAACTCCTCGACGCTCTTAACCGTTGAGAGTATGAAGGGTATCCTCTCGTTCTCGGCGAGCCTGATTGCAAGCGGGTCTACGCGCTTAGTGCCATGTATGACAACGACGGCCGGCTTTATCGGCGCGACCTTAACCGCTATCATCGGCGACCTGCCCGTAGACACCCTCGTGAATATCAATGCTCTCTCGCTGGTAACCCCCATGATGTATATGAACTCGTTGCCGTCGAACACCTCTATGGCCTCGAGGCTATCCAGCACAGTGTAGCCGTAAACCCGGTCCACGGTATGGCTGGAGAGGAGCACGCCATCCACAGCTGCAAGCAGCTCGTCGAACCTTACGCCCTCGCTCAGCTCGCGCAGCGCCAGCACGCCCCGCTCTTCGACGCTAAGATGTTTCGAGAGCTTCCTGACAACCGGCCAGCCTCTCTCAGCGTCTATCTCGATAAGGGCCTCGACGAACCTCCGTATGAACTTGGCTCCCGGCACCCTCCGTCCACGCTCATAGTCGGATATCACGGTCGGCCGTATCCCCATCCTCCTAGCGACCTCGTTCCTCGATACCCCGAATATCTCGCGCCATTTTCTCATAGCGAGGCCAGGGTTATCCGACATTACTATGTCGCCTGCAATCCTCCGGGCTAGCGCCCTGCTGGCAGCCTGCATCCATAGACACCCAGCCCCTGCGATGCCGTGTGCAACGCTACAGCCCCACTCTTATTAGGAGTGAGCGGCTCCAGGCTAGTCACCGGGGTCTAAGGTTGCCCAAGAAGAGGCAGAACAGGGGTAGGCATAAGGGTGCGAAGGGCCGCGTAGGAGTAGTCCAGTGTGACAACTGTGGACGTATCGTCCCAAGGGACAAGGCGATATGCATCAAGACGTACTACTCGCCCGTAGACCCTCAGCTGGCCCGCGAGCTTGAAAAGAAGGGCGCCATAATCATGAAGTACCCCGTCGAGAAGTGCTACTGCATCAGCTGCGCGGTCCACTATGGCCTGGTTAGGCCGAGGCCTAGGGAGGCGAGGAAGCCGAGACCCCAGGTCCAGATATGAACTACCGTTGTTTTTAGATGAGCATCCTGTGCCACGGTAAAACCGGGCTCGTTTTGGCAAGGTACCGCGCCATACGCCCCGATGAAGGGTTCCGCTTCAAGTGTATACGCTGCGACTTCTGCTGTGGCACTGGCCCCAACGTGTCGCTCACAGTGTTCGACATTGTCAGGATGGCGAGGTTTCTAAGGATGGACCCCATCGAGTTCACCGAGAGGTACGTCAAGGTGATAATAGCCGACTTGCTCCCGTTCTTCTCGCTGCGTGACAAGGGGAACGGCGAGTGTGTGTTCATGGAGAGGAAGCCCAACGGTGAGACAATTTGCGTCATATACCCGGCGAGGCCTATGAGATGCCGACTCTACCCCGTTATAGTCGAGTCTGTGAAACCTGAGAGGCTTTACCTCGACCTCATGTGCCCGGGTGTCGGGCAGGGGCCTGTAGTCCGCGTGCCGAGGAGGCTTCTAGAGCAGTATATTGCGGAGAGGAGAAGGCATTATGATACGCTATACCGTCTTGTCTTTGAAGAGGGCCTGGAGCCCCGGGAGGCAGCGAAGAGGGCGATAATGGAGGCTTGGCGCGAGGCCGAGGAGGGTGCTAAATGGGCTGACCTCGATTACATAGAGTCCCTTGGCGGCGTCTAGGCGTATAGCCAGCATCTCACATAGTGGCCCTTCTCGACCTCCACTAGCGGCGGAGGCTCCTTCTTGCACCTCTCCGCTATCTTCGGGTTCTTGGCGGCACACCGAGGCTCAAACCTGCATCCCGGCGGCGGATTCCGCAGGTCGGGCGGCGAGCCGGGGATGTAGCGGAGTTTCTTCGGGCCATGGAGCCGCGGTATGGCCTCTAGGAGGGCCCTCGTGTAAGGGTGGTACGGGTTTGTGAACACACGGTCGGCCGGACCATACTCAACTATCTGACCCGCGTACATGACGGCTACCTTGTCGGCCAACTCAGCTATGACGCTGAGATCGTGGCTGATGAATATCATGCTCATGCCCAGTTCGCGCTTAAGCCTTTTCAGCAGGTTCAATATCTGCGCCTGGACTACCACGTCGAGGGCTGTGGTAGGCTCGTCCGCTATGACTATCGGCGGGTTGAGGGCTAGGGCCATCGCTATGACGACTCTCTGTTTCTGCCCTCCGCTCAACTGGTGTGGGTACATGTTGACGTAGCTCGGCGGAAGCCCGACCATCTTGAGGAGCTCACGTGCACGCTCCAGGGCCTCCTTCTTGCTCATACCCCTGTGCAGCATGAGGGGCTCTGCAATCTGGAAGCCAACCGTGTATACGGGGTTGAGCGCGTTGGCTGCACCCTGGAATATCATGCTGACCTTCTGCCACCTTATCCTCCTCCTCACCTCAGACTCGCTCATCCTCGTGATATCCTCGCCGTCTATCACTATACTGCCTTTGACTATCCTGCCAGGAGGCGGCACCAGGCGCATTATACTATAGCCTAGCGTGCTCTTCCCGCAGCCGCTCTCACCGGCAATCCCTAGCACCTCTCCGCGCTCAAGTGTGAAGGAGACGCCTTCAACAGCTCTCACTACCCCACGCAGCGTATAGTAGTATACGTGGAGGTCACGGACTTCGAGTATAGGCAAGCTCTAGCTGCCCGACGGCATGCAGCCGGACAGAGGATTATCCTCTTTGTGGTTTAGGCGCCGCACCTCCCTCTAGCCTTCAGGAGCAGCACTGCCATCTCCTCTAGACGCTCCGAATCCTCCAGGAGGCCTAGCACCCTGGATAACGTGGGGTGCCTAATCCCCTCGGGCCTATAGGCTGCAGCCATCGCGGCAGCCATGGCGGCTATGCTGTCGGCGTCTCCTCCCATGCTGAGCGCATACCCTATACTCCTGGCCAGGTCGCCCTCGGCGGCTGTGACGGCATAGACGGCCGCTGGTAGCGACTCGTAGGCTATACTCCTATTTCCAAGCACCCTGACAACCCTCTCCGGCTTAGAGCCCAGCAGCTCATCTATAATCTCGAGCCTCTCACGATACTCTTCTAGCACCGTCTCCCTTGCCAGCGTTGAGGGTAGCTGTGAGACGTCCATCCCTCTCATGAGCAGGTGTATTGCTATCGCGAGGAGCCTGGCAGCCTCCACGCCAAGCGGGTGAGTATGAGTCACCATAGCCTGCGCGGAGGCCATCAGCTCTACAGAGTCTCTCAGCTCGTAGAAGAGGGGTACCGGCGGGACGCGTACGGCGGCGCCGTTACCATAGCTTCCCTGCCCGCCCCACACGCGCCGAGCGGCAACCCTCCAATCGATACCCTTCCGCACTGCCTCTACGACCTCGGAGACCGCGATACCGTAGTTTCGGATAGGGTCCCAGGTTCTCGCCTTCCTGGCCATGCGCAACGCGAAATCGTATGGGTTGAAGCCGCAGTTCTCGACGATGCTCTCAGCCAGTATCAGCATCATCTCGGTATCGTCGCTGTAGACTGCTACACCCCCTACAATCAACGGCTTGACTCCCGTCAGGTCGTCGAGCCAGTCTCCTCTGGGAGGCATCTCTTGCACCTCAATCGGGAGTCCAAGAGCGTCACCTAGAGCCACGCCAAGCATAATGGCTCTCGCGTGTTCAACGCTTACCAAGCCGGCGTTACCCTCGGTCACGTTCCCACAACGGCAACTCCCGTTTATCCTAAGAGGTCTGACCGCACCGCCGGGCGAGGCTTGAGAGCCAGGCCCCTCGTTAGATGCGTTGATGTAGGCTCTTCGCCCGCGCTGCTAACCCATGGCGGGGCCGGCGGCTGGAGCCGTGAGAGGGCCGAAAAGGCGGTCAGAGTTGTGAAGGCGGCGGCTGAAGCCGGGTGGCGCAAGCTACTAGAGCTCGTCGAGCCTCTCGACGCGGTGGCTGTGGCGGTTAAGCACCTGGAGGATAGTGGAGTCCTGAATGCCGGTAGAGGCTCGGTGTTGACGCTCAATGGCATTGTCGAGATGGATGCCGGTTTGATGGATTCTAATGGCGTGGTTGGCGCGGTTGCAGCTGTGAGGAGAATAGCCAATCCGATACTTGCAGCCCTGATAGTCGCGCGGGAGACACCCCACGTGCTGATGGCTAGCGTCGGCGCGGAGAAGCTTGCAGAGGCGTTTGGCGTGCGTCTACACCCCGGGCCTCTCCCCGAGCGTGTGGCGGCTGCGCACCTAAGAAGGCGGAGGGAGAGAGATAGGCTGCTCCTACGCCTATGGCTCGAGAAGGCCGGGCTTGCGCCCGCCGATACAGTAGGCGCAGTCGCGCGCTACGAGGGGCTTGTCGCGGCGGGGACCAGCACGGGTGGTGTTAGCTTCAAGCTCGAGGGCAGGGTTGGCGACACCCCGATACCCGGCGCGGGCTTCTATGCATCCAGGAGAGTTGCATGCTCTGCGACCGGGATAGGAGAGGCGATACTGGCAGACATGGTGTGCCTGAGGATAGCGGAGGGATACGGGGATAGTGGGCTGGAGGGCGCCGTAGAGGGCGTCTTGAGGAGGTTTGGTGAGAGGCACCCGAGGGCGTCAGTAGGCGTGATAACGGTCAGCTCGTCCGGCGAGGCGTGCATAGGCGTCTATAACGCTGCCATGCCCTATGCGTTGATGGCAGAGGGTATCAGGGAGGCGGGTATATGCGGGGAGGCGAGGTAAAAGCGGCGATGGCTACCTGTATACCGTTGAGTATCGTGAGGAGGACTGTTACCGCCCTCTTAACGTATACGACCATAGCAGTCTCAGCATCCCTCGCATACCTCTACATAGTCGGGAGGAGTAACTCCGCCCTGCTGATAATAGGGGGTAGCATAGCTGCCTCTCTCCTCGCCACCGCAGCCATCCTCTACACCGCAGTATCTAGAAGCGCGTGGAGTCTCCTCGCCCTCGTCTACCCCCTCGCAGGCATAGCAGTGTACAAGACCGCATCGACCGTCATGGAGGTTAGCGACGAGTGCCGCGCCGTAGCCCTCCTCTCCCCGTTTCTGACGATACTCGTCCCCCTCTCAGCCCACCTGTGCCTCCAGTCACCGAGGCGACCCTATACCCCCGGCTCCGCGTCTACACGTGGAGCCGCCCCAGGCGCCTCTGACGCCGCCGTGTCGCACGGCGGAGGGTGAGGAGGCGTTAGCCCCCCTAGGCGCTTCTCACCGCGGGCAGCCTATTGGCGGAGCAGGCTAAGCCTCGCCTAGAAGAGCTCGTAGAGAAGGTCGTGAGGGGAGAGGTGAAACTCCACGAGCTTGACAGGATACTGGGCAACGCGAACCTAGCGGCTTTGGTCCGCCGCCTGGCGCTCGAGAAGATGACCGGCACGAGCCTCACCGCCATAGGCTCGACAATCCTCGACTTTGTCGAGCTGGTCGGTAGAAACATCGAGAACCCGATAGGCGCTGTACAGATACCGGTGGGTGTCGCGGGCCCCCTACGCGTAAACGGCATGTACGCTAAGGGCGACTTCTACATACCCCTTGCGACAACCGAGGGCGCGCTCGTGGCGAGCGTCAACCGGGGATGCAAGGCCGTTACAGAGGCCGGCGGGGCTCGCACAGCCATACTCTACGATGGCATGGCGCGGGCACCCGTCCTATGGACGCCGAGCGTCGAGGAGGCGGTCCGCCTCGTCAAATGGGTCGAGGAGAACATGGAGAAGCTTCGCGAGGCTGCAGAGTCTACGACCAGGCACGGGAAGCTCAAGAGGATACGCTACTGGATAACCGGGAACCTCGTCTGGCTGAGGTTCGAATACGAGACCGGCGACGCCATGGGCATGAACATGGCCACCATCGCGACGGATAAGGCGCTAGAGAGGCTCGTGAAAGAATATGATGGAGAGGTTCGCGTGATAGCATTAAGCGGCAATATGTGCGTCGACAAGAAGCCAGCAGTTCTCAACGCGCTGCTGGGTAGGGGCAAGACGGTTGTCGCCGAGGCGCTGATACCGCGCCACGTCGTCGAGAAGGTGTTAAAGACGACACCGGAGGCAATACACGAGGTTAACACGGCTAAGAACCTGCTAGGCTCTGCGCGCGCGGGCAGCGTGTCGTTCAACGCCCACTATGCAAACATAATAGCAGCGATATTCATCGCGACGGGGCAGGATGTGGCGCAGGTAGTGGAGAGTAGTATGGGATACACGTGGACCGAAGTGCGCAACGGAGACCTCTACATCTCCGTGACGCTGCCCTCCCTCGAAGTCGGGACCGTCGGAGGAGGTACAAGGCTACCGACCCAGAGGGAGGCGCTCGCACTGATGGGCGTGGCGGGCTCCGGCAACCCTCCCGGCACAAACGCGAAGAAGTTCGCAGAGATAGTTGCCGCCGCCGTGCTCGCCGGCGAGCTGAGCCTACTAGCAGCGCTGGCCGCAGGGCATCTTGCAAAAGCGCACATCCGGCTGGGGAGGGGCGGTGTTAGACACGGATAGCGATATAAGAGCCTATGGTCACACCCAGTTCTTTCGCCAGAAGCTTGCACGGCACACGCAGTATCGCATAGGTCCTTGGCTTCACCCTGTTATTCCTAAAGTGGAGGTAGTTCAGCGGCCCCTTGACAATCACGAGGTCCACGTTGTTGACAGTACTCCACGCCTGGTCTGTAACCTCGTCCACGATTAGGGATGCAGCGTCGCTACCCGTCTCCACTATATCGTCAAGTATATTATCGATGCCGTACCTCCTAGCCTCCTCCAGCGTCAAGTCATCCTCGAACTTTGAGCTCTTCACTATACCCGTTACGCTGGCACCATGCTCCTGGAGCTCGCGGATGAGGAGAGTATCGTAGTAGGCTTCGAGAGAGTTGTCGAAGACGTAGGCAACGGTTGATATGGCGCCGTTGACGAGCTGCTCGTATATCTCGAGCATGTCGTTACGCTTCATCTCTATTCTCGTAACAGAGTTTACGTCGTGAACGTAGGGGTCGAGGTAGGGTCTCGCAGGGTCAAGCGCGTTGCCCGCTGCGGCGACCTTAACCGCGAATGCGAAACGCTCACGGCCCTCGAGCTTCTCGTAGTGCTTGCGGAGCCCCTCTACAGCCTTACGTACAGCCGGTTCAAGCTTCTCCCTGACGGTTGAATAGATATCCTCGTCGCCGAGCAGCTTCTTGAGCTTACGGAAGCTAGCGGTGGCGAGGAGAGACAGCTCGATATCCGGGCCGAGGTATACGCCCACAGACTCTGTTATGGTCCTAAACCCTGCAAGCGCGTCTTCAACTCCAACGCCTGCCAGCTGCTCAAGCTCCTTGGCACGCGTGAGGAGTATGCATGCAGAGCACATAGGCCGAACTTTCACCATATCACCTTCTCACGCGCCAAGCTCCGCCGTTATCCGGGATAATTTGTGGCTAGTGCGTAGCTGCTCGAACCGCATCCACTTTAACCTCTTAGAGAAGCTCCAGCTCCTCTCTATGCATCAATGCTAATACGGCTAGAGCTACGAGCACCAATAGTATTGCGTAGAGCACCGGGAGTATGTAGGAACCAGGCCTACCCGGATACAGGACCGCCACGAGCCGTACACCATTCGCCGCTAGGACGTACCTGCCAGCTATTCGAACTCCATGTTCAAGTGTAGCCTCCAACGCCTTCCCGGTTAACAAGTAGCCTCCGTCACAATGAGCTATCGGCGGATACGCGAATACACCCTGAAGCCCTACAATCCCGACGGCCACGAGTGAACCGTTACAATATAGCTCGGCGATGTAGAACCCGTGGGGTGAGTAGGCGAGCGCTACTGGCGCTAGGAGCGCGAGGGTAAACAGCAAGACCGGCAGGTATAGGTGCCTCCTCTTCACAGTTCATCAGCCCTGCCCCTTCTGCCTCTTATACCTCTCTATCGCTTCGCGTATCTTACGCCTAGCCTCTTCCGCGTTCCTCCACTCCTTCACCTTAACCCACTTGCCGGGCTCAAGCTCCTTGTAGTGCTCGAAGAAGTGCCTTATCTTATCCTTGAGCGGCTCCGGTATATCATTGACGTCCCTGATGTTCGCGTAGAGAGGGTCAAGCTTCTCCTTTGGAACTGCGACGACCTTGCTATCCGGCCCCTCCTCATCCTCCATGACTAGGAGGGCTACAGGCCTCGCCTCTATCAGCGTGCCCGGGTAGACTGGCTCCCTGCTCAACACCAGGACGTCAACCGGGTCCCCGTCCTCCTCGAGGGTCCCAGGTATGAAGCCATAGTTGAACGGGTATACCATGCTCGTGTATAGGAAGCGGTCTACCCGTATAACGCCCAGCTCCTTGTCGAACTCGTATTTCACGCTGCTCCCCATGGGTATCTCGATTATCACATTGACGATCTCGGGGGCCTTGTCGCCAGGGCCTATCTTCTCAAGGATGCCCGCCAAGACCATGGCCCTAGCTCTGTGTGCCACCCCTCCAATATTCGGTTAGCGCCTGCAACAGCATATAGTATATCGCGAGCATCGAGAGCGTATAGGTTATGCTTAGTACCGGCTCGACTATGCGCCACTCGTGATATATCGTGTAGAGGATAGCGTAGAGGAGTGGGTTGCCTCTCGCCAGGCTAATCAGCCTTGGTGCCAGCTCGGGAGCAGCATCTATAACGAGCTTCTCCACCTGCTGCGGCGTCAGCCACCTCATCTCTTCTTCGAGATAGACCGGCGCGTGTATCACAGCGGCAGCGTACGGGAGGAGCGTCGGGTAGAGGATTGCGGCTATGCCTGCAACATTGAACAGTACTATGAGCCTCTCGTCTGCAAGACCCAGCGAGACGATGGCGGCGATGAAGGGCAGCAGCCATGCTAGATACTGTGGGTTGACAACCTTGCTCGAGGCGAGAAGCGCCGCCAGCATAGCGGCCGAGACGAGTAGCACACCGCTTCTATCGCGTAGTGCACGCCTCCCCCGGTAGAATGCAAGTGCGGCAAGCGCGATGAACATGGGCAGCCATAGCTTTGAAACGTGTATCGCAAGCCGCGCGTTATACCCGCTTTCGACGAGCACGATCGTCCATAGCGATGCGCCCTGAGGAGGCCTATGCATGTGGAACAAGAGTATAGGCTCTATGATAGCGTTCAACCCGTTGGCGACGATGAAGGGCAGCATGAACCCGGCCGTCAAAGCCGTATAAACCGCTAGGAACGTGAACATCTTCCTCTTCTCGCGTCGAGCCAGATAGTAGAGGATTGCCGGTAGGGCTAGCACGGCGAACACCTGCTTAAGGAGCGTGGCTACCGCCAGAGCCGCGCCTGCGACTAGCGGGGCGTCTATGTATAGCAGTGCGGCCGCCGCGGCTATCGCGGCGGGTATGTCGAAGAAGTAGGCTGTAAGCAGGAAGAGTAGAACCGGGTTAGTCACTAGCAGTTTTGACGCCTTCTCACCCGCCCTCCTCTCCAATACATAGTAACCTCCCAGCACAGAGAGCACTATCGGAGTCTTTGCGAGAATCCGTACCAGTAGATTGGGGTACGGGAGTAGGAATGTACGCGGGTTTAGCAACAGCAGCGGGTAGACGCTAGTTATGAAGAGGAGCGGCGCAAGTGGCGGATATACGACGCGGTACACGTGGCCAAAGATGAGCCTCGCATCGTAGATGTCAAGCACTCCTAGCACCTCGGAGGCGATAATCCAGTGTCTAAACACATTGTAATCATAGCTGTTCGTGAACGTGAAGAGCGCTACCGCTGTAACAGCCGCCAGTACCAGCAGCCTCACCCTCTTATCCTTCAACAACTCCGCCGTCATCGCGACCAGCCTCGCAAAGACGCTGAGCAAGCCGTCCCGCACCTACGCCGCCATCGTCACACACATGGAGCCATAACATTGTTTAAAGGATTCTCGCCATAAGCCGCCAGGGGGGATGGAGAGGCTCGAAAGGGCCGACTTCCAGGGGATGAGGGGCCCGCGCAGGGCCGACCCCCAGTGCCTCAGGAGAGTGATACTCGAGATACGCATACCCTGCGGCTCCCGCAGCAAGTGCGACGCGTTATACCGCGCCATACGCCCCGATGACGCTACAGCACCCTCGTGGCTGAAGATCGAGGAGGAGGTAGGCGGCGAGGAGCTTCGGGTCAGGATAGAGGCTCCGGTCTCGAAAATCTTGAGCGCAAGGTCAACCGCTGAGGAGATAATAGAGTATAGTTATAGTCTGCTGCGGAGCCTCGAGCTGGTCTCTGGGCCGACGGGGGGCTTTGACGAGAGACGCTCCCCTAGCCGAGGTGGTGAGGATTGAGCCCCGCGGTAGCCCTCCGTCGGCTCCAGTAGCAGCATCGCGGTGTCGATGAGCTCTTCTACGCTTATCTCGAGCATCCTCTCGTCGGTGTTCACCAGGCCGCGGTCTATGAGTAGGCGGATGTTCCGCAGGAGCGACGTTACATACTCGAGTACGAGGTTGAGTATATATACCCTCTCGTCGGGCTCAAGCGATAAGAATAGCTTGGCGAGGCTCTCCGGGCTCGGAGCGGCCTCGCCTTTGACGAACCTCGTTACAGCTGATGGAGTCACGCCCATCATTCGTGCGACTTCACTCTTACTCAATCCTAACTCTTCAACCACGAGCCTGACAACCTCTTGGCGCGTAGAACGCGGGATAGCCTCGAACAGGTTTACGAGGAAGGCTGCTATACCGCCGCTCTCCAACTACACTTCAACCCTAACTAGTGGGGCCTCGACCGGGTATTAAGCCGCGGCACTTCCTCACAAGCCTCGGTGTATAGCCCGTCTCTCATCGGCCCCGGCACACTTCACAGTAACACACCCCTCTTTTACCACAAAGCCGGTTCCATACAGCCTCTCAAGGTTCTCTGCGACTAGTATCTCCTCTGGGCGGCCCTCTGCCACGATAATGCCATCCCGGATTAGGATGAGAGTGTCGGTGTAGCGCGGGGTGTCGAACTCGTGCGTAGTGTAGACCACTATGCGTCTTGAGGACTCCCTCTGGAGGAGCTCTAGAAGTCTACACCTCCAGTAGGGGTCAAGGTGGGCGAAAGGCTCGTCCAACAGTAGCAGTGGGGATGGCCTTGCAATGGCGATAAGCGACAATGCTAGGCTCCTCTGACCCGCGCTAAGTTCCTCGAAACTCCTGCCAAGCATTTGCCGCACACCCAGTTTCGAGAAGACTGCTTCAGTCCTCTCCCTCCAGTCCCTCGAGACCCTACCGACGTACAGTCTGGCGTAGTCGGCTACTGTGGCGTTGAAGCCTATGGGAGGCTCTGCTAAGTTAGACGATATGAATCTCCACGCTCCTCCCCTTAGCTCGATATCGCCGAGCAGCACGCGACCTCTCCTCGGGAGAAGCCCGGCTATCGCGCGGAGCAGTGTAGTCTTCCCGGCGCCGTTAGGCCCGAGTATAGCGTGGAGTCCTTTGCCCAACGTGAAAGTGAGGGGGCCTAGGCGGAACTCCGGGTACTCCACGCTCAGGTCTTCAACCCGGAGCCTCGGCGGATAGTCGCCTCTCAACCTCCCTCCTAGCCCTCTCCCACGCCTCGACTATCCAACTGTATCTCGTCAACCCCAGCCTCTCCAACGTCTCCCTCGTCGGGATGCCGAGCTTCTCATCATATCCCCGTGCACGGTAGAAGCTTAGCAACGCTCTCCTGAACTCCTCGAGGTCCCGGAATGCCCTCTCGCCCTTCATGCTGCCCTCGGGTATCGGCTCCATCCACCTCTCCGGTATCCTGTCGCCCTCGGGTACGCGCCCCGCCAGCGCACCGTATATCCTCGCAATCGCCTCCACCTTCCACCCGATGCTCCATATCTCGTCGACGCTCCTCCCCAAGGCAGACTTGAGCATCTTCTCTACCTCTTCGCGCTCATAGGGGACGAACGAACAGAGACCCAGAGTGTCGAGTAGAGCCTTCCAATCCCTATCCTCTATCAGTGTCTTCAAAGCCCTCTCGTCGAAACCCTCGCTGGGCCTCCTCCTAGGCTGAGGCCACCCCCTGAGATGCGAGGCGCCCACATCGGCGGTAGCATAGCTGAGTGCTAGGCCCAGCCACCCCCGCGGGTCCCACGCGGCAGACTCCAAGCCCTTAACATGGACGCCTCGTTCGCCACCCCTGCCTAGCAGCCTAGCAGCCTTCTCGACGCCCTCCGCCAGCACCGCCCCTATGCCCCTACGCTCCGCCGTGAGCCTTGCAAGCTCCTCGACGACGCGCGGGTCGCCGAACCTGGGCTCGACGGTTAGGCCGCCAACCTCCCTCCTGTCCAGGAGCCCCTCGCTATACAGCTCTATGAGCCAGGAGGCTGTCTCTCCGAAGCTAATCGAATCCATTCCAAGGTTGTTGACGAGCCACTCTAGCTTCAACACCTCGTCGGGATCGTAAATGTCGAATATCACGCCCAGCATCGCTATATTCTCGTACTCCGGCTTGACGAGGAGGTGCTCGAACCCCTCTATCCTCGGCCGGACAAGCTTACTACACTTCACGGGGCAAGCCCAGCCCCAGATTACACCAGCGTACTCCGAGTACGTCCTCCTATCCACCTGCCTCTCGAGAAACGCCTTGCCGGACACCTTTTCGACCAGCTCTCGCGGCGGCGCCGGCCTCCTCCAATGCCTCCCTGGGCACATGGACCACTTAGAGCATGCCTCTACACCTCTAAGCGTGCCATACTTCGACATGTACTCGGCGCTGGGCTTAGACTGTAGCGTCTTGTACACTTCGACACAGCTCTTCTTCCAGCCCTCAGGGTCGGCGACTCGAGGCCTCCTACCGCCATAGACTACAATCGCCTTCACCCTCTTGTAGCCGAGGATGGCGCCGATGCCACACCTCCCGGCAGACCTGAAACCATCGATAATCACATTCGCGTACCTCACCAGCTTCTCCCCAGCTGGGCCTATCGCCGCGACCGACGCACCCCTCCACGTCTCCCTCTTCAACTCCGCCGTAGCATCCCAGGTATAGGCGCCCCATATCCTAGCGGCGCTCCTCACCTCGACACGCCCGTTGTAAAGGAGGATGTAGACGGGTTCGGCCGCGACACCGCGGATTATCAGGGCGTCGAAGCCAGCATACTTCATCTTCGCGGCGAAAACCTGCCCGGCGTAAGAGTCGCAGATCAGCCCGGAAAGGGGGCTCCGTGCGCCAAACGCAACCTTGCTAGACGCTGGTGCGAGGCCCGCGAGGGCGCCCGGGGCAACCACTACAACGTTACCCGGGTCGTAGAGCGGGTCGCTGCTCGAGAAGC
Organism: Pyrolobus sp.; assembly: GCA_015521195.1. GTDB lineage: Archaea > Thermoproteota > Thermoprotei_A > Sulfolobales > Pyrodictiaceae > Pyrolobus. Next base: position 13,308 of record WAOO01000061.1, on the reverse strand, counting down.
TCGCATACCTAGAGACAAGCGCGTATACGAACCCCTTGCCGCCTATAAAATCCCTACAGAGCCGCTCCGGAGTCTCAACAATACTAACCTTATCCTCCCCAAGGTCCACGACCGCAATTTTACCAGCGTAACCCGGGCATGTCAAAGGAGGAGACCCTGGCGGTCTACCGTAAGCCAGCAGAATAGCCTTACCCCGGGACGAACACAACGAGACAAGAGAAAAACGCAAGAGAAAAGAGGTGCAGCGACTAGATACGGTTACTTGCCGCTCTTCGGGCTCTTCGCCTTAGGCTTGGCGGCTCCAATCATGTCTAGGCCATACTCGAGGCTTATGAGCAGGTATATCAGGCTCCAAACCTCGTCGCTCTTCAGCTCCCTCAACGCCATGTATGCGAAGAGGGCTGCCAGCAGTATCGATATCACCAGTCTAGCGACACCTATACGAAACCACCCTCTTCGCTCATAGCACGACGGAAGAGCCTAGACAGCAGACGTAGCATATATCCCAGCCCTAGACCCCACAAGATAAGCGAGGCTCTAGACCCCTTATTAAATGTAGAGTATCTTATCGGCCGCCTAGGAAACCCCGCGTCATCGAACGGGTTGTGCCCGCCTCTCGGCGGGGGGCGGGGGTCGGCGGCCTCATCCTCCGTGTAAGCAGGACAGGGCGGCCCGTATAACATCGTCTAGCCTAAGCTGCGGGGGTGATGGAGCTTCAAGCGAGACCCTGCAGTTGAGCCCCTCGCAGCATACTAGCAGAACCCTTCCGCCCTTCTCTGCGAGACATGCGATGCGGTCTCCAGTCGCGGCGATGACATAATCGCATGTTTCCATTGCAACGGTTAATAGGGAACCATTATCCACCTTTATGACCTCTGGCCTCTGTTCGGCTATAAGAGTGAAAGCCTGCGTGCCTATCGACACAAGGCTGGGCTTCATCACTCCAAGTTGGAGCTTCTCAAGGAGCTTCAACGCAGCTCTCTTGAATATGATGCCCTGTATCGTTATCAGCAGTTTATCGCTCAGTGGCTCAACAGCGACCATACCGTTGGATAGTAGCATTGAGAGGTGTCTACGGAACGTATTCGTGTTTAGATTGCTGCACTGCATTACACTAGTCTTAGGTACAGGTCTCAACCGGTTACGTATCTGCAGCTCATAGACACAGTTGAGGATATCATGGAGTATCTCAATGACGTCTCTCTTGCTTTTACGCACGCCGCCATACTGGGGCATCGTCTCTCCCACAGTATATGCGCGTATAGAAGGTATTTACAAAGCTTAGGTAACTACATATTGTGTGGTCGCGTATGGCCTTTTAGAGCGTTATTCAGGCTGACTAGTTTGGTTAGTATTTTCCGGTTACGAGGAGAACGATGCGCTATATTAAGTCGTTATGTACCTCAAATATTACAGTTTAGATTTTCGTGATGTGTGTTAACGCTTAGGCTGCTCCCCTAGCATCTGTGCGGCGAGCTGCTCAAGCCTAGACGATATATAGCGTAGCGTAGCTGCGATGACTCGTTTCGCGTCAAAACCTTCTATTACATGTTTTGCTTCCTCCCTGTCCATCCTCTCATACTCTCGCTTAATGTTACGCAGTGCTCTTCGAACATGATCCGGTATTGGTATCGTTGCGGCTAAACTGGTTCTCGACAACGGGTTGAGATCGATCGCTGCTACGGTCTTCCCCATTCTCACAAGTGCTTCCGTCCTATCACCGTCTTCGATGCCGAGGAGTACGTAGTCCGCTCGGTATATGCCTCGTGGCGATACAAGCCCACGCATGCTGTCAAGGCCGGGTATGCGTACAGTTGCATCGTCTACGCCGAGTACTTCGCGTGCACCGGCCTCTCTCAGCAGCTCTGCTATCTTCTCTGCGCGCTCCTTCGTCCTGTAGAAGAGGTTAACCTCTATCAACGCCCCGGTGGCATCGGCGAGCTCCACAACCTCTTTCGCCGCGAGCGCGGCTGTATTGCCGTTCACGGATATGACGGGGTGTTTTGCCAGGTGGAACATTGCGGCTGCAGCTCTCTCAGCGTCGAGCGCCGGGGGTATCGTCTGCTCGCCGAGGAGGTAGTCGAAGCACTCGCCTCTACCGTGGGCTATCAGCCCCTGCGGCACGACTATACCCTCGCACACGGCCTCCACGAGCTTCTCGCGTTCAAGCAGGCTATCTCTACGCGGATGAGTCTCGGGGATAACCCACTCTTCGAAAACAACCCTACATTCGCGCATCGCGCTACACCAACATGTAGTACGGGGGGTGTTACCGCCCCCGCTGAAACCCCTAGCGGCGCTACACACGTCTAGAACGGTGGCAGGCGGCTTGAAGCTCGTGACTGTTAAGATGCCCGAGACCTATGTCGAAGGCCTGGACGAGCTCGTACGCATGGGCAGGTATTCCACGAGAAGCGAGGCGATTCGAGTCGCGGTCAGGGAGCTGCTCAAGCGTGAGCTCTGGGGGGTGGGGCTCGTCGAGGAGAACGTGGGTATACCCGGCGAGAATATGCTAAAATCGAACGATGTGAAGAGGGTTGTTGTACACGGTTAGGCTCTACTCTTTTATCTCCTCCTCGAAGACGCCACGCCTCGTTATCCTAAGCACCTTGTTCGGGTAGACGATGATGCCCTTATCGGTTATGACGAAGGGATGCCTCCTCATAGAGTGGCTTGTGCCCCTCATCTTCCAGACTATGAGGCTCCTCTTCAACTCACCCTCAATCTCGTCGAGGTCAAGGCGGATTATGCCGTCGGCTGCGTGCTCGACGCCCGGGCCTCCGAAACCCCTCTCGGTAACAGACACCTGGCTTATCAGGAGGCTTGTAGTGCCGAGCCCGCTTAGCACCCTCTTGAGCATCATGACGACGCTCCTGGCTATGCTCGGCCTGGTTAGGTAGAGGGTCGACACGGAGTCTATCACGACCCTCTGGGCTCCGATGTCTCGTATAGCCTCCTTCAACACGTCTATCAGGAGCCCGACGTCGCTGGGGTCTCTCACCACGTACCTCTCTCTCTTCGCAGCCTCGCCTATACCGCCGGTGAACGCGTCTATAATCGCGAACATTCCCTCTCGCTCGTAGGGCCTAACATCCCAGCCGAACTGCTGCATGTTGAGCCTAATCTGTACTGGGTGCTCCTCCAGCGCGACTAGTATACCGGGCTCGCCCATCTGGAGGCCGTTCCAGAGGTACTGTTGGCCGAAGATAGTCTTGCCTGTCCCAGGCCCGCCGCTGACCAGCACGACGTTCCTCTTCGGGATACCGCCGTGGAGTATCTCATCCATCCCGGGTATGCCGGTCTTCACTCGCTCGATGGGCATGAGCCCACCCGCCATGGTATAAGAAGCTCACATCGTGGTATTAAACACCGGCCCCTCTACGGGTCGGCGTCGAAATCCACTATGTGTCCGTGCTCCTCGAGTACCCTCCAGAAGCTCTCCTCGTCTCGTATGAGGCTCTTGCCCGAGACCCTATCCCCTTCGAAAGCGACCCCCTCAAGCTGGAGCAGCTTCTTTTTGACCCGCGGTCCTCCCGCCGAGTAGCCCCCGAGGCTACCATCGCTCTTCACGACACGATGGCATGGTACTATGATGGGTCTCTTGTTACTCCTCATATAGGCGCCTATGGCGCGGGGTGATGTACCCGCTAGCCTGGCTAGGAGCGAGTAGGTGACCACGTACCCCATCGGGACGAGCTGTAGAAGGGTATAGACGATGTCGCGGCGGTCCATTACTCTTCCCCGGTCTCGCCGGCAGGCAGTAGCTTCATGCTCCGTAGCATCTTCACGGCCTCTAGGAGGGCCTCCCCCTCGGCTGTGAGCGTACCGTACCTCCCCAGGTACTTGCAGGCTCTTGCAAGTATAAGTGCGGTCTTCACAGTGTCCAGGTCGAGCTTCGTCTCGTTGACAAGGTCGGCCACGTCCTCCGTCCCGAGCTTCTTCACGGCCTCGAGGACGCGTATGAGGTGGGGGTGTACCGGTGTCGCGACCCCGCTGGGTACGCCCAGCAGCGCCTGTTTGACTATGAGCCCTACGCTGCTTATCTCTATCCTATCGTCGAGCCTCGTCTCGATAAGCCCCTTGGACTCCAGCTTGTCGAGCGCAGTCCTCACCTCCTCCTCTTCAAACCCCTGCGCGACCAGGCTCTTCACGAGGTCGTCGCGCGGCACGCTTCTAGACTCGGGGAGCCTCTTCAGTATAAGCGCTTCGAGGTTGGTCACGAGTATGCTTCTCTCTGCTTCACGCGAAGCCCTCGCCAGGGCGAGGCCGTAGGACGTGGGGCCGCCGGGCCCGAGCACCCCCTGCTCCTGGGCGAGCGATATCCAGCGCTCGGAGGGCGACCTGCCGGAGTCCGCCTCGACGAGAGCCTTCACTGCGAGGACAGACGCCTCTCTACCCCTGCTGATGTTGAGTATGCGCTCGCCGAAGGGCGTCAGCTTTACAACCTGCTTACCCTTCTCGTTCACCTCCTCCCTAACCAGGCCGAGGGCCTCGAGCTGGTATAGTGTGAGGCCTATGCTGTAGTGCTTAAGCCTCCACTCTCGTTCAAGCTTCTCCGAGAGAAGCTTCCTGGTCGGGACGAGCTCGGGGTTCGTCTTAGCCTTCTCCCACTGCTCGCGTATAGCCTCCATGAGCCTAAGCTCGTGCCTTGAGAGCGCCGTCGGCGGCGTGAATATAGGCCTGTTTAGAAGCTCGTAGGCCCTCAACACCAGCCTGGCGGCGTACGTAAGCTTCCCTGTACCCGACAGGTAGCCTATGACTCCGAGCATCTTCTCCTTGTCCTCCTCTAGACGCTCGCCCCGCTCAACCCTCCTCAACGCATCTACGATGCCCGGGTTGACGAGCGCGGGATACGGCGCATCGATGTTTATCCTCTGGAAGGCCATTCTCAACAGGCGCCCGGGACCCGTCAACGCGTAGAAGCTGGTGGTTACGACGCTCTTGGCTATAAGCCCCATGGCTTCAAGCGTGTCAAGCCACTTGGTCTCGTAGAACGTCTTCTCAGCAGGCCCCTCCGGCACCTCGAGGAGGGCAGCCGCTATCGCCTTGGTGACCACTAGCCTCTTCGGAGATTTCTCGTAGACCTCGTAGACTATATACCCGGCTGGTGCCAGCTCCTCCCCAATCACGAACCCCCTCTCCTCGAGCAGTCTCCTCCACTCGCCGGGCACCCTGCCGCCAGCCTTCACAGACGAGTATATCATCGAGAATATCCTAGAGTCGAGCCACGGGTCGACACTGGGCTCCCCGGCCGACCTCCAGGCCTCCACAATCCTCCTACCATAATCCGTAACTAGGAACTCCTCTTCCCCTCGAATGTCTAGCAAGCCCTGCGAGTAGAGGTCCAGGAGGGCGCGCAGCGCCTGCTCGCTGCTCCCGAACCGCTCGATAAACTCCCGGTAGTGGAACCAGCCCTCCTCTAGCTTCTCGCTAAGCGTCTTCAACATGCGCGTGTCGAGATACGGCATCTTCCGCGCCCGCGCTTAGAACCAGCCTCTAGAATATAACCAATTGGTATGATATGAAAGAGGCTGTGACAATCCTATAGGGATTCACCAAGCCGTTGATGGTCGCCGCGTCAGTGCAGCATAGAGAGTAGCATCCTGACAGCCTCCTCGGAGCTGCGGGCCTCTCTCCTATCAACGCTCAGCCTAAGCATGGAATCGGGGTCTTTCAGCGCATGCCCGGTCACTATGAGCACCACCGTGTCGCCCTCGTCGAAGTAGCCTTCTTCGGCGAGTTTCAGGAAGCCAGCTAGGCTTGAGGCGCCTGCGGGCTCAGCGCCTATCCCTTCACGCGCACCCAGCATCTTCATGGCATCTAGTATCTCATCGTCACTGACCTTCACGAACCTGCCTCCGCTCTCCCTTACAGCCCTCATGGCCTTCGGCCAGTTGACCGGTTTACCGATGCGAATAGCCGTCGCTATAGTCTCTGGGTGTTCGACGAAGAGAGGCTTATCCAAGCCCCTCTCGAAAGCCTCTGCGAGAGGCGCCGCCCCCGCAGCCTGAACGCCTATCATCCGCGGTTTCTTCCCGACGAGGCCAGCGTCGTAGAGTTCGTTGAAGCCCTTCCATATCGCGGATATGTTGCCCCCGTTGCCGACTGGCACTACCACGTAGTCCGGGACTCCTATCTCCTCGGCCACCTCGAAGGCTATCGTCTTCTGCCCCTCGAGGCGCCACGGGTTGAAACTGTTGAACGGGTATATCGCGCCCCTGCTCGCCTCAACGGCCTCCATAACCGCCTTCATCGCGTCGTCAAAGCTCCCGTCAACCTCTATTATAGAGGCGCCGTGGAGTATACTCTGCCCCAGCTTGCCTAGCGCCACCTTCCCCCTCGGCAGAACGAGTACCATGCGCAGCCCGGCCCTCGCCGTGTAAGCGGCGGCGCTGCTCGCGGTGTTCCCCGTTGACGCGGCTGCAACCAGCCTAACCCTAAGCTCCCTTGCTATCGTAGATACGACCGTCATCCCACGGTCCTTGAAGGAGCCGGTTGGATTAGCGCCCTCGAACTTGACGTAGATACGCGGCGCTCTACCCGTCCTCCTCCTCACGTACTCCTCTATATTCTCGCATCGTATGAGTGGAGTGTCACCCTCGCGAAGCGATACCGGCTTCACCTCATCAGCGAGCGGCAGGAGGCTCCTATACCGCCAGACTCCTCGCCCCCGAAACGAGGACCACGACACCCCCTCAGTCGGCACGACTACCTCGAGGAGCCCCCCGCAACGCGGGCACCTGAAGAGCTTTGGGTCAGGCTCGTAGAGGGCACCGCAGGATACACAGCGTAGCATTACACCCTTCCTAAACAAGGGCCTTTGCAAGGCTGCCGCTAGACCCTCCGGGACAGTCCCACTCTAAGCCCCCTTTAACAAAATCCCGAGCTACGTGCTACAATACGCCGTCGATAGCCTTGCATACGAGGAGCCGTTCGGGTATCCCTGCGCGTATAGCATCCAGGCACTTGGTTGCGAGCCTTGCAGCCTCGCGCGGCTTCACAGCCACCCCTACGCCGACTTTCGCATCCTCATCTTCGGCCACATCCTCTATTATGTGGAGCGCATCGCGGTTAAACGGGAGGATGGCCAGGATGTTATCCCCTCCGAGGTACGAGACTATAGCGCCGTACTCTGAGAGCTCATCCACAAGCCTAGAGTATAGCCTCGCTATCCGCAGGTATGACGCGTAGACCCCGTCGCTCCTATCAACCCTCGTTATCGAGTTTATATCAATGTGTGCTATGATGGTGGCCTCTCTGCCCTGGCACACCTGCACCCCTCTGCTCGCGTTGGTCACCGCCTCGGCTGGTGTAGAGCCGCACCCCACTCTAAGCTCGACGGGGGTCGGTGAAACCTCGGCAAGCCTCGCCGACAAGTATTCGAGACTCTCCCGTGGCACACCCGACGCAAGCACCAGGTGCACATCGTGGCGGAACGGGACTGTAAGGGCGCCAACGCTCGCAGCCTCGACGCTCATAAGCGAATACATCTCAGCCTGCCTAGCCTGGATTAACCACTCCCTATCCTCGCCGAGACCCTCTGTCCACTCCCTGTACCCCCTCAGCACGAGCAGTGCGACGCGCAGGGTAAAGCCAAAAGACTCTGGCTTCGCCAACATCATCCCCGGCGTGATGAACGCGCCGGAAGCGAACCCCGGCCCGAGGTTTAAACCGGTGACGTGAGCCGGGTTGGCTGACTATCCACTCTCCCCCTTCTCCTCAGCAGCGAAGATTATCTTGCGGAGCTCGCGTCCAACCTGCTCTATCGGATGCTTCTCCACCTCCTCGAGAAGCCTCTTCAGCGTCGGCATCCCCCTGCGGTACTCCTCTATCCACTCGCGCGCAAACTCCCCGCTAATGACGCGCTGCGCAGCCTTCTTCATATTCTCCTTCACATGCTCGTCTATGACACGCGGGCCGACAGTGAGGCCCCCGTACCTCGCGGTCTCGGACACGTTGCGGAGCATGCCGCTGATGCCGTACCGCCATATAAGGTCCATGATGAGCTTGGCCTCGTTAAGCACCTCGAAGTAGGCGACCTCCGGCTGGTAGCCGAGCTCGACGAGCGTCTCGAACCCCTTCTTTATCAGCTCCATGAGGCCGCCGACGAGCACAGTCTGCTCTCCTATAAGGTCGGTCTCAGTCTCCTCCTTGAACGTCGTGAGTATCACACCTGCCCTCGTACACCCTATCCCCTTTGCAATCGCGAGGGCGTAGTCGAGCGCCTTGCCGCTGTAATCCTGGTGGACGGCTACGAGCGCGGGAACGCCATACCCCTTTACGAACATCTCTCGGACCATGTAGCCGGGGCTCTTAGGCGCAACCATGACGACATCGACGTACTTCGGCGGCTTTATGAGCCCGTAGTGGATGTTGAAGCCGTGTGCAAAATCCACTACCATGCCTTCGCGTAGATTGGGCTCAACGTACTGCTTCCACACCTCGGGCTGCACCATGTCCGGTATGAGCATGAGGATTACGTCTGCCCTCTTCACAGCCTCGTCTATAGTGTAGACCTCGAAGCCCTCGCTCTTAGCACGCTCCCACGACTTGCCCCCCTTCCTAACCCCGATTATCACGTGAAGCCCGCTATCGCGCAGGTTGAGCGCCTGCGCCCTACCCTGACTACCATAACCTATCACTGCTATCGTCTTATCCTTAAGCGGCTCCAGCGAGGCATCCTCATCTCGGAATATCTTAGCCACAACTATGCACCGCTGTGCTTACCACACACCCACCGTAAAGCGCTGATTTCCGGTGCCGGGGATTGTCCAGGCGCGAGGAGCTCCTCAAAGAGCCCGTCGTCGACCGTACAGTAGACCCCTCAATGACCCTATCAGAGCTCGTAAAGCTCTACGAGGACATCCACGGCTTCATGGCCGGGCACCTCGCCCGCGCAGTCCGAGTGTTGGAGAGGATGCTCAGGGAGGCGAAGTGGCGCTTCCTCGCCTTCACAGCTAACCTGGTTGCAACGGGTCTCCGTGGTATACTCGCCCAGGCGATACGCGAGGGTCTCTTCAACGTTGTGGTTACTACGTGCGGCACCATAGACCATGATGTTGCGAGGGGGACTGGAGGAAAGTACTACAAGGGCTTCTTCGAGATGGATGACCGTGTGCTCCGCAGCCTCGAGATACACAGGTTGGGCAACGTGTTCATACCCGTCGAGGACTACGGGCCCCGCATAGAGAAGTTCGTCTACCGCGTACTGGACGAGCTGCCGAGGGATAGGAGGTGGGGCGTACGCGAGATACTCCACGAGATAGGCAAGAGGATTGAAGACGAGCATAGCATACTGCGCGCAGCCTATGAGAAGGGCGTGGGCGTCTACGTGCCGGGGTGGCTTGACGGCGCCTTCGGCACAGCCCTCTTCACTTATACCAGGACCCACCGCGACCTAGAGATAGACCCGTTCAAGGATGAGCAGGAGCTCGCCGACATAGTATTCGGGGCTGCATCGAGAGGCGAGAAGACCGGCGCCCTGATAATAGGCGGCGGTATAAGCAAGCACCACACTATCTGGTGGAACCAGTTCAAGGAAGGCCTAGACTTCGTAGTGTATGTTACGACCGCCGTCGAGTATGACGGCAGCCTGAGCGGCGCGCACCCCCGTGAGGCGATATCATGGGGCAAGGTTAGACCGGAAGCCGAGCATGTAGTGGTGTACGGTGATGCGACGCTGATAGTCCCTATTCTCGTCGCGGCGATGCTGGAGGCTAAGCGTGGAGGTCGCTGACCCCCTTGACGTACAGGTAGATTATCCTCTCGAGGCTCCCGGTGTAATGCTTCTCGACGTGGACAGGCCTCCACCCGGGTATCTCGAAGTCGAGCGTGACCACCCTGGCGCCGAGTCTAAGCTCCCGCTCAAGCTTCGGCCTCAGCATCTTATTGACCCTCGTCAACAGGTACATGTAGACTATCGTAGCGTCGCTTAGGTCCACGTCGGTGAAGCTGCCGTGTATGAACCTAATCCGGTCGGCCACGCCCTCCCGCCTAGCATTCTCCATTGCTGTCTTGATGAGCTCCTCTCGTATCTCGACGCACACGCCCCTAGCCCCTCTCTTAGCGGCCTCTATGACGACCCTCCCGTCGCCACAGCCCAGGTCGTAGAAGATGTCGTTGGGCCCAACCTTCGCAACCCTCATGATGTGTTTTAGCAGCTCTTTCCTCGTCGGGACCCATGGGACATCATAGCTCTCGTACCTCGAGAGCTGGAGTAGCGTCAGCCATCCGAGCGTAGCTCTGAACATGGCGTGCGCCCCTCGGTGTGACGGGATTCGGCTACACTCCTATACGGTATATCTCGGCCAGCTGGTCTCCAGCTCTTGACCCGTTTAAACGAGGGCAGCCGCGTGTAGCTCTATGAGGGTGGCTGTTGGAGGCTAGTTGCGACTGGCGTAGCCTAGCAGAGCGGGCCAAAGGCGCTGATGACAAGCTCCTCGAGCAGCTGAGGCTCTGTTTCGTCGACGAGCATTTCGGAGGGAGGCTTAGAGAGGCATGGGAGTGGATAGAGCAGCTGCGGGCGGCTGAGGCTCTTGCAGTCAAGGCTGTGGGTGCTGAGGGGGTACTGTGGACCAAGGAGCTGCGCAGCTTTCTCGAGGACCCGAGGAAGCATCTTGCGAAGAAGCTCTACATCTATGCGTTGGACCTGCAGCGCGGCAAGATGAGCATAGAGGAGTTTGAAAAGACGGGGGTTGCCGCGGCGAGGACGAGCCTGAACACCAACCTGCGCAGCGTTTACCAGGCATGGGTGTTCCTCACTATCGTTGCGCTGCTCGGCTCCGAGCATGGGGCTCGCATAGTATTCCCGGAGCATAGGCACATTCTCGTCGAGAGGAGTGGAAGGCAGAGGGGTGGCAACATACCGCCGAACCTGGTGCTCCTCCTAGAGGGGAGGGGGTACCTCAGCTTCTTCCTCGAAGCCCCGAGGCCGATAGGGTGGGGCGATAACGGCGACCTTTCGAGAGCATGGAGGCTCTATGTAGCCCTACGCCCCGACGCCATGGTCTATTCCGGCCGTGTGCTGAACATGGTTGATTTGACGAGAAACCCCCCGATAATCCAGCCAGACGTCATCATAGAGTGTAAGGAGCTTCCAGACTGGTATGTGAGGGTGCGCGAGGTCCGCGGGCCCTTCGCGAGGCCGATGACGGGCGTCGAGTGGAGGAACAGGTGGCTGCGCGGCCTCTGGGCTGGCCTCGCCGACGTGCTGGGCGTCGAGACCCCCGAGGAGGCGTACAGCGTCGTCTCGAAAAGGAAGGGGCTCCGCCTCTCGGAGCCCCAGATAGTGAAGCTCTACGCTCGCATCTACAAGCCGAGGCGCCTCTATCTAGTCGCGCGTACTAAGGTCCCCGAGCGGGTTAGGCGGGAGCTCGAAGACGAGAGGATAATCGTGGTGGATGACGTGGGGTTCTCGCCCGCAAGGCTAAAGCAGGTTGCGGAGGAGCTGGCAGACCTGGCCGACTACCGGGGCGCAGGCGAGACGATAGAGGTTGACGGTGAGACTGCGAAGCTCCTCTACGAGATAGCCTCGAGCATAGGCGAGAAGTCCCTGAGCCGCGTGGTAAAGCTTCTAGCCAAGCTGGGGGCCGCCCGCCTAGAGGAGCTTCGGAGGCTTGCTAGCGAGGGATGAGTGGCGCAGCCTCCTCCGCCACCTTTCGAGTATACGCGACGTCTACGACCGGATGAACAGCGTTATGAGCCTCGGGATGGATAGGCGGGCTAGACGCGCCTTCCTCGAAAAGCTGGACAGCCTGTGCTCTCCCGGTAGCGTCGTCGACGTCGGCTGTGGGCCGGGGACGCTGGCGGAACAGCTCCTATCCCTAGGCCGCCGCTACGTAGTCCTCGTAGACCCTCTCCCCGAGATGCTGCGCGAAGCGCTCAACCGCCTACCCCGGGCCTACGTGGACCCTGTGGTCGCCGTCGGAGAGCATCTGCCGCTACGCGATGGTGCAGTAGATGCGGCGGTTGCGGCGTTCTCCCTCCGCGACCATGTAGACTGGAGGAGAGGACTGTGTGAGATGGTGAGGGTATCGAGGCGCTGTGCAGGCATCCTCGACATCAGGAGGTGTAGGGGGGTTGGGCTGCTGGCGGAGCTCGCCTGGTGGGGGGTTGTAGTACCCCTCGCCGCGCTCATAGTCGCGCGTAAGAACCCCGCCCACTACACGCAGCTAGCCAAGACCATCCTGAAATGGGCCCCGCTCGAAGTGATAGTCAGGGAGGCCGGGAGGCATGGAAGAGTCTGCGCCGAGACGTTTGCAGGCGGCTTCGCCTTCCGCCTCTACATACTGCTCTCCCCCGAGGAGCGTAACGCTGGTGGTAACCGGCGCTAGCGGAGTAAGGTATGCGCTGCGGGCGGCCGAGGCGCTCTCCCGGCAGGTAGAGCTCTACGCGGTGTATACGAGGGCTGCGGTGAAGGTAGCTGAGGCTGAGGAGGGCGTACGGGACCTGCCCTCGCTCCTAGCGAGGCATGCCAAGAGGGTCTACAGCGAGGATGAGATAGACGCGCCACTCGCCTCTACAAGCAGCATGACCGATGCCGTGGTCGTCGTCCCCTGCAGCCAGGCTATGTTGGCGCGTATAGCCCACGGTTTGACAGACAGCCTCGCATCTAGAGTCGCTCTAAACGCACTGCGCCTCCGGAGACCCCTGGTGCTTGTTGTCCGCGAGACGCCACTCTCAACGATAGACATCCTGAACATGCTAATCGCGAGCATGGCGGGTGCGGTCATTCTCCCAGCTTCGCCGGGCTTCTACCATAACCCCGAGACGATCGACGACATGGTGGACTTCATAGTCGGAAAAGTCCTGGATGTGCTTTGCATACCTCACCGTCTCTACCGGAGGTGGCGCGGCGGCCTAGAGTAGGTCCTCGTCGACCTCGAAGCCGTGCCTCCTCATCAGCCTCTCAGCCCTCCGGAGCTCCTCCTCCTCGCGCTTCATCTCTTCGATTATCTCGCGCTCGATTTCCTCACCGCTCTTCACGCCCTTCTCTTTTGCAAAGGCGCAGGTGCCGTCGGGTAGCAGCGCGTGGAGCGCGCAGGCTGCGTACTGGCAGTCTGGGCCTATGCATTCGCCGCCGACCATTCTGCAGAATGCAACCTTCTGCGGCCTACCTCTCACAATTCTCCTTGTGATCACCAGCATCTTGTTCATGCAGCGGAAGTAGGGGCAGAGGGGGTTGCAGCGGCCGTTGGGGAGCGGCTGGGGGGCTGGCCTTCTACCGCCTCCCCTCCCCTCTCTCCCTCCTCCCCGGGCTCCTCTACCCCTCATGCTCATCTCGGGCTCACCATCATGGAAGGCCGTGCT
>WAOO01000060.1 GCA_015521195.1 Pyrolobus sp. | reverse complement strand
CTCCCCCTATCCTCACGGGCTGTTGAGGAGGCTAGGCGGAGGCTGAGGCTAGTCGAGTACGCGTCGAGAATCGTAGAGTCCCTGGGCGAGGCCCGCGTCGAGAGGCTGAGGAGGCTGCTCGCCGAGGTCGAGTGGCCTAAGCCCGTGAGGCTGAAGGAGCTGCGCAGAAGCCTCATACTAGTCGCGGTGTCGGAGGCCGAGTGCCGCGCGGTGCGCGAGAAGCTGGGTGGCGTCGTGAGGGTCGTCTGTGTGGATGACCCGGGGGAGGTTGACAGGGTTGCCGAGGAGCTAGGTGAAAGCCTGGTCTACGACCCGGAGGGGCTCTATACCGGTAGCCTGCCCCGCGTGGAGGCGCCGATTCTCGAGGAGGTGGCGCCGGAGCTAATCGTCGAATACTTCCGTGTAAACTGGAAGACCGTCAACAGCCTCCTCGACCGCCCGTGAGGATAGGGGGAGCATGCACGCCAGTACATCCCGACCCGCTTTCCCCGCAACCCTCTGCTCTAAGACCCGCTTCGCGGCAGTGTAGAGCTTCCAGGCGTCCTCGGTTGCAGCTACATCCCTGGGCCAGCGGCCGTAGAGGAGCTTGTGGAGCCCATGCACTATCCTCACAGCCGCCGCTGCACCGACAGCCTCGGCGAGCAGGCTCAGCCTGCATTGCTTCACGGCCTCGAGGGCCTCCCTCTCACCACCAAAGTACTCTATGAGCTTCGACGCGGTCTTCGAGCCGACGCCGGGTATCTCGGAGAGGCTGACGTCGCTAGCCTCTCTCGCCACGATACCTTACCTATCACGGCTACCGGCGAAAGCCTCCTATACAAGCATCTTAGCCTCGCGCCTCTTCCCCGCAACCCTCTTCAAACGCGAGACCAGCCTGCCGACAAGCATCCTATCAGAGGCCACGCCTACGACCCGGAGCCTCACGAGCCACCCTATGAGGCTGCGGGGGCCGCGCAGCAGGGTGACCGGGCCGTGGGGGAGCGGGTAGGCTACCAGCATCCTCCGGGCCGGGTGCCACCCTGCCACAATAGCGTCGACGAGCTTGCCTAGCCATCTCCTCTTCTCCCTCCGGTTAAGCTCCTCTGCCTTCTCGCGTATAGCGTAGCCCGGCGACCCCGGCCTAGGTGGCTCGAAGTCCTGGAAGGCCGTGCCCGGCAACGGGCGGAAGCGGTAGGCTGTGACCTTCACCGCCCCGAGCCTCCACAGCCTCTCCATGAACTCCACAGTCTCCTTTACGGTCTCGGGGGTCTCCCAGGGGAGCCCGTAGATGAAGTACACGTAGGGCTCGAGCCCGTGGCGAGAGAGGAGCCTCACCGCGCGTTCAACATCCTTCTTCGTCACCGGCCTGCCCAGCAGCCACATGTGCCTCTCGCTCCCAGTCTCGACCCCGATGTGGACCGGCGTGCCGCGGAGATACTCGCCGAGCAGCTTCGCCACACGCTCGTCTACGAGACAGGCCTTCACATTCTCTATCATGAGATAGGCTTCCCTCGACTCGAGCTCCGGCACACGCTCATAGAGCCTCGCAAACAGCTCGCCAAGCGCCTCTATGTTGGCGGGCGGGTTGCAGGGGTCCGTCAGGGGCTCCGGGTCTACCAGGAGGTCGCGGCCGTAGTCCAGCACGTCGGGCGCGCTCAGCACAATCCTCCTCACTCCGAGGTCTACGAGCCTCTTCACCTCCTCTACTATCAGGTCGAGGGGCCTGCTACGGGCCGGGCCGTAGAGCCACGGGACGCTGCAGTAGCCGCAGCCGGGCGGAATCCAAGCCGGGCAGTATAGCCTCGAGCGCAGCGGCGCCTTGACGCACAGGTCGCAGTTTATGCACGCCCGGCCGTCTGGCAGCACGCCGCGCGGACGCCTCCAGTTGCTACACCCTCTCACCACCTCCACGTAGACCCTCGCAGCCCAGTAGGCGTCGTAGCGCGTGACATCCGTGGAGTGTAGGTAGGCTAGCCTCTCGCGCGGAGCGTATCCAGGCCGCCCGGTGAACACCACCCTACCCCTATACCTGAACGCCAACCCCCGCACCTCGAACAAGTCGTCATACTCGTAGTTTAGGATGCGCTTCAGCGCCTCGGGGAGCACCTGCTCCGCTTCACCGTGAACCACGAAGTCATAGCCTAGGTTTAGGGCGTCGAGGGGGGCCGATGCTATCGGGCCGCCTATCACCGAGGGCCCTCCGCCACCATGCCTCGCCCACATCTCGGCGAGCTTCTTGGCCGCGGGCGCGTCGCTGCTCATCGCGCTAGCGAAGAGAACATCGTAGCCCCGGAGCACGTGGGGGTCGCGGGCGACAGCCTCGAACGGGTAGACATCCGCGTGCACGCCGAGAGACTCTAGGAGCCCGGCTACAGCCCTAGGCCCCACCCCTATGACGTCGACGGTCACTATGCGGCGCCCATGCTCCCTCGCAAGCACGTCGACGACGATCGCTCTGGTCACCGGTGTTACCCTCGGGTATGTCACACCGCCGACTCAGACTCTATATCATGTGCTCCTGGAGGACCGCGGGGAGCCTCGGGTCGCCCGCTTTAAAACATCCCAGCGGTGTTTCGGGACGGGGGCCGTCTGGTGGCCGAATACTGGGGTGGATACGACGAGCTTGAAACCAGCTTGGCCGAGATGAGTCTCGCAGAGCAGCTCCTAGCCCTGGCTAGGAACGTGAGCGACGCGATACGCGACGCGATTAACGCCGTGGTGGATTTCACGGAGGGCAACTATGAGGCTGTTAAGCAGAGGGCGTCGAAGGTCCGGGGTTACAAGAATGGGGCTGAGCGCGTCAAGGACAACATAATCTATTATCTCGCGAGGCTCAGCTACTTCCTCCCCCTTCACGACGTCTACCGCCAGATAGTCCTCCAGCTGGACCGCATCGCGCAGAACAGCGACGCGATAGCCTACAGGCTGTCGGTCCTAGTCTCGGAGGCTAACCCGAAGATAAGCAAGAGCTTTGCATCGAAACTCTCAAACATGGCGAACCTTGTGAGCAACGAGTATGCAACGCTCCTCACCGCGATTAGACTGCTGCAGGAGAACCCGAGGAGGAGCATAGACGAGGCTAAGAGGACGATGAGCATCGAGGAGGAGGTCGACCAGAGGTATAGGGAGCTTGAGCTCGCCGTAATAACCGAGCTTAAGGATGATATGGTATCGCTCATGCTCATGAGGGAGATTATAGACCTGATAGAGGATACCGCCGACGTTGTCAAGGATACGGCGGAGAACATACTATACCTGGCGCTGTACAAGGTGTCGAGGTGAGAAGACCGGGGGTAGCATGGCGGGGAAGGTTAGAGCACGGCTCCTCGGGGCCCGCGTCCTGGTCCCGGATGTCGATGACGCTCAGAGGCTCTACTCGGAGGGGTTCTACGGGAAGCCTCTCGGAGAGCCTAAGCCGCGAGGCCTTGTAGACAAGCCTCTCGTGCTAGACCTCGTTGAGGCCGTCTACCTCGCGGAGAAGGGCGTGCTCGAGGTTATAGATGAGGATGGGAGGCTCCTGAGTGTCGAGGAGCTTAGGGAGGAGGCGAGGCGCCACATACCCCGCTTTGACTACCTCTACCGCGTGTACTCGGAGCTTAGGGATGCGGGGTATGTTGTGCGCTCGGGGCTCAAGTTTGGAGCCGATTTCGCGGTTTACATCCACGGTCCTGGGATAGACCATGCGCCCTTCCTCGTATCGGTGCTCGATTACGACGAGACGATAGACCCGCTCGAGATAGTCAAGGCTGGTAGGCTCAGCCATAGCGTGAGGAAGCACTTCATAGTCGCGGCGGTGGAGAGGAACACTATGAGGGTCACTTATCTCGGTTTCAGCTGGACCAGGCTATAGTCTACGCTATCCGGATAAAACCTGCCGTGCACTGTTAGAAGCACGGCCTTCCATGATGGTGAGCCCGAGATGAGCATGAGGGGTAGAGG
>WAOO01000059.1 GCA_015521195.1 Pyrolobus sp. | reverse complement strand
TTAGGAGGCGGGGCGTGCACGTCGAGTCTACACACATACTGGGTTGCTACTTTGGAGGCCTTGAATCGAAGGTAGGAGCGTTTGACGCGTATATAGTAGTGGGGAGCCGGTTCCACGCCCTTGGGTTGGGTTTGGCCATCCACGCTGAGAAGAGGATTATCCTCTACGAGCCTTGGGCCGGGTACGGCGACTTTACAGACGAGGTTGTGAGAGAGTTGAGGAAGAGGTATTGGGTTGCCGCTAGCGCCTCTACGGCGAGAACGTGGGGCGTGATACTCGGCGGCAGGTCTTCTCAATGCAGGCCCATACTCGCAACCTTAGTCGCCGGGATGCTGCGGGCTGCTGGCCGGCGTGTGCGCCTCTATATCTCGGATAGGTTGTGTAGGCAGGATTTGGACCAGCTTCAAGGCGTTGGCGCTTTTGTGGTCACGAGCTGCCCGAGGCTAGCCATTGAAGACCTAGGCGACTATCATAGACCCGTCCTGGTGCCCGGCGAGGTGCCGTACGCCCTGGGGCTGGCAGAGAGGTTGAAGTTTCCATGGTGAAGCTGCCTAGCCTCAGGGCACTTGCAGCAGAATTATCGAAATACCCTGGCTTTGAGAAGCCAAAGGTGCGTCTAGAACAGTATCTCACCGACCCCGAGCTAGCTGCTCGCATCGCGTTTGAGGCTGCGGTACGCTCATGCCCGATGATAGCAGCGGATTTCGGCTCAGGTACAGGTCTCCTCCTCTACGCCCTGCACTTGACGGGTTGCCTGACCTACGGTGTCGGCATAGAGGTCGACGAGGATGCGGCCCGTGTAGCTCGCCGTGCGTTGGCCGAGAGAAGGGCGTTGCACGCCATAGACGTCGTTGTGGGCGATTCTAGGCTGCCGCCCCTACGCCCAGCCTCCGTAGACATCGTTGTGATGAACCCGCCTTTCGGGATGCGCTCGCGCAGAGGCATGGACATCTCGTTCCTAAAAGCCGCGTTAACCGTGGCCCGTGGTTCCATCATCTCGCTCCACGCGTGGAGCGAGGGTCTACTCGATGCTATTTCGCGAAAGACTGGGTGCAAGCCTAGGGTGTTGCATGTCGGGTATCAGAGGATACCAGCCTTCCTGGAAGAGCACCGTCGCCGAATACACCGTGTTAAAGTCGCGTTGATAGAGTGTCGAGGGGTGCAGGGTGAAAAGAGAGGCTAGGATACTCTACATCGCGTGTATCGGGGACTGTTGCTGCGGCGTGGTGCTTAGAGGGTCGAGGCTCATAGACTGGGCGTTCTGCGCGCCCAGAGGCAAGGTCGACGAGATATTCTGCTCCTCGAGCGTCTCGGGCGAGACACGGTACTACACGGCCTGCGGAGACACTGTTGAAGTGACATGCGCCCAGAGGGTCGACAGTACAGAAGGCTGTCGTCTCGCCTTCTCAGTCGTTGAGACACTTTTACGCTTGAAACGCGAGTGTAGCGTTCCGGTGGCATAGTTTTGGGGAGTGAAAAGAAGCCGGTAGAAGAGATACAGGAGCTTCACCGGCAGCTGGTGCTTCCAAGCGACCGGCTGTGCACGGTCGAGGAGTTCATGCCGGGTGAGGGCGTCTACGTGCATGGGGGGTGGGTGCGCTCCGCTACAGTAGGCAGGGCGTTCTTTGACTGGAAGCAGCGCATAGTATCGGTCATCAACGCGGCGGGCAAGCCGAGGATGCCTAAACGCGGCTCGACAGTCTACGGTGTAGTAGTCTCGCTGATAAGGGAGGATATCGTGCTCGTCAAGATATTCGCTGATGAGAAGCAGCGTCGTTACAACGGCTCCTACACGGGCTTCCTACACGTCTCTCAGGCGAGCGACCGTCCTGTCAAGAGCATACTCGAGGTTGTAAAGCCGGGGGATGTGATACGCGCCAAGGTGTTGAACTCTAAACACCCCT
The DNA here is from genome assembly GCA_015521195.1 of Pyrolobus sp. GTDB lineage: Archaea > Thermoproteota > Thermoprotei_A > Sulfolobales > Pyrodictiaceae > Pyrolobus. The sequence continues at coordinate 11,380 of WAOO01000059.1, read as the reverse complement.
TCCAGCTTAACATCAAGCTCGCTGGCATGGGGGTTGTCGCAGCCCTCTGTTCGAGATGCGGTGCACCTCTATACCGTGTCCCCGGCCAGCAGCACCTCGTGTGCCTCCGCTGCGGGAACAAAGAGTATAGGAAGGTTGCCCCGGGCTACCTCTATGTAAAGAAGGGTAGGTAGGTTGCCCATCGTACGCCGCCTCTATACGATACGAGTGCCGCCGGGAATAGACGCCGAGAAGCTCAACGAGAGGCTGAAGGAGGCCATACGCACGCCGTACGCCGAGATAAAGGTGGAGAAGGATGGCCGCCTCCGCATACTCCTCGTCGGCGTGGAGGCTGACGTCAAGGAGAGCTGGTTCCGGATACGCAACGTAGTATCCGAGCTCTGGGAGCTGTACAATCTAGCGAAGAGGGGTGAAGTCTCGGTAGAGGCTATTGTAAAGGAGGTTAGGAGAACCTTCCCGCCGCAGGCTCTGGTAGAAGCGTTGAAACTCCGCGGCTATAGAGCGGAGCTGCTTGAGGGTAACGTCCTTAGAACCAATGCGCCGCCCGAGGTCATCCTAAGCCTTGCAACCCGCATAGCCGAGGTTATAGACGAGGTTAAGTTCGACGTGAGAGGTACCGCCGCCAAGAGAGTCGTCGCAGCCGTCGCCGCAGCATTCGACCTGTCTCCACAACAGGTTATAGAGGTTGGATTGAAGGCCGACGTGTTTACAGAGGACGAGGACGGCAAGATAGTATTGAAACGTGAATGGAGACAAGCGATTAGAAGGCTCAGCGTTGTCTTCGCCGCGGGAGGTGGAGTTGGCGGAGGAGAAGGTACTGACAGTGGAGTCGGAGAAGAAGAAGCTGGTGTTGAAGAAGAAGGCGCCTAACCGTATAGAGCTCATTCTCAGAGGAGAAGACCACACGATGGCCAATCTCATAGTAAAACTCGCTATAAGGAAGGAGCATGTAACCTACGCCGCCTACCGTATCGACCACCCTCTCGTCGGCGAGCCCATAGTGATTATAGCCACTGACGGTAAACGAGACCCTCTCGAGGTCCTAAAAGAGGTTATGATGGATATCGTGAGGCTCTCCGATGAGTTCCTAGAGAAGTTTGGAGCTACTGCGGGTAAAAGCTAGGGTCTAGAGCTAGATTTATCCGCCGCGTCGCTGCAAGCATTGACTGTGCGGGTGGAAGAAAGTGAAGTTCTGCCCGAAATGCGGCTCCTTGATGATAGCTAGAAGGGAGAATGGCAAGCTGGTCTACATATGTCCACGCTGCGGGTACAGGGAGGAGGCGCAGCAGAACACGGCGATAAAGATACTCTCTACGACGATAAAGCATAGCGAGAAAGAGCGTATGGTTGTAATAACCGAGGAGATGAAACTTGAAGAGAAGCTCCTACCGAAGGTCAAGATACAATGTCCGCGCTGCGGCAACGACGAGGCCTACTACTGGGTAGTTCAGACGAGGAGGGCTGACGAGCCTCCGACCAGATTCTATAAGTGTACGAGGTGCGGCTACGTCTGGCGGGAGTATGACTAAAGGCGAGCATCTCGACCTGCGTTTCATCCTAAGATTCTATGAGAGGCTTTTCAGGAAACTCCTGGAGGATATAGAGGAGGCTTACCAGCGTACACCACTGCACGTCTCTTCGAGGCCATATATAGAGCGTGCACGCAGCCTTATACAAGCCGGTTTAGACGCAACCATGTTCTTCGAAGAGATGCTCTTAAAGCAGAGGGGGGCTACCCCAAACCCCTAAACCTTTGCCGCATTCGAATACAACGTCTGGGAGCTGAGACGCTATGGCGAGAAAAGCCCGTATAGTATTCTTTGACGCGAGGGTCTGGAGGTACGTGATATCCGCGATATCAAAGGTCATAGATGAGGGCGTCTTCGTGATAGACAAGGATGGGTTCACATTCCGCGCCATGGACCCGAGCCACGTCCTCATGATAGACCTTAGGTTCCCGCCGGAATCCTTCGAGGAGTTTGAGGTCGAGGAGAGGGTAGAGATAGGGGCTAACCTCGAGGATGTAGCCAAGATACTTAGGCGCGCCGTTAAGGAGGATAAGTTCGCTTTGGAGGCCGAAGAGTCTAGATATTCCATAATGTTTGTGGGGAGGAGTCTCAGGAAGTTTGTGCTGCCGATGCTTGACGTGACGGCCGAGGAGATACCCGAGCCGAGTATAGAGTTCAAGGCGCACGCGAGACTAATGAGCGACGTCTACCGCGATATGATAAAGGATCTCGAGCTGATAGGTGAGAACATCAAGTTTTACACTGATGGCGAGAAGTTTGTAGCGTCGTCGTCGAGCGAGCTGGGCGAGGTTGAAGTCGAGTTCACAATGGAGGGTGGTAGCCTCCTGGACCTGCAGTCTGAGGGCGAGCAGTCGGCCATGTATAGCCTCGAGTACTTCAGCGACCTTGCAATGGCCTCTAGGGTTGCAGATGCGATAGTGATACACTTCTCGACCGATATGCCCGTCCAGGTTGAGCACGAGCTGCCCCAGGGTGCGAGGTTCTCGTTCATACTGGCGCCGCGCGTCGAGTGACCCGCCATGGATGCTAGGAGCGTTGCCTATCTACGCAAGCTGTTCCGCAACTATTACGAGAGGAATGCCTCTAGGCTTCTACTCCCCCCAGACTACCCTGCCAGAGAGTTTGCAGCGCAGCTATGGGGGGCCAAGGGTTACGTGCGCCACGTGTCATTCCAGTCCAGGGAGCGTTTCGAAGCCTGGGTTGTCGAGAAGGCTCCCCGCCACCTCTACTACTCGTCGGCCGTCTACCGTTACCCCGCGGCACAGGATATGGACGAGAAGGGGTGGATGGGTGCAGACCTGATATTCGATATTGACGCTGACCACCTCCCTCGCTGCGAAGGAAAAGTCGTAGAGGTGGAGGATAAGGAGGCGGGCGTGAAGGCTAGCTTCGCACCCTCGGAGTGCATACCGGTGGCGGCATGGGAGGCTGTCAAGCTCCTCGATGTGCTCGTCTATGAGCTTGGTTTCGAGAAGAACCGTATCCGTGTAGAATTCTCCGGCCACCGTGGTTTCCACGTTACGGTCGAATGCCGCGGGTTAGACGAGTGCTTCGAGAGCGGCAGCGAGGTTAGGAGAGAGCTGCTGAACTACATCCGCGCCGAGGCCCTCGACGAGACGTTGGTATTCGCCCCTCCCGTGGAGCATCAGCAGAGGGGGCGTAGGAGGATACGCATCTTCCAGCTGCCGCCGCGCGTAGAGGACCCAGGCGTAAGGGGGAGAGTGGCGCGCATAGCGGTGCGCATAGCTGCGCGTAAGGGCATCGGCGGCGTTGCGAGAGTGTTTACCTCGAAGCCACTGGAGGCTGCGAGGCTATACACCAGGCACCGTGAGGATGTGGATGCGCTTGTACAAGAGGCGCTCGAAGAGGCCCGTGTAGAGGTTGACCCGCAGGTTACGCTCGACGTCAAGAGGCTTGTTAGGATACCTTACTCGCTTCACGGTAAGACGGGGCTCCCGGTGCTCCCCCTTGTCCCCGAGAAGCTCGACTCATTCCAGGTAGATGCGAGCATCTCTCCATTTGCGCGTCTAGAGTATGTGAGGATACGCGCCCTAGTCGACACGCCCAGGGTGGAGGTTTTAGGCGATATAGTGAAGCTTAAGAAGGGCGAGGTCTACAAGCTGCCCGCGCCTATAGCGATATACCTGATGGCGAAGGAGGTAGCGGTATTGGGGTAAACGGGTGTCGGAGGAGGAGAGGCCAGTCTCTGAGCTGCTTCTAGGAGTGCTTGAGAACCCTACTCAGGAGCTTCACGTGGACCTCGTGAAGAGGGTTGTACGTGCCGTAGTGGACGCGGAGGTCCCTGAGGGGCTCGAGGAGCTGGGCGCCGAGATAATATCGATATGGAGGGATATAGTTGAGAGGGCTGTCCGCGAGCGGCTCTCGAGATTCGTTGAGGGCTCCGAGTGTAAGACTGGGCTCGACTCGGAGGTATGCAGGCTCATACAGAGGCTTCGCGACGCGTACATCGCACTGCTGCAGGGCATGTTGCTCGTCGATGATGCTGGTAGGGTTTATGTGAAGCTTAGACAGTCGAAGGTGATTGCCGGTATGCGTGTACCGCGTGGCGCTATCACAGCCGTTGATATCGGGGAGGCGCTGGTACTCTATGCGGTCGGCGAGGCCGAGCTGGCATCGATTAAGCCTTTAAAAGAGTAGTTGTTCGTCTGGCTCGGGGCGCGTAGATAATGGCGCGTTACCCGAAGGTGATAATAACGTATTGCCCACGGTGCGGCACCCACACGCCGCACTCCGTGACGATATACAAGCATGGTAAGAGGAGGTCGCTGGCTCAGGGCGAGAGGAGGTATAGGGCGAAGAACAAGGGTTACGGTAGCAAGAGGAAGCCGGAGCAGAAGCGCTTCGCGAAAACGACGAAGAAGGTGGTGCTGAAGCTGAAATGCCAGAAGTGCGGCTACACTCTACACCGTGAAGGTATTAGGCTGAAGAGGGTGCAGCTGGTCGAGAAGTGAAACGGGGGTGGAGAGGGGATGGTCAGGAAGCTGAAGATAGCCATCCCGGAGCCCCGGAGCAGATTCCTGCTAGTAAGGTGTCCGAACTGTGGCAACGAGCAGGTTGTGTTCAGCCACGCTACCTTCCCCGCAAGGTGCCTCGTCTGCGGCACGCTGCTCGTCCAGCCGACCGGCGGCAAGGCGAAGATACTAGGGCAGGTTGTGCGAGTCCTCGGCTAGGCCTCTCTTTTTAGCCTCTACTCGCGACGTGCATCACTCTGGGAGACCTCATGGTACGCATGAGGAGGAAGGAGCTCCCCGAGGTAGGCGAGCTTGTAGTCGGGACGGTGAAGAAAATCTACGATTACGGCGCGTACCTCACGCTCGACGAGTATGGCGGTATCGAGGCTTACCTGCCGTGGAGCGAGGTCGCATCGAGATGGGTTAGGAGGATAGATGAGGTCATCAAGGAGGGGCAGAAGGTCGTAGTCAAGGTCATTAGGGTCCATAAGCACAGGAAGACTGTCGATGTCTCTCTTAAGAGGGTTACTGAGGGTGAGCGTAGACGCAAGATGCTAGAGTGGAAGAGGGCCCAGAAGGCCGAGAAGATACTCGAGATAGCTGCCCAGAAGCTTGGGAAGACCCTGGAGGACGCGTACAGGGAGGCTGGGTGGAAGATTGAGGAGTATTATGGCGAGCTTATGGCGGGCCTAGAGCAGGCGGTCATACGCGGCCCCCAGGCTCTGCTAGAAGCCGGGGTTCCAGAGGAATGGGCGAAGGTGCTCGCCGAGGAGGCGGCGAGGCACATAGAGGTCAAGAAGGTGAAGGTGTCGGGCGTCTTCACGCTCCGCAGCCTGGCGTCGGACGGTGTCGAGAGGATAAGGGAGGTGCTCCTAAAGGCCAGGGAGGCTGCTAAGAGCGCAGAGAAGGATATCGAGGTGAAACTCTATACTCTGGGCGCGCCGCGCTACCGCATAGAGATAACCGCCTACGACTATAAGACCGCGGAGCACGCGCTCTCCGAGGCTCTCAGGGCTGCCGAGGAGACTGCGAAAAAGCTTGGAGTCGAGTATAGCTTCACGAGGGAGAAGCATAGGTAGAGGGTGTTGAAGCCTTGCGCTGGCTTATGAGGAAGTGTGTCGTATGCGGGCGTTACACGTTGAGACGCGACCGTTGCCCGGTGTGCGGCGGCGAGGTGAGAGTGCCTCACCCTCCACGCTTCTCGCCCGAAGACAAGTACCTCAAGTACCGGTACCTGATGAAGAAGCTGGCCGGGCTTCTGCCTGTAGAGGAGGAGGGTGGAGGAGAGGCCAAGAAGGAGGCCAAGGAGGCTACCAGGGCACAGTCTTAATCCCAAGCTTGTACGCCGCCATGTTCGTCGCGCGGTGAAGCCCGTACACCACGCCGGCGAACACCACCGCGTATACGGCTGGCGGCGTATAGCCAGCCAGTATTGTTGCAGCGTACGCTCCTAGCAGGAAGTCGAGCTGGTCGAGGAGGGGCGCCTTCGCGCCCCTCTCGAGCCCCATCCTCCTCTTGATAAAGGAGCCCAGCATGTCGCCCAGCAGTGCTCCGACGCCCGCGGCGACACCGTAGACGGCGATGCGCGAATCCGAGGCTGCCACGGCCTCTGTAAGGGCGATGCTAGTCGAGTATAGCAGCCCTACGGTGAACCCCTCTACGGTCTTACCGTCGCCCAGGATGCGCCTACCATCGATAAACCTCCGCCCGAAGTCGATGGGATGTCCCTTGGAGATTAGCGTTGCAGACCCGTTCGCGACGAGCGCCGGAAGATACACTAGGATGAAGAATACCGCCGGGTGCATAGGAGCTCTGCAACCCCCTCGTCTCCAAGGATGAGCTCGAATATAACGTTGCCATCCTCGTCGAATCCTACCCTGCGCCAAGCCTCACTCCTTTCGAGACGCACCCGCAACGGGAAGTAACCGCGTATCAGCCTGTAACCCGGAGGCTCCACTCTACCCTCCTCCGGGTCGGCGTGCACCTGGCTGACTGCTATCACCACGGCTCCAGCCTCGGCCATCTTTGCTAGAAGCGCGGCGGAGAACGTCAACAGCCGGTTTGACAGTTCAGCATCGGTGCCCGCCTCTACACGGTAGGGGGCGGTGAGCGTATCCACCACGATGGCGTCGCGGCGTTCTGTCTTCTCGGCGACCTCTAACAGTATGTCTGCGAGCTCCTCCAGGCTAAACACTGTGTAGACCAGCGAGTCTGGGGGTAGAAGTCTTGATGCGAGAGGCAGGGTGCTCTGGGGCTCGGTCGTAACTAGAAAGACGCGAGTGCTTCTAATCCTCGCGTACCAGGCCGCCAGGGACAGGGAGGCTAGCGTCTTTCCTGCGGCTGCCTCGCCGTAGATGAGGATAGGGCTGTTATGCTCTAACAGCGCCGGGCTACACCTAACCCTCACCCTGAGATACTCCAAGTAGCGTCACCTGTATCCCTGCAAGACACCAGGGTCGTACCGGGGTCTTTGGTTGAGGATAAGCCTGGAGCTTCAAAGCGGCGAGACTGTACGTGTCTTCGGCCCAGCCAGGCTAACGATGCTCAAGGGGCATGTCATGATACTCGGCGCTGTATTCTCGGAGGGTGAGAGCGTCGAGATAGACAGGTATAGGAGCTATGCCGTCAAGGCGCTCGATGACAGCGTCGTTGAGCTGCAGTTGGGCGAGAGGGGGTCGCTGGAGAAGCCCGCCGAAGGCGAGGAGGTTATAGAGAAGTGGGTCGAAGTTGCCGACGAGATAGTATCGTCTGAGGGCGCCAAGACCGTCGTCATGCTGGGGCCGGTTGACGCCGGAAAGTCCAGCTTCACAGCCCTCCTCGCCAACCGGGGGCTCCAGAAGGGGCTGCGCGTCGCTGTCATAGACGCCGATATAGGGCAGGCTGACGTAGGCCCACCTGGCTTCATCTCCGCGACTTTCGTCGACCGGAAGATACTATGGCTGAGGTGGCTGAGGGCGCAGCGCCTCCGCTTTATAGGCTCGAATACGCCGCAGCGCCTCGAGAAGAGGGTCATATCCGCGGTCGTCGACTTGAAGCACCTGCTGTTCGAGGAGGGCGCCGAGCTGGTGGCTGTGGATAGCGACGGCTGGGTTCACGGCATGCATGCGCTTGAATACAAGATGGAGCTTGTAAGAGCCCTACGGCCAACACACATAGTCGTTGTTGGCGACGAGCAGCTCTACGAGACTGTGAGGGGGTGGGTTCGCGCCTCGAAGACACGAGTCTATAATGTGAGTCAGCCTAGCGTGGTGTACACCAGGGACCGTGAGGATAGACGGGTGTTGAGGAGCGAGGCGTACCGCAGGTTCTTCGAGAACGCGTCGGTAAGGAGGATTAAGCTCGACGAGGTGGGGGTGATAGGCTCGTGTCTCTTCAACGGTAGGCCCCTGCCGCCCGACCAGCTTGAAAGCATATCCAGGATGCTCGGGGTTAGGGTCATACGCGGCGCGGAGACCATAGACTCTATAGTGCTCCTTGTCGACGAGCAGCCCAGGCAGAGCGCTGTCGAGAGGCTGGGCTACGAGAAGAACGTGTACATAGTTAGACGCGGCGACGAGAAAGGGCTCTACGTCGCACTTCTGGATGAGAACCTCGAGGAGAAGGCGCCGGGCGTGCTACTAGGCATAGACTATGACTCCATGGAGGCGGAGGTATACACGAGCTACACGGGGCCCATCGGCGCAATAATGATAGGGTATCTCAAGCTCAACGTGGAAGAAGGCTTCGTAGAGGAGGGTAGAGCGCCGAGATGCCCGATTTGAACACCTTCTGCGAGACCCGCGTCTACCGCGACCGGTTAGAGTCGCTGCCCAGGCTCCTAGCCGAGAATGATGGAAAGGCAGCGGTGCTCCTCGAATGGGGCGGGGTACCCGCGGTAGGAAACCTAGTCTGCAATAGGGTAGCCCTCTACAAGCTGCTCGGGTCCAGCGACGAGCGAGACGCCTACCTCAGGCTGCTCCGGGGGGTTGAGAGGCCGGGGGAGCCCCGAGAGGATGCGTTCCGAGAGCACTACGAGGAGCGCGCCCGGCTGGAGCTTCCAGCGGTGCGCTTCTATGACTGTGACGGCGGCCCCTACCTCACCGGCTCCGTGCTGGTAGCGTGCCACGGCGACGTGTGCAACGCATCGATACACCGGATGATGGCGCTCGATGGGGGCAGGTATGTGGTCAGAGTGGTCCCCAGGCACCTCTACCGTATGCTACGCGAGGCTGGCGGCAGTATACCGGTCGCAGTGGTTCTAGGCGCGCATCCTCTAGTGGAGCTCGCTGCTGCAACATCGCCGCCCTACGGCGTCTTTGAGCTCGACGTTGCCGCGGCGCTCGGGTGGCGCGGCGGCATCTGCAGGACGCCCCGGTATAACCTACCGGTGCCGTGCGACGCCGGGGCCGTCATAGAGGGGAGGCTGGGTCCCGATACGGCCCGGGAGGGGCCCTTCGCGGATATACTGCGCCTGTGCGACAGGGTCCGTGAGCAGCCGGTCTTCCACCCGGAGGCTTACTATGTATCCAGGGGTGCGCCGAGAGCATGGCAGGTGTTGCCGGGCGGCACCGAGCATATACTCCTGATGGGGTTCCCACGGGAAGCCCTCATATGGGATGCTGTGAGGCGCGCCGTGGGCAGAGAGGCTAGGGTGAGGCTCCTCCCGGCGGCCGGCGGCTGGCTGGCAGCCTCCATAGCCTTCGACGAGATAGACGCGGCTACAGCGAAGATAGCCCTCATGGCCGCGTTCTCCGCCCACCCAAGTCTAAAACTAGCAGTCGTCACGACCGGCGACGTAAACCCCGGTGACGCCGGCGACCTGCTATGGGCGGTTGCCACTAGAGTCGCAGACCCCTCGGACATCGTGATAATCCCGGAGGCGAGGGTCTCAACACTAGACCCCTCGTCGAGAGACGGCATCGGCGTCAAGGTCGGGATTGTTGCAGTGCCGCGGGGTGAACCGGATAGGTTCAGGAGGGCCAGGCTCCTAGCGTGAAGGTGGCAGAGCGTTGCACCTGACGCGGGAAGAGGAGCGGATGCTCGACGGCGAGTACGGCGAGGCTGTGAGGAAGGCTATGGAGCTGATAGTCTCTATAGGCGAGGCTCTCGGCGCCGAGAGGCTCGTCCCGATAACGTCCGCCCATGTATCCGGGATATCCGTCTCGAACATAGGCGCCGAGGGCGTCGAGCTCATAGAGTGGTTTGCGCGGCACGGCGGCAGGGCTAGGGTTCGCGCGACGGTCAACCCGATGGGCTTCGACCTAGACGGGGTTATACCGAGGGACCCCCGCGAGTGGAGCCTGCAGGAGAGGCTGCTCCGCGCCCTATCAGCCATGGGGTTCCACCTGACCCTCACCTGCGCCCCCTACGAGCACGGCAATAGGCCGGGGCTCGGCGAGCACATAGCGTGGGCCGAGTCAAGCGCCGTAATCTACGCTAACAGCGTGTTAGGCGCCCGTAGCAACCGCGAGGGAGGCATAGTCGCGCTGGCGGCAGCCATCACCGGCAGGATATACGAGTGGGGCATGCACCTCGACGAGGAGAGGAATCCACGCGTCCGTGTAACCCTCCGGGGTTGGAGGCCTAGGGATGAGGCGGAGGCGGGGCTGCTGGGCGCGCTGCTCGGGCTACGCGTCCGGGAGGTGCCGCTCCTAGAGGCTAGGCTGCCCGGACTAGAGGAGGCTCGCTCGCTTCTAGCCGCCGCCGCAGCCTGGGGCAGCCACGCCCTGATACACCTTGAGGGCCATACACCCGAGAGGAGAGCGTGCGTGAAGTGCGAGAAGGTGGAGGTGGATAGGGCTGAGCTCACCGCCTTCCACGAGGAGCACTTCGACGACATCGAGGGCTCCGATGCCGTCTTCATAGGCTGCCCCCACGTGACCATAGATGTTATGAGGCTTGTGGAAGCATATGCGGAGAAGTGCGGCGGCTTCCGGATACCCGTGCTTGTCGCCGCGCCCGGCGTCTGCAAGCTCCGCCCATCGGCACAGAACCTGGTGATACTCAGGGGTACGTGCCCGGTGGTCGCCAGGTTAGAGTCTCTGGGCTTCGACAAGATAGCAACCAACTCTCTTAAAGCAGCCTTCTACCTCCCACGGCGGCATGGGATACGAGTCGCGGTGGCCGACGCGAAAACCCTCCTAAGGTACGCCTGCAATCCACGGTCGAGAGCATGAAGAGCATCGTGCTTAACGGTAGGTGCCTCAACCCGGGGTCGGCAGAGGCACGCCTCTACACCATACCCGGCCCGGTCAGCTTCTACGGCGAGCTGGAGGAGGGCTTCGACGGCGACATCATCCTCCTCATAGAGTCGAGCAGGGGGAGCACCGTAGCGCCATACATCATCTACCGGTTGGCGAGGAGGGGTAGGGCGCCACGCGCCATACTGGTGTGGAGGACTGCCGAGCCGATGATAATCGCGGGGTGCGTGCTCGGCGACATACCCTTGGCCGACAGGTTCGGCGACTCTTCTCCCATAAGCCTCGAGGAGCTCTCCAGGATAGATTGCCATGCCAGCCTCGAGTGTGGGTCCAGGGGTGGAGGGGCGCACCTCCACCTACGTTGTAGATAAAAAGCATTATCTGTTAGCCTCATAGGCGGGGGCGGTCATGGCGCAGGCAGTTTACGACAACGAGGCCAAGATAAGGCAGGCCACGATAATGCTGATGAGGGTTATCAACGATACGCACGTGCCGAGGAACATTAGGAGGGCGGCAATGGAGGCTATAAAGCAGCTTAAGGACCCGACGCTATCGCCCGGCGTACGCGCAGCCAACGCCATCAGCATCCTTGACGAGATAAGCCAGGACCCGAACATGCCGGTGTACGTCCGTACCATAATCTGGAACGTGATAACCCTCCTCGAGACAGTCAAGGATTGAAGGCTGTCACGCTATAGTC
>WAOO01000058.1 GCA_015521195.1 Pyrolobus sp. | reverse complement strand
GAGACCCCAGCCGCGCTGGAGGAGCTCATCAAACCATATGATTATCAGTGTAGCCAGCACCAGCTGCAGTATGACGAGCAGCCTGAGCCCTATGCTGGCGGGGCACGAGAACGGCGAGCCTCCCCAGAAGGCGCAGCCGAAGGAATAGGCGGCAGCCTCCAACGCAGCGAATATCAGGGAGAGAGTCTTCTGTGCACCCATGTATATCGCACGGTCGCGCGGATTGGTGAGGTCGAGCTCTATCAGCCCGGTGCCTATCAACACCTCGAGGACCAGGCCAGCCGTGACTATCGGGCCTATGCCGAGGGTCGCCAGAGTACCGAAGCTCATACCCAGGATTATCTGCGCGAGTACGAAAGCCCCTCCCAGCGCACCCGGGTTAGGCTTAACCCCGTAGAGGGGCACAACGGTCATTATGAAGTAGAGGATGAGCACGATAGCCGTTATCAGTATCCTGAACGGCAGAGAGGGGCGCCTGGCGGGCTTCTCGACCACCGGTATATACTGTGACAGCGCTGCGAGCGCTTCTAGAACGCCACCCAATCTCTAGCCCCGCGGGGGGCGCCCATCCTCCGGTTAAAAGACTCGCCTAGGCCTGCTCCTCCTGCCGAGAGGTTAGGATAACCTCCCCGCCCGCAGCCTTGATCTTCTCTATCGCCTTCTCGGTCGCCCTAGGCACTATGACCTTGAGCGGCCTGGTCACCTTCCCTCTGCCCAGTAGCGTATTGTAGCCGAGCTCAGCCAGGTTTACGACTATCTTGCCTTCCTCCTCTCTCGCCAGCCCCTCCTGCAACAGCTTATCCACCATCTCGTCAAGCTCACCCACGTTAATCTCCATAGGCTTTGCTAGCAGCTCCGGAGGCCTGTTGAAGCCGTGCTTGCCGAACCATGTCGGCGCGTACTTCACTACCCACGTCCACATGTGCTTGTGCATGCCAGCCGCGCCGAAACCGCCCTTAGCACCGCTACCGCGATGCTGCCCAATCCTACCCCAGCCCATGGAGCGGGTCCTACCGCGCAGCTTCCTAGACTTCTTCCTCCTACGCACGACCATCCAGAGCCACCCCCGCGGCTCAGAGCATGCGACGGATAAGCTCGTTTATAGCATAGCCGCGGTAGCCTAGCTCGCCGCCAGCCCCATAGGGCTTCTTGATGCTCCCCCTGAAGCCTCCGCGAGGCGGGTGAAGCCTGAACACCGGCTTGATTATCCACACCTTCCTCTTCTTGTCGTACAGCTTGTGGAGCATAATCTCGCCGCGGAGCAGCTTATCTGCAAGCTCCTCGATGCCGCCCTTCAGCCCGAGCTTCTCCCGGACATACTCGTCTGTGAGAGGCTTGTCGCCGGGTATGCGGCCCCTCCTCCTAAGCAGCTCTATGAGGGTCTCGCGGTCGATCTCGCCCCAGGTCACCCAGTCCTTAACCTTCTGGAGCATCCCCTCTAGGCCGGGGAGGGTCGACGGGTATAACACCAGGTGGAACTTCCGGTGGAGCCTTAGGTTGGCAAGCGTCTTCTTGACGTCCGGCGGTACTCCCACACGGCCACGAATCCTTATGATCGCGTAGAGCTTAACCTGCCGAGCCTGCTGCCCGCCAGCCGCGGCCTGCGCGGAGCTCATACCCACCAGCCCCCGGTTTCACTTTACACGTTGACCCAGTCGGCTGGGGTGACGAACTTATACGTCTGCTTCAGTGCGTTGTAGGTCGCCTTGACGAAGTTGATTGTTGTCCTCGTCTCGCCCTTGGTGAACGTCCACACGTCCCTTATCCCCGCGAGCCTGAGCACCACCTTCGCGGCCTCGCCGGCCACCAGCCCCGTGCCCTTCGGGGCAGGCTTCAGCACGACGACGACGCTGCCGCTCTTACCCCTCACGGTAAACGGCACGCTGTGAGGCTCGCCGCACATACACTCCCAGCTGCCACAGCCACGCCTAACCGGGATGATGTTGAGCTTCGCGTTCCTAACCGCCTTCTCTATCGCGACCCTCAGCTGCTTCGCCTTACCCTGCCCCACGCCCACAAGACCATCCTCGTTCCCGATCACCACGACAACGCGGAACCTGGTGATCCTGCCGGCGTCGGTCATCTTCTGGACTATGCTCACGTCCACAGTCTCCTGCTTCAAGTCCGGCACGAGCCAGTCGACTATCTCGGGCTCGAGTATAGGCAGGTTCTTCTCGAATATCTCGTAGATGCTCTTTATCTTACCCTCCTTCACCAGCCTGCCGACATAGGTCCTAGGCTGCCACTCCTCGAGGCTCGCAGCAGCCATCGCCATTAGGAGCCACCCCCGCCCTGCACCGCCTGCAATACATCCTTATAATCCTCAAGTATGCGGGCCTTCACCTCCTCGAAGTGCTTGGGAAGCTCCTTGGGGTCTAGCCCCGCCTTCAGGTACATGCTGAACCTCCTCTGGTAGAGCTCCGGGTCCTGCGCCTCAAGCATCTCGGCGTACTTCGCTATATGCTCGCCCCGTATCCTATCCTCGCTCGGCGCCACCTCCTCGCTCATCGGCACCTCGAGGCCAACGTCGTTCGCAGCCTTTATCGCGGCGAACACCTTTGCGCCACGGGTCGGCCTATGGAGCCCGATGTCGGGGGCGGCATACCTAATCCCGGCTTTCAACGCGCGGAGAGCCGCCAGCAGGCCGGTCAGGTAGGCAGCCGGGACGTTCTTGGTGCCGCCCTTCCACCCGTACCTCTTCACAAGCTCCCTGCTGTGGGCAGCCGCGACGGTGATGTCGCCCTCGGGCTTAGCCTTCACGACCATAACCCAGATGTACTTGTTAGTCTTCCTCACGACGAACCTCGGGTGCCCCGAGAGTATCATAATGTAGCGCTTGTAGTAGTTGGTCTTGCCCTCGCGCCGCCTCCTCCTAGGAACCTTGTAGCGTGGGCCTCTAGCCAACCAGTCTCCCCGTCAGCGCGGCTCCAAAAGCCCCTATAAAGCGAGTGGCTTTCGAGAAGGAGCGCCGCACGCCACCCGGAGGCAAAAACAGTGTGCAGGCTTAGGGCGGGTTCTCGACAATACCCTGCTCCTTGAGGTAGGTCTTGAGGTGGGATAGGCTTGTGAACGCGCCGCCCTTTGCGAGCATGTAGAGCCTCCTGTAAGTCCTCCTGTCTATGACGCCATGGTCGCGGAGCCAGCGGAGGTAGCGGCGTATCTTCCTAATCCTGTTCATCCACTGCTCCTTCGGGTCGGTCCTGGCGGTCTTGTCGCCCTTACGGTGGCCTGGACCCCTCCTCCTGCCCTTCTTCCTCTGCTCGTGGCGCAGCTTCCACCTCTCCCTGCTATTGCCCTTGATGGGCTTAACCTGGATGACTCCCTCCTTTATCAGCCTCTTCACATCCTCCCTGGTGATAGCCTCGGCTACGCGGTCGACCTGCCTAGGGTCAATCCATATCCTTGAGACGCCAACGCCAAGTATCTCGGCGGCAAGCCTCTTCTGCATGGTGAGGTCCGGGGTCGGCACAGCCCACCACCCCTAGCCGTTCGCCACCCGGAAGCCCCTCCTCCTAGCCTCCTCTATAATCTGCAGCTTCTTCCTCAGGCCTACCGTGGACGCGACGTAGATGATGTGCCTTGATGGGTCGAGCCCCTCGAGCTCAGCCACGTTATGCACTATCACTGGCTCGAGGCCGCTCGGGTGGAGCCCCCTAACCGCAGCGGGGCCCCCATAGCCTATCTCGACTATCGGCGGGTAGCCCTTGAGCCTCAGCCTCATCTTGTTGTCGATACCCTTAGGCTTCCTCCAAGCCCACTGGTGGTAGAACTTCCAGAACTTCCACCACTGGTGGCGGAGGAAGAGCGGCTTCTTCGACTTCAGCCTCTGCCTCAGCTTCAACAGCCTCCTTATCGGGTTGTTCCTCTTCTCCCTGAGTATCTCCTCGCGTTTACGCATAAGCTCCTCAATCTGCCTCCTAAGCTCGCTCATCACTCGGCCACCTCGCGCTCATAGATGTAGATGCCGTCCATGAAGACGCGGCGGTCGAAGCCTTTAACCTTAGTAGCCTGCTCGATGTTGGCAGCTGTCTGGCCAACCTCCTCGATGTTGATGCCCTCGAGTATCACGTCATCGCCCTTCACCGTTATCTTCACGTTCCCGAATATCTTGGCGACCCTCGGAGCCTTCTCGCCAAGGAAGTTCTCGATGTAGACCAGCTTGTTCTTCTCATCCACCTTCACGTTGACCGGGAAGTGGCTATAGACTATCTTCATCTTGTACCTGAAGCCCTTCGTCACGCCGGTAATCATGTTCTCGATGTGAGAGGCTATAGTGCCGACTAGCGCCTTCTTCCTCCGGTTAGCAAAGTATGCTTCAACGCGGACCTTCCTCTCACCACCCTCCTCAACGACACTGATGAGCACGCCACGCGCATGGCTGAAGTCTCGCGTCAGCTCACCCTTAGGACCCTTTACCGTCACCTTCTTACCCTCAACCTTCACCTCGACGCCCTCAGGTATCGGCACCTCCTCGACAACGTACACCGCCTTAGCCAATAACGGCCCCCAGGCAGCCTGCACAAAACCAAGCACCTTTATAGGCTGACCCTCGGAGCCTCGCTGGACGCGACACGATTATCCATGGCGCGCTTGGAGAGCGTAGGGACGGGATGAAGAGGTTGTTCGAGACTGCCAGGGAGATTCTAAGCTATGCTAGAGAGGAGTTCGAGAAAGCCCTACGTCTAAACGGCCAGCTCCTCTACCGCAACGCCGCCGACAAGGCATTCCTAGCCCTGATAGTAGCTGTCAACGAGTACCTCTGGTTCAAGACTGGGGTTGTGCCTTCGAACCACTCTGAGAGGAGGAGACTGCTACGCAAGATAGGGCGTGAGGACCTGCGCGCCCTGTACAGCGACCTGATGAGAACCCTGCACGAGGAGGCTTTCTACATGGGGGTCTGGGAGCCTGACGAAGTGGAATACGCAATGTCGAAAGTGGAGGAGGTTATACGGGCGCTCGAAGAGGAGGTTAAAAGAGAAGCTCAATAGACATAGGCTAGCAGCACGCCGCCAAGCTTGCGGGCCAGCGCCTCCCGGTGGCTCATGACACCGTAGGGCGTCGAGATTATCAGGATTCCCACATCCTTACTGGGCAGGTACTTGCGGAGCCAGTCTGGCATCCTCTCGAGGTCGCGGTATTTCACCGGGAACCTCGGCTTGATGACGCCACACTTGTTTATCCTACCCAGGAGCCTTACACGAATCTTGCCCCAGCGGCCGTCGTCGATATACTCGAACTCGCCTATGTAACCCTCCCTCTGCATCACGCGAAGCACGTTCATTATCAGCTTGGAGGCTGGCCAGATGAGTGCCTCGGGCTTAGCCCTCATCTCGTTGTTATAAATCGTCGCAAGGGCGTTAGCAAGCGGGTCTAGCATGACCATCGCTGCTCACCCCCTACATGTACTTCCTGAAGCCCAACGAGACTGCCAGCTCGCGGAAGCACTGACGGCACAGGTAGAGGCCATACTTGCGTATCACAGCATCGTGGCTGCCGCACCTCTGGCACTTGATCGCGCCGCGCCCATACTTCCTCACGCGCGGAGGCCTATACTTGCCCATGGCCCGGGCCCCTCTACGCCACCTCTACCAAGGGGTTTATACACGAGGCTACTCTATCCTCACCCCGAACATCTCGTGTAGGAGTAGCATCGCCTCCTCTGGCGTCACACGGTGCCTCCTCGGCACCCTCTTCCTCCTACACCTCCTCCTCCGCATAATCCTATATCCCGGCCTCTCGATTGTGATGGCGACGTCCATGCCGAAGATGCCTATCTCCGGGTCGTAACGGGTGCCTGGTATCAGGATGTGCTCCTTTATGCCGAAGGAGACGTTGCCGAAGGGGTCGAACTGACTGGCTTTCAGACGGTAGCCTATAGCCTCGAAGGCCTTCTTGAGGAACTCTATCGCCCTCTGCTTGCGCAGAGTCACCATCACCGCGATGTTCTCGCCCTTCTTGATACCAAAGTCCTTTATCGTCCTCTTCGCCCTCCTGAACACAGGCTTCTGGCCGGTAATCTCCTCGAGGACCTTCGCCGCCTTGTAGAGCCTCTCTCCGGACTCGCCCACGCCGATGTTGACAGTCACCTTAGCTATGAACGGCTTTAGCATCGGATTGCTGGCCCACCTCTCCTTGATAGCCCTAATCTGCTCGGGTGTCAGGGGTATCGCGGCGCTCATGGCCAGGCGCCCTCCGGGAGCGATATCATCGGCTTATCCCTGCCTATAACAAAGACGTACTCGAGGCTCGTCTGGAACCTCTCGCCGCGCGGGTCTTCGAGCTCGACTATGCTGCGCCTCCTGCCCATACCCCTCCTTATCGAGACAACGCGACCGACCTTGCCTACGTTCCTGCCGCCGAAGACTATCGCTATCACGCCCTCCTCGAGAGGCACATAGTCGAGTATCTCCTGCTCGGGTATGCTTATCTTGACCGTGCCGAGCGTCTTGTAGGGCTTGGCCTCATCGGCCCTTGTCGGGTCGGAGACGCGTATCAATATGTTCCTGCCGTCGTGGCAGTGGAGCTGGACGTGCCCGCCTTTGACCGTCGACTTGTCCTCCACGCGGCATAGCTTGAACTTGGCCTCCTCGTCGCCGATGGGGTGTAGTATGAAGAACCTGGATGGATACGGGAGTATCCTGAACTTCTCGCCGGTATCGATGATCTCGAAGACGTCCATGAAGCCCACGGGGAACTTGTAGTCGCGGCGCACCCTCCCGTCTACCTTGAAGTGCCCCTCGGCGATTATCTTCCTAGCCTCCCTCGCTGTCTTCGCGTAGCCGAGGACGTCTCTCACGAGGATGAGGAGGGGTATGCTACGGTGTATCGGGTGGGGGCCGGGCCTAGGCTTGACCGTGAATACGCCGGCGCGTTCACGCACCGGCCAGAACTTCGGCGCCGCCAGCGTCTTGAGGTGACGCCTGCCACCCATTCGCGCCATCTAGCTCACCCCTTCTCGCTGCCCGCCTCCTTGCCAGCCTTAATAATCGCTAGGAACTCCTCACGCGCCTTCCTCTTCCTCTCTATAATCTCGCGGCGGCGCGGGTCGCTGAGGTCGAGCTTCACTATCATGACGTTGGAGGGGTGTATCGGGTAGTAGCGGTCCTCGCCCCTAGAGTTCTTGATAGTCGCCCCCTGCACGAATATCCTCATCCTCTTCAAGTCGACCCGGACCACCTTGCCACGATGCCCCTTAAACATGCCCCTCATTATGACAACCTCGTCGCCGACCCTCACCGGCAGACTGCGTATCCCATACTCCTTGCGGAGCTCCGGGGATAGAGGCGCAGCCACCATCTTCTGCCTCTTGTGGAGAGGCGCGTTGAAGAACGCGCGCCTCTGCTTCTTAGGCTGGCTCGACTTCACCCAGCGCAATCCAATATCCCGGGAGGAGGCGGGTGGACGCCAACGCCCTTTTAAAACAACGTGAGGTTAGACGATGATGCTCGCGATGTTCGCTATCCTGGGCCACCTCTCGGCCGCCTCGCGGGCCACTGGGCCGTGTATCTCGCTGCCCTTGGGGGTGCCGTCCGGCGAGACTATGACGACCGCGTTGTCCTCGAAGGCAACCCAGGTGCCGTCGGGCCTCCTGAAAGGCCTCTTCTGGCGTATCACCACAGCCTTGACGACCTGCTTCCTCATCTCCGGGGTACCCTTCTTCACGGTGACAACGACCATGTCGCCGACGCCAGCCCAGGGTATCCTACGCAGCCTGCCCTTGTAGCCCACGACGCCGATAATCATGACCTCCTTTGCGCCGCTGTTATCCGCGACCTTCACATAGCTACCTACCTGTACGCCTGGGTTCACCGCGCGCCTCGAGCCAACGGTAACAGCCTTGACCATGGAGCCGCCCCTCCGTTAGCCGCCCCCAGAGCCTCACTTTACGCCTAGCGGCTTATGCCCGACTACGGCGAGTACGACAAAGTGGACGGTCTTGGACAGGGGCCTAGTCTCGCCTATAATCACTATGTCGCCCTCCTTGGCGTTGATGCAGGGCGGGTTGTGGGCGTGTATCCTACTCGTCCTCCTCTCGTAACGCCTATACTTCCTGTCATAGTAGAGGTATTCGCGCTCGACGACAACAGTGTTCTTCATCTTAGCCTTGACCACGACCCCCTTGAGTATCAGGCCCCTTACCCTCACCTGCCCGTGCCACGGGCACTTCTTGTCGTTGCATGTCCTCTCCGGGGGCTTTATCCCAGGTATACCAACGTTTCTCACGTACGACATAACGCACCACCAGCCCCCTACCCTTCTCCAGCCTCTTGAGGCGCTCATCTACACGCCCTACTATAAGCTCACCCTCCACCACGACCCACTCGCCGCCAACCCTAAAGGCGAAGACCGTGCCCCTCTTCAACACGCGTATCCTCCTACCCTCACCGGTCTCCAGGACTAGCGTCCTCGCAGACTCGTCTACGATGACGCCGCAGCGCCCGACTAGGCTGGGATCCTGGGAGAGGAGTATGCAGGCCTCTAGGCCGAGGAGGACGTGGAAGAATATGTTCCAGGGTGTGCGCCTCAAAACCCGACGCCCGTCTACCTACCGCCCCTCCTTATCCCAAGCTCCTCCTCACGCATGACGGTCAGTATCCTCGCTATGGTCTTCCGGATGGCTCGTATGGCGCCCGGGTTGTCGAGCGTGCCCATCGCCGCCTTGAGCCTAAGCCTTATCAGCTCCTCCTGTAGCTCGCGCAGCTTCTTCATCCTCTCCTCGGGGCTCATCTTGCGGATATCATCAGTCTTTATCATGAACTTGGGCTTCCTCGCCATCAGCTACCACCCTCCGCCTCTCCCCCAGCCTG
>WAOO01000057.1 GCA_015521195.1 Pyrolobus sp. | reverse complement strand
TCGAGGCTCTAGCCGCTCTTGCTCCTTATGCACGCCCCGAGAGCCTTCGCTATCGCCAGGAGGAGGCCGAGGCCCGTCTGCACATCCTTATCCCTCAGCGCCCCCAGCAGGCCACCCATGCCCACAGGCTTCACGCTCCCGGCGTCCACGGAGGCCAGCGCCCTGAAGGTACACTCTGCGACCGCCTGCGTGTTGAGCTTCGCCTGGAGCACCTCCTCGGGTTTAAGCGCCTCGATTGCCCTCAGCGCCGCGTCAGCCAGCGCGGCGGCGCGGTGCACTGAGACATCGTTCTGTATCATTGGGAGGAGCTCCATCCCCTTCTCGGCCACCACCCTCAGCATGTCGAGCACGCCGCTCTCCTTCAGCTTCACCGCAACCTCCACCAGCGTCTTGAGAGCCTCAACCTCCTCGTCCCGCATCTCGAGCTGCGCGCCGCTCACGGGCCTTCACCCCGCGGCTACTTCAGGGAGGCTATCCAGGCTTTGTAGAAAGCCTCCTTGAGGAGACGAATTATCGGCGAGGTCGACACCGTGTAGCAGACTAGCCTCCTCCTCCCAGCCCTCTCGTCGAAGGTCACCTCGCAGGTGCCGGCGTAGCCGCGGGATGCTCCGAAGTAGCCGACGCACGTCATGGTCCTCGCGTACCCTGTCGTCGGGAAGCCTACGCCGAGGACCTCTCCTATTATCTGCTCGGAGGCGTAGTCGGCTGCGAAGTGGACGGGTATACCTGCCGTCGGGAGGCCGACCGCAGGCATAGAGTGCTCCCCCACCATGAACACGTCGTCGTAGCTCGGGTGCCTGAAGGTCCTCGGGTCCGCCGGGGCCCACCTCGGGTCGCCCTTCAACTGGAACCCCTCGCTCCTCGCGAGAGGCTCCGGCAGCCTACTCGGAGGCACCTTGATGAGCAGGTCGTACTTCTCCTCGACGTTACCCGCCCTCACAACCCTCCTCCTCCCATCCACCTCCTGCAGCCCATCATGCTTGACAATCTCGACGCCAAGCTCCTCCAGCCTAGCCCTCCACGTCTCCGAGACGTCTGGGCCTAGGGGCGTCATCGGCCTATCCTCCCTTCCCATCAGGATTACCTCCCCCTTCAACCCCCTGTTCCTCATAGCCTCGGCTATCTGGGTGGCAGCCTCGTAGGGGTACATGCCGCACCGGTGCGGCACCTCCGGCACTAGGATGACGACGCGGCCTCCGCGGAAGCTCCTAAGCGCCTTGGCCATCTCGAGGGCGCCCTCGAGCGTATAGTTGTGGACCCCGTACCGGTCGAGGCCGGGGTACGCATCCCACCCGTAGCGGACGCCGAGGCTGACGACGAGATAGTCGTACTGGTAGCGGCCTCTCTCGGTCTCAACAGTCCTATTCCCAGCGTCTATCCTCGTAACCTTCTCTATCCGGACCCGGACCCCGAGACGCTCCAGCGAGGCTATCGGCGCCCTAACCTCCTCTGGCGTCGCGGTGCCGAAGGCGACGTCTGCGTAGAGGGGTTGG
Organism: Pyrolobus sp.; assembly: GCA_015521195.1. Classification (GTDB taxonomy): domain Archaea; phylum Thermoproteota; class Thermoprotei_A; order Sulfolobales; family Pyrodictiaceae; genus Pyrolobus. The sequence goes on along the minus strand of WAOO01000057.1, from coordinate 1,562 downwards.
AACTCGTGCCACTCGCTGTCCGTTATCAGGGTGACCTCCGCCTCTACACCCCTGCCCCTCAGTCCCTCAGCTATCCTCCTCGCCGCGACGAGGCCGCCGGTGCCCCCGCCGAGGACGAGGATGCGCACGGGCAAGACCTGCAGCCAGCCTCTACACACTCGAACCCGGTTTATCATGCGAGTCGCGGGCTCTACCCTAACCCCCCGGTCGAGGAAACACTCTATAACGAGGCTCGGTTGCGCGGCCCGCAATATTGCGGGTGTTGGGCGTACGGGTTTACAGGGTGTTACCGGGAGGGTTGTGCATCCCCGCGGCCCTCGGGGCGCCAAGCCTTTTATAAAGAGGGGTTCCTTTGCAACCCGGGATGCACATGGTGAAGGCTAGACTCGTGGCCCTCCTCCTAGCAGCCATCCTGCTGGCCGCCCCGCTGGCCGGGCTAGCCGCCAATGCACAGCAGGAGAAGAACTACATCGTGATAGGGTTCACCATCTCGAGCGGCAAGTTCGAACACGAGTCCACCATGCAGTTCGACGGCATCAGGCTGTGGGCCGAGTGGGTGAACAGCCACGGGGGCATCAAGGTAGGCGGGAAGACCTACTACGTGAAGCTCGTCTACTACGACGACCAGTCTAAGAAGGAGCTCGTCCAGCAGCTCTACACCAAGCTGATAACCCAGGACCATGTCAACTTCCTCTTCAGCCCGTATAGCAGCGGCCTCTCGATGGCTGCGGTGCCCATAGCCGAGAAGTACGGCGTGCCGATAATAGTGGTCGGCGCGGCCAGCGACGCGATATTCACGAAGCTTCATCCCAAGTGCGCCTTCCAGATATACACGCCTGCCTCCAAGTACCTCAAGTCCAGCCTCGACCTGATACGCAAGTATCTCGGCGAGGGCGCCAAGGTCTTCATACTCTACGAGGACTCGCCGTTCGCCGCCGCGGCAGCCGAGGCTGCCAAGAAGTACGCCGAGCAGATAGGCCTGGATGTCGTCGGGTTCGAGAAGTACCCGAGGGGCACCACCGACTTCACCTCCGTCCTCGAGAGGGTGAAGGCTAGCGGCGCAGTAGCCCTCGTGGGCGGCGGGCACTACTCGGACGGCGTGATGATAGCGAAGCAGATAAGGCAGCTTGGCCTCGACAAGCAGCTCAAGTTCGTCTCGCTGCTGGTGGCTGTCGACCTCCCACAGTTCTACAAGGACCTGGGCCCGGCTGCCAACGGGTTCGCGGGTCCGAGCCAGTGGGAGCCGCAGGTAAAGTACACCCCGGAGCTTGCCAAGAAGCTTGGCATCGAGTGGATAGGGCCGACTAGCGACGAGTTCGTCAAGATGTTCAGGGAGAAGTTCCACATGGACCCCGACTACCACGCAGCCGGCGGCTTCGCAGCCGGCCTCTTCCTACAAGCCGCCATCGAGAAGGCTGGCAGCATAGACCCGAAGGCGGTCTGCGAGGCGGCCAAACACCTCGACATACTCACCTTCTTCGGCAGGCTCCGCGTCAACCCCAACAACGGCCTCCAGGAGGCACACGAGATGGTGCTGATTCAGTGGCAGAACGGTAAGAAGC
>WAOO01000056.1 GCA_015521195.1 Pyrolobus sp. | reverse complement strand
GGATGGCGATGAGCGCGAGGTCGAACGTCTCGTCTCTGACGTCGACGTTGAGGCCGAGCTTCTGGGCCCAGCGTAGGAGCCAAGCCTTGTCCTCCTCCCTCCTAGCGGCGTTCGCGACAACGAGCCACTCTCCACCCTCCAGCGGGTAGAGGAGCACGTCGTCGATGAACCCGCCCTTCTCGTTGAGGAAGGCTGTCGGCCCGTCTATCAGGCCGGGTTTTGCTCTAAGCCTCCTTGGCACCAGCCTCTCGAGGAGCTCGCCAGCATCGCCGGATACGATGAGGCGCCCTAGGTGGGAGAGGTCGAAGACGCCGGCCGACCTTCTAACCGCTAGGTGCTCCTCGACGACGCTCCCGTAGTCGACCGGGTGCTCCCAGCCAGCGAACACGGTGAACGTGGCGCCGAGCTCGCGGTGGAGCTGGTAGAGGGGGCTGCGGAGGGGCAAACTGCCACCATGTGGCATTGCAGAGCCTCCGGTATAAACCGGTGGGCTTGGCGCTAGACACGGCTGTGATGAGGGCTCGATTGGCTGAAGGGTGAGGAAGGTTTTGGGTGCTGAGCCGCCAGGCTTCTAGACGCCCATAGCTGCGGGGGCTGCACGGGCACCGCGGCTTTGGACGCGTGGAGCTATGCTGCCGAGAAGTGGGGCTGGTACCGCCACTGGGTCGAGGAGCTGGCGGAGGAGGTTGAGAGGTTCCTGGAGGAGAGGCGGAGGGAGGGGAAGGAGGAGTTCGTCTTCAACGGCGGCCTGAGCGTCTCCGGGCTGCAGCACGTAGGGAGGCTCAGGGGCGAGATAATCATACCCGAGGTTGTCAGGAGGATATTGGAGCGTAGGGGTTGGCGAATCCGCCAACTACTAACCCTCTACACGCAGGATGCTTGGAAGGGTAAGGAGCCGCAGTGCGCCCAGTTCGAGAACCCCCGCGAAGCCTGCGAGAAGTACACCGGCTGGCCGTTGATACGAGTGCCCGACCCGAAGGGCTGCCACTCGAACTGGGTCGAGCACTACTGGGCCGACTTCGGCCCGCATATACCGGAGTTCACCGACGGCAAGGTGGAGGTGGTGACAACCACAGAGCTGTATAGAGGCAGGCTCTTGGAGTTCACCCGGATGAGCATAGAGAGGCGTGAGGAGATACGCAGGGTTCTCAACAGGTACCGTGGGCGCAACCCCTACCCGCCGGGCTGGATACCCTTCGAGCCGATATGCGCGAGGTGCGGCAGGATAGACTCGACGGAGGCTCTCGAGGTGAAGGGCGACACCGTCGTCTATCGGTGCAGGCACTGCGGGTATACCGGCGAGGCGCCCCTCACCGAGGGCAAGCTCAACTGGAGGCTAGAGTGGGTCGGCGTCTGGTGGGCCCTGGGCGTAGACTTCGAGCCCTACGGCAAGGACCACGCCATGCCCGGTGGCAGCAGGGACTCCGCCAAGGAGCTTGCCGTCAAGGTCTTCGGGTTCAGGCCGCCCCACGGGATACCCTACGAGTGGGTCGCCTACCGCGACCCAGAGACCGGCGAAGAGACAGACATGTCCAGCAGCGACTTCAGGGGCTTCACGCCCCGAGAGTGGCTGGAGGTAGCCCACCCGGAGGTCCTCCGCTTCCTATACCTCAGGGTGCCCCCGATGAGGAAGGTGACGCTAAGCCTACGGGACGTCCCCAACTACTACAACGCCTGGTATCAGGCTGAGCGCATCTTCTACGGCGCCGAGTCAACCGGAGACAGGGAGCAGGACGCTCACCTCGCCAAGACCTACCTCTACAGCCTGCGCGACTGGAGCAACGCGCCGGACAGGCTGCCAGCGCAGCCACCTTACACCCACGCCGCGATACTCTCATGGCTCCTCAGGAGGCTAGGCGACGAGGAGGCATTCGAAGAGGCGTTGAAGAGGCTGCAGAGGACGGGCCACATGCCGAGAGACCCAACCGACTACGACCTCGAGAGGCTCCGCACCCTGCTCCCCAGGGCGAGACGCTGGATGGAGAGGTATGCACCTCCACAGATGAGGGTCGATATACTCGAGGAGCCTCCGAGCCTACAACTCCCCGACTGGGTGGCAGAGAGGATGAGGAGGGCAGCCGGGCTCCTCGAGAAGCTAGAAGAGTGGAGCGAGGATGCGATTAAAGACGCTCTCATAAAGGCGACGGAGGGGCTTAGCGCAAAGGAGAGACGCGAGTTCTACAGGTGGTTCTACCGGCTCTTCGTCGGGAGAGACTCGGGGCCGAGAGCCGCGCCTCTACTGTCGCTGCTCGACAGGGGCTTCGTAGTCAAGAGGCTTAGGATGGAGGCGTGACGGTCGGCCGAGAACCGATTCATCACTTTTCAGCTTAACATCCCCTCCTCACTCCGAGAGAACCGCGTGTAGACCGGAGGCTGTAAACCCTAGGCCCTTGCGACGACTTTAACCACGCACTCCCTGCTGTCGCCCTCCGCGAGGACTCCAAGCTCGCCCGGCTGGAGGAACCTTAGACTATCCTCGCTTCGGAGGGGCTTCACCCTGAAGCCCAGAGCCTCTAGGAAGCCGCCGACCAGCCCAGCGAACACCACCGGCACATACCGGTGTTCGCCGTTAACGCTGTAGCCACTCCCCCTGCACTTGACGTACGCCTCATGGTCGCTGATTATCTCCACGTGTATCTTCGGGACGCCGACGGTAGAATCGCCGAAGCTATTGTGAATCCCAGCCATGAGCTTCATGAGAGCTGCTGCCTCTCGGAGGCTGCTCGGCTTCTGCGGCAGCCTTTCGAGTATATAGTTGTAGACGCGCTTTGACGCCTCGGATATCACGCTATAGACGCTTATGAAGCCCCCTTCTCCGATGAACCTGGCTAGCATCTTGGGAAGCGCGTCGAAGGCGATATCGTAGAGCATGCTCTTGTAGAGCGTCTCTGCGAAGCCGGTGTCAAGCGCGGTGTTCAAGGAGGCCAAAATATCCAGCCCTCAAGTATTATCGATGATTGCGTGTAGCTAAAATATAGTGTGTTTAAATGAGAGCAGCATATATTTTCGCAAATAATCCACATTATTTACACTATTCTTTAGCATTTGGCGTGCGGGATAAAACATGGGTGGATGGGCGCGTCACTCTTCGCCGCTCTCGCCGGAGACCGCCTCCTCTAGCTTCTCGAGGAGCATCTCTACCAGGCTGCGCAGCTGCTCCACCCTCTGGGGAGGGTCGCTGGTAGGCTCCTCCTCGATATACCGGTGCGTCTTTCTCGCGACGTCTTCCGGCACGTGTTTCAGTAGGCCTAGTGTCTCTGCGAGCATAGCCCTGGCGGCCCTCGCGCCATAACCGCCCCCGCCTAGGCCCACCAGCTTTGCGCCGAGCTTCTCGGCGGTCTCGCGTAGTATCCTGGCGGCGTTGTAGTAGGAGGTCGTCGTGAGCAGGAGTATGCCGAGAGGGTCGTCCCGGTGGCCGTCGACGCCGAGCTGCGCGACTATAAGCTGGGGGCGGAAGAGCTGTAGCGCCTCCGGCACCAGCCTCTGGAAGGCCTCCAGGAAGGCGCGGTCGCCCGTGCCCGGCGGCAGGGGCACGTTCAGCTTAGTCCCCTTCGCCTCCCCGCCTCCAAGCTCGTCGAACCTGCCTGTACCCGGGTAGAAGCCAGTGGCGTACCCGTGGAAGCTTATGGTTAGGACGTTGGGGTCCTCCCAGTATATGCTCTGGGTCCCATCACCGTGGTGCACGTCTATGTCTACCACTGCGTACCTCTTCCAGCCGTACCTCCTCCTCGCATACTCTACGAGCACCGCTATATCGTTGACCGGGCAGAAGCCCGCCGCCCGGCGCCTGGCGGCGTGGTGTAGGCCTCCGAACGGCTGGTAGCCGGCGACAGCACCCTTCTCGACGAGATGGTCTAGGAGCTTCTCCTCCCCGCCTATGAGGAGGAGAATGTCTCGGAGGAAGCCCGGGTAGGCGCGCGTATCCCCATAGTCTATGGTTATGGGCGCCGGGAGCCTATCAGCCTCGACGAGCATCTCTACATACTCGTCGTCATGCACCCATTTTATGTGCTCGAGGGGCGCCTCCCTAGGCTCCACGAGCTCCACGCAGCATTCGAGGAGGCCCGTCTCGCTGAGGAGCTGGTAGTAGGCCCTCATCCGCTCCATCCAGGCTCGGTTGAGCTCATCGCTCGACGAGAAGAAGAACTGGGTGAACCTCTCGCTCCACGATACCGGGAGCCTCTCCTGCAAGGCTAGACTACCGTCGTCCTCCGCTCCCCGCGGCTCCTCTCAAGCCTCTCTATAGCCCGCTCAGACTTCAACGCCTCGTAGAGTGCTACGAGGGTCTCGAGCCCTATGTCGACCGCGACCCTCAGGGAGTTTATCACCTCCTCCCTCGTCTTCACCACGCTCTCCTCTATCTGCTCGGTCCACACCTCCTCCCTCGACATGCTCCATATGCTACTGTCTATGACCAGGAGGGCGCCGGCGTGCAACCCCCTCACCCTCGCTATCGTATAGAGGGCAGCCGTGTCCATATCGGCAGCTGCGACGAGCCTAGCCCACTTCTCGTAATCCTCGCGCAGCGTTATGTAGTAGACGTCGGTGCTCATGACGACAGCCGGCTGCGGGGTTACAGAGCCGCGGCCCACCACGACCTTATCCAGCACCTGTAGGAACCTATGGCTCGGTATAGCGGGGAACTCGGGAGGCGCATAGTTCTTCGAGACGCTCTCAGCCCTCACCGCTGCAATCGGGACTATCAGGGAGCCGATGCGGAGCCTCCTCTGTAGACCGAGGGCGGTATCGACCTTCACGAATATCCTGGCTCCTAGCCTCGAGAGCTCCTCGAGGGCGATGGCGGTGGCCGGTGCCCCGATGGGCGTCTTGAGTACAGTGACGTCAACGTGGTGTATCTTGCCCCTCCTAGCCTGGAACCCCCCGCGCCCCCGGACCTCCTCGCTGGCCTCCTTTAGCCTCGAGACGGCCTCCTCGTAGACCTCCTCCATGCTCGTTAGGAAGACGAGGGGTGCGACATCCTCCGAGGTGCACCCGGTGAACAACTGCCTAGCTTGCATTGACAAGGTCTACCGCCAGCCTCCCTAGAGACAGCCCCGCATCCAGGCCCGCCCCTATAAGCTGCCTTGGCGTGGCGTACATAACCCAAGCTCCTCCAGCGCCGCGAGTATCTCGGAGGGACTCCTGGCTATCCTCACACCCAGCCTCTCCAGCCTCTCGAGGTTCTCCAGGTCCAGCGGGCTAGGTGAGACAGCCACCCTCTCGAAGCACCTTATCGCGGAAAATGGGCACGCGGAGACACACCTGGCGCAGCCGGTGCAGTAACGCAGGTCTATCCTCACCCTGCCCTCGACGGGCACTATTGCGCCAGTCGGACACACGGGTATACACGCCCTGCAGCCGGTGCAACGCTCGCCGCGAACCCTGCATGGCAGCTCGGTCGTCTTCACCCACGGCGCGTCGCTGGGGAGCAGGACGAGGGGTATGCCGTTCTTCAACGCCTGGCTAGCCGCCGATACGGCTACGTTATCGGCTATTCCGTGCGCGATTTTCGCCACCGTGTCCGACGATGCTGGCGCGACTACCACCACGTCGTAGCGGCGCGAGGCCACCCTGTTAACCACGGGGAGCCCGGAGGCATACTCCTCTACGACCAGCTCGCGGTAGTAGCCGCCGGGCGCCGCCAGTCTATAGAGGCCGAGCACGCCGAAGACCCTGGCCACCTCGAAGCCAGCCCTCGTGAACGCGACTGTGACGCGGTGGAGCCTCGACAGCGCTACCGAGATGCCGGCGGATTCCCTGAGCATCGACCCCGCCCCGGTCACAACCCATAGTATCCGTGCCCCACGCCTACACGGGGCTGACCCTCTTGGCTCAACCCGCGCCACTCGCGCTCCTCCGGGAGAGTGTCATCTACGAGACTGTCTCGTCTCTAAAGGCTGGCGGAGAGTGCATCACGATGCCCCTGGGCGTGTGGAGGAGGGGCGACGTCCTCGAGGCTACGCTCTACCCCGGGTCGAGGGCGCATAGGCTGGCAGAGAGCCTGGAGTGCGTCGTCGCAGCGTTGCCAGCGGACCCTCTAGACGTGGCGCGCATCCTCCTCGGCGAAGCAGTGGAGCCCGTGCTCGAAGGCGGCTTATGCTGCCCCGTCTATGCGAAGCCCTACATTATAATCGAGGCTGTGGTCGGAGAGGTTAGGAGGCTAGAGGGGGGATTCTACCGGATTATACTCGAGCCGCGCAAGAGCATGCTGCACTCCTACCCCGAGCCTTTCACGAGACTAGCCTCCTGTCTCGTCGAGCTCCTGGTGGCGTATACGAGGATACGCTACTGGAGGGGGTGTGGCGAGAGGCTGAGAGAGTATCAGGGGCTCGGGAGGTGCCTCGACCTGCTCGAGAGGAGGAGTGTGGGCGAGTACCGCCGCTACTATAGCCTGGTCAAGAGGCTTGTCGATAGGCTGGTGGAGCCTTGTCTAAGAGGGTCCGCGTCGGGGTAACCGGGCTTATATTCGAAGCTATACACTACACTCCCGAGCCGGGCTCGACCCCGATACTACACGGGCACACCTTCCGGGTGGACGTGGTTGTAGAGGGGCCCCTCGACGAGAACGGGATGGTCGTAGACTTCCGGTTGCTCAGGGATACGCTGGCGACGCTGCTAGACGAGTGGAACATGGCCGTTATACTACCGATGGGAGAGGAGTTCGAGGCTAGCGGCGTCTTCAACTACAGGGTGGTCCACATCCCCTACCCGACGGCCACGACCGAGCACATCGCGTTGACGCTCCTAGACGAGCTGCGCTCCAGGCTATGCAGGAGGCTCGGAGAGGAGAGGTGCAGACAACTCCGCATAACACTGAGGGTATGGGAGAGCGTGGACAGGTACGCGGAGGTAGAGGGGTGAAAAACGCTTAGAATCCGAATAGGCTTTCGAGTCCGCCTGCGAGCTCCTCCTCGGAGACGCCCTCCTTCTTCTCCTCTTCCTCTTTCTTCTCCTCCTCTTCCTTCTTCTCCTCGCCGCCGCCAGCAGGGGCGGCCGCCGCAGGCGCGGCTGCAGGCGCCACGGGCATCGCGGTTGCCGCCTTTATCACCTCGTCGATGTTTATCTCCTTGAGCGCGGCGACCACCGCCTTTATCCTAACCTCGTCGGGCTGCACGCCGAGAGCCTCGAATATCTTCTTGAGGTTCTCCTCGTTTATCTCCTTGCCGAGGCTGTGGAGCAATAGGCTCGCGTAGATGTACTCCATTCCGTTCGCCCAGCGGGCTGCACAGCCCGAGCCCCTAATAAGCATGCAACGTGTTCTGCTCAACGGCAGAGCCTATGGAGGTTAACCCGGCGGCAGCGCTGGCGAGGGCTGCGAGGAGCCTGGCGGCGCGGCTCCTCGAGCGTAGGGTTAGGAGGATACCGGTACACGTCGCCATTATACCCGATGGTAACCGCAGATGGGCTCGTCGCCGCGGCCTACCGGTATGGATGGGGCACCTGAGGGGCTACATGGTGATGAGGAGGGTGCTTGACTGGCTGTGGGAGATGGGGGTGAAGCACGTCACCGTATACGCGCTTTCCAGGGAGAACTGCCTGCGGCGGCCGCGAGACGAGCTCAGGAAGCTCTTTGAGATACTGAAGCTGGCCTATGGCGACCTTGAGAGGGATGAGAGGGTTGCGAGGGGCGAGGTGTGGGTCCGGACCATCGGGGACCTCGACATGGTGCCTGGCGAGCTTCGAGAAGAGGCTTTGAAGCTCGAGGAGGCTACCAGGGGCGCGGGTAGGACGCTTAACATCTGCCTGTGCTACAGCGGCCGCTGGGAGATACTAGAGGCTGTCAAGAGACTCGACGGCCGACAGGTCGACGAGGAGAGCTTTACGAGGCTCATGCCGCTGGGCGACGTCCCTCCACCGGACCTTATCATAAGGACTGGTGGCGAGATGAGGCTCTCCAACTTCCTCCTATGGCACGCCGCCTATTCGGAGCTCTACTTCACCAAGAGGCTTTGGCCCGACTTCGACCGCTACGAGCTGCTCCGCGCGCTTGTGAGCTACTCTAGGCGTGAGAGGAGGTTCGGCGCCTAATCACACCCTCTATCACGCGGAGCACTGTGACGAGGGCTATGCCTACCAGCGCAGTCACCATTATCCCGCTGCCGGTCACTGCGACCGCGATGTCGGTCGGCGTTGGTTTACCGCTAAGCCCGTTTAGGGTGGATGAGAGCTGGTAGAGCATTATGACGACGGTGATTACCAGCGAGAGGCCTATCAACTCGTCTATCACGTCCGGGTTCCCGTGGACGAGCTTGTCCGCCATCCTCGCAGCGATGATGCTGATTCCGGCCACGCCTAGGAGCGGCGATATCGAGGAGAGGGCCTCTGCGGCAACCTTGTAGAAGGGCGTGTTGTAGCTCGTCTGGAGCGTATAGTATGCGACTCCCGCCGCGGCGGCGATGCTCACAGTGGCGACCAGAGCGGCGAGCGCCATGAGCGGGTTGCGGCCGACGGCTTCCACCAGCTTCTCGTCTAGCTCGAACCCCCTCACTATCATGAGGATGCCTGCGAGTAGCAGGAGGGCTGTGAGAGCGTAGCTCAGGAGCCCCAGCATGGCAAGTATCGCGAAGCCGGTGACGACTAGACCCGGATAGCCGAGGAGCACACGCGCAAACCTGGGCTCCATCACGGCCTTCTTGATATACCTGCCTATGAGTATGTAGGTCTCCTCGAGCCCCCTCAACTGCTCCACTATAACCCGCCTAACCCCCACGACGGGGGCAACACCCTGTATGACGGGGATTACCTCCTCGTCCTCCCTCCCGTCCGCCACGAGGACAACGCCCTCGACGCCGAATCGCCTTACGATATCCTCTACCTGCTCCTTTATCCGGAGGTCCGCCCTCACCGTGTCCGTAGGGTCGCCGGAGACGAGCGCCACGATGACATCGTACCCGTCTCTGCGGAGCCTTCTCGCCGTATTCACAGCAGCGTATATCACGTTGAGGTCTGGGTCTTCGGGCCTCTCGACGCCGAACCTCCCAGCCGCCTCTAGAAGCGCCTCCTCGCCTATGACGGGCGTCTTGATGCCAACGCGTCCAACGTCGTCATCACGGTCCACCGCCAGTACCAGTATCCTCTTCCTCACCCTCGCCCACCACGCCGTAGAGGGCCTTCATCTCGAGTATCGTTAGGGGCTCGCCGCGCTGCAGCTTCTCCAACGCCCTCCTCCTAACCTCCTCCAGCACCGCCCTGGACCTCTCGTCGGCGACGCTCTTCTGGAGCCTCTCGTACTCCTCTCGAAGCTCCCTGAGCCTCTCAACCCTCTCCTGTATCTCCTTCGAAAGCTCGTCTATCGCGCGGGACGCCTCGTTTATCTTCTCGTCGAGCTCGCTTATCCTAGCCGAGACTTCCTCAATCTGCCTCCTAACCTCCTCTATCCTCGCCTTCACCCGGCCTATCTGCTCGCGGGTCTCCGCTATCCTCTTCCTAAGCTCCTCTAGCTCCAAGCGTATCCTGGTGAGCTCAGCCTTCTTCTCGACGAGGCCCTCGAAGGCCTTCCTAGCCTCCAGGGTCTTCTCGAGGAGCGCTTCGAGCCTCGCAATCTCCTCTATAATCTCGCGTTCAACCTCCGGCGGGAGAACCTGCGTCTGCTGCTTCCACTCCAGCTCCTCTATCCTCGCCCTTATCGCCGCAACAGACCTTCTCGCATAGGGTCTCAGCTCGGCCAACACCCTCTTCTGGACGTTGAGCTCCTGGAGGATGCGGCGGAGCTGCTCATACCTCCTACTCCTCTCGTCCTTCAACGCCTGGAGCTTCTCTAGGAGCTGTTGCCGCTCCTCGCGGAGCCTTCTAAGCTCCCCTCGAAGCTCGCGAACCCTCTCGACGAGCCTCCTTCTCTCGGCACGCAGCCTCCTAACCTCGTCTATAAGCTGGTACCTCTTCTCCTTGAGCGCCCTTATCTCCTGGCGCAGCTTATCCATCTGCTCGATGAGCGCCTGCTCGCGGGGCGTCAGGGCCAAGCTCTCTCCTCACCCCGCTATGCAGCCAGGCTTATGATGTAGGTTACTACCTGGCTCCAGATGAGCGAGATTATCGCGAGGGGGAAGTAGAAGTGCCAGAGGGTGCGCAGCGCCTTGTCGAGCCTAGCCCTCCCGTAGACCGCCCTGAGTATCACGGCCGCGGTCATGAATATCAGTGCTTTTGCGAAGAGGACTAGGGCGGTCCACGGCCAGGTCGTGGCTGGCAGCCAGCCGCCAAGGAAGAGTATCGAGAAGACGAGGCCGAGTATGTAGAGCTTGAGGTAATCGATTGCCATGGCGACGCCGAAGAGTATACCGCTATACTCGGTGTACGGCCCCGCGACTATCTCCTGCTCGCCCAGGACCAGGTCGAATGGGATGCGGTCGCAGGTTGCGAGCGAGGCTGCGAAGAAGATGACCGCTGCGAGAGGGTTGAGGATGATGCCCGGTATGCCCAGGTGGGCCTGGATTTCTACAGCCTTGGTGAGGTCGAGCGTGCCCAGCGTCGCGGCGCCCGCCAGTGCCGATAGTAGGAGGACCGGCTCATAGCTGGTGTTGAGTATTGCCTCCCTGAGGGCACCTAGGAGGCTGAAGCGGTTGTTACTAGCCCATCCCATGATGATGACGGGTATCGGCGATATAGCGACGGCAGCGAGCACTATGAGGAGCGAGACTGGGGACTGGAGGGGTGCTACGCCGGGGCCGCCGGGTATAGCCGCGAAGGCCGCCAGCAGCACCGCGACTGCGAGGGCAGGCGACGTTATGAACGCTGCGCGGTCTACGCCCTCTGGTATAATCGGCTCCTGGAAGAAGAAGCGGATTCCATCGGCCAAGGGCTGCAGGAGGCCGGCCAGCCTCTTCGAGACGTAGAGCGGCCCCACCCTCATCTGTATCCTGGCGGTCAGCTTCCTCTCAAGGTAGATTACGAGGAGGGCTGCGACCAGCGCGGCGCCGGCACCCGGTAGTATAACAGCGGCTGTCAGGTCCTCGAGGATGGGCTTGAGCTGCTCCAGCATCGCGGGGGCGCCCTAGTCTCGGCCGCAGATGGGCTGTTGTAAGCGGCTCGGCTGTGCTACTTATCAGCCTCCGGTGGGAAGTGGTCGAGGCTGCCGTATATCGCGGGGAGGTCCATAAGCCTCTCCCCTATAGCCAGCTCCCGCAGCAGTATCGCGTTGCGGAAGGAGGGCGTCACCACCCTCACTCTAGCCGGCGTCGGGGTACCATCGCTTACAACGTGATACACTATCTCCCCGCGGCCAGCCTCCACCCTCGTCACCACCTCGCCCGGAGGGAGGCGAAGGTTGGCGAACATACCTGGGAACTTCGAGACACCCTTGTCCACAACGCTCCTCATCGCCGGGGGTATCATCCGGTAGACCTTCTCCGCGAGTATCCTGCCCTCCGGGAGCCTGCGGAGAGCCTCGCGTATCAGCTCAATGCTCCTCTCTATCTCCTCGACCCTCACCCACATCCTCGCCAGCGCATCACCCTCCCTTCTCACAACCGGCTCGTAGCCTAGCTCCGCGTAGGCCTCGTACCCGAGCATCCTGGCGTCGTAGGCTACGCCGGAGGCCCTGAGGTTCGGCCCGACTATCCCGAGCTTCTTCGCCATGGAGGGTGGGAGTACGCCCACATTCTCGTACCTGTCGCGTATCACCGGGTTCTCGAGGAAGACCTTCGCGTATTCGCGTAGCCTGCGGAGCTGGTAGCGCGCGGCCTTCTCGAAATAGTCTTTGAAGCCCGCGGGGAGGTCCCTACGGACACCGCCCGGCACGATATAGGTGTGGGTGAGCCTCGCGCCGGTAATCATGTCTATGAGCTTCACCCATACCTCGCGGTCGCCGAATGCCCACATGAACATGGTCGAGTGGTTTAGGAATATCCCGGCTATCCCCATTCCATAGAGGTGGCTCGATATCCTGTTCAACTCGCACATTATCACGCGCAGATACTTCGCCCTCTCGGAGGGCTCCAGGCCCATCAGCTTCTCTATTGCCTCCACGTAGCCTAGGGTTATGTTGCACGAGTCTACTATGTTCATCCTCTCGAGGAGCGGTATGGCGCGGACCCAGCCCTTGACCTCGGACAGCTTCTCCATAGTCCTGTGGACCCAGCCGATGTCAACGTCGACATCGACTATTATGTCGCCGTCGAGGTATACGACGAGCCTCATGTGGCCGCTGGCCGGGTGCTGGGGGCCCACGAGCAGCTCTAGGACGCGGAGCCCGTTGCGCTCCCCCAGCTCGCGCGCTACAAAACCGCCTATACGCTCGACCACACCCGCGAACCCTATACGCGGCTCGCCAGCGTGGGGGTATGCTTGGTTTCGCCCGATGCTCGCGGAGGGGTCGCCACTCTGGGGCAGCCTGCTCGGCGGCCTGGATGCGGCGAAGCTCGTCGAGTCGGTGCTGGAGGCGTTATCCGAGAATAGGCTCGTGGCGGCAGCGGAGCCGGAAGTCGAGCTGAGCATAACTGCGAGGAGGGGGAGGAGGGGAGGCGTCTGTAGGGAGGCTGTGCTGCTCGTCAGGCTGCGGGATGATGTTGGGGCCGCGGGGCTGGAGCCTAGGGTG
>WAOO01000055.1 GCA_015521195.1 Pyrolobus sp. | reverse complement strand
CTTCCGGGCCTGACCGCTTCCCCCGGTAAAGGCGGTAGCCGCCCTCCCTCCGGAGGGGGCTCCGCCACCGCCGGCCCCGCGGGCCGGGGGTCCTCGGACGGCGCGGGACCCGCCGGGGGCCGCACGGCACACCACGGGTTACTGGCCCCCGCATTACGCCCGATCTCGGGGTACGGGGGAGGGCGAGCCCCCCGGCCCTACCCGCGCGGGGTCTACCCGGCGGGCCGCCGTTGAGAGGCATACGTTAGATGCCGGGTTATTAAGTAGGCTGAATGCGCGTTGTATTGAAGGCCGGGAGACCCGCTATCATCGACCCCGCTGCGGGGGACTCCGCGGGCGTCGCGGGCCGTGCCAAGTAAGCTGATGGCCTCGAATTAAGCTTGTGAGGAGTTATAAAAAACGGAGGGCTACACCTAATCTAGACATACCAAGTGTTTCAGCCGCCTCCGATGTAGCGGAGGGGTAGTAGCATGCTGGCGGTTAGCGCCTTTCTAACCTCGTCTGGTTTGTGCACGTAATAGATGCTTGCGCTTATATGCATATAGTTGACTAGCACCGCTACGCCCGGAAGTATGAGCCTACAGTCCTCGCTTGGAGCGGCTACACGCCGGTCTACCCTCGGCCCACTATACGTCCCGTAGATGTGCTCGAAGAGTACCTCGAGGTTGCACACTTTTAGCCTCTTCTGCCTGGATAACTGGTAGAAGAATACCTGCATATCGCGGCCGCCGAGCGACACCATGAACGTGTTTACGAGCTCCGGGTGCCTATCCTTATCCAGCGCCATCCTACGGTATAGGTTGTTAAGCAGCTGTAGATACTTCGGGTTGAAGAGTATGGATGGGAAGAAGCTGTAGTAGATGTAGACTGGCCCATCGCACACCAGTTTGGCGGGGTAGTAGCAGGCTATCAAGTCCTCCGGGATTGTATACCGGTACACTATCTTCGGTTCATCGTGTTTAAGGAAATAGTGTGTATCGTAGGCGTCGAAGACCTCCACCCTAGCCTGGTACGTCCCTATCTTTACGCAGATTAGCCCCGGCTCCCGTACCACGCCCTTCAGGTTTACGAGCGGCGGCTGATAGTCTAGGTGTACTAGCCTGCAGTGGGTCCCTGGAGCGGGTTCAACGTATGTCACGAAGCCCGGCTGATAGAGGGATGCCGCCCTGAGCTTGGAGGGTGGCACCCCGTAGAGGATTAGGAACTGTGGTATCCGATTGCCATCGTACAACATGTTGTAGTACAGTGCTATGGGTGTCCAGATGCTCCAAACGTATGGCCTTAGAAGCCCATCCACGACCCTACCCGTGCTCTCGAAGTCAGACGCTATATCCACGCTCTCCGTTCTCGGCCCGTACCTCTCCCTCACGACGTAGTAGACCTTGTCTACTATCGGCTGGTACACCATCGGTGCAAGATTGATTGTATCGCCTTCGACGAAGGGCTTGGTGACTATATCGATGTTCAGGTTGAGCAGGTCGTAGCGTGCCCCATAGCTGTTCACGCCTAACGGGTTGAGCGCCCATGCGAGGCCTCCGCTATCCTCTCTACTAGTATACCCTGGTACTAGGCCTCCTGGAGGCCCTGCACGTATGATGGCATACCCCTGCTTCTGTACTAGCCTAAGCAGTTCTCTAGCCAGCGGGGTCCCTCCCCAGAGCAGCGTCGAGTTTACCACGACACTGCTGCCGTTCAATACGAGCCTCCTAAAACAAACTGTTACGCCTATAACCCGGATGATGTAATCTGGGAATAGCCATGGTACGTCCGTAAACATCGTTACGCCGCACACCGTATCCCTGCCGACTTTGACGAAGCGGACTGCTAGAGGCGGCTGTATATCGGCTGGTGTCAAACTACGTCTACTGTAGCCGCCGAGCAGACTAAGCTTGGGGTGCTCCTGGGCTAGTCTCCTGTAATCACCGTAAACCACATGCAGTAGTACTATATTGCGGGGCCATCCGAGGATCTTACCAATACGCTGGTAGTTATCGGCAAACCATTGGAGCGTCGTCGTTGATGTACTCGCTGTAGCCGAGCCTACGCTTATACCCAGCCTCTCCTCTGCCACAGGATAGCCGATCGAGTTATAGAGGTTGATGCTCACGTTGAGCCTTAGGTTTGTTACTCGCGCATCCCTCGCAAACATCGTTGTGTTGAACTGCCCGACTATGCTGTCAAGCCCTACTCCCGACCAGCCGCCAGCGCTTCTAGAGAGGCTGGTGCCCGTCAGGAGGGCGTGAAGGGGTGCAGAGCCGTTGACGCTAGTCACAATTCGAGGGTCTAGTTGGAATAGGGCGCCGCTTCTTGACGCCAGTATAATCCTCTTCGCGAATCGCACCCTCTCGAGCTTCACGCATCTACCATGTACCACGCTTACACTATGCCCGTAGAGGAGGATTACCGATTTCACTAGACCCTTGTCGCCGGGCGCGTAGAAGCAGACGCGTGTACCAGTATTGTTTACGACTAGAGACGTGTACATTTCGAGAAGCTCGTTCATCCTCTGAGAGGATAGCTTCGCTATCCTCGCCTCCGTGGACCCTATAGTCCCGAGCATATAGGCTGCTGCAGCCATGACTGCGAGCATCGCGGCTATCGAGATGACTGCGCCCAGTACAGTGCTTATGCCTCTAGCCTTCACCATTCCCACCTCCGCCGCTAAGCAGGCCACAACGCCGCTAATCGAGGCTCAAAGATGCCAATGCTAATAGGGGGGGTGTAGAGGACTGGAGACCGGTGCCGCCGTAGCTCAGCGGGCAGAGCGCCGGCCTTGTACGGCCCTGGCCCCTGCTCCGAGGTCGGCCCGGGAGAGCCGGTGGTCCCGGGTTCAAATCCCGGCGGCGGCTCCACACGCTAGGCGATACTGTGGCTTGCGGGGCCCATACACTACTCTACGTTGCGCTTCTATCCATGCTCCCCGGTCTGGAGGGACGCTATGCCATACTCCTCTCCGGCGAATGTCCTGCAGCGCTACTATCCGCCTACCTGTCGTCAACCACGGTCGGCATACTCGTATACCTTACACTGGATCACGTCGTTTCGCTCCTCGAGAGGCTTTCACCACGCCTATACCGGCTATACCTTCGTGTTGAGAAGAGGCTCGCAGCAAGGCTTCGAGGGGCTAGAGGCTTAGCCGCCCTGGCAGCATTTGTAGCAGCGCCGCTGCCGGGGAGCGGCGTGTGGAGCGGAGCGATTGCCGCTAAGCTGCTCGGGCTTGATTGGAGGAGGGCAGCCGCGGGCATAGCGGTCGGAAACCTGCTCGCGATACTCGTGGTACACGTTGCAAAGACTCTCGGGTTTAGGCTTCTAGGCTTCTAGCGCTTCCTCGAAGCAGAGAAGAAGTCGAAGAGCGTCTTCTGAGCGCCGCCGGTTCTCAGCCTCTTCTCGGTTATACCAAAGTACCCTAGTATTCTCAGGGCAGCCGGTATAATCTGGTGCTCCACATAGTAGTTCACGTCTATCTGCTTGGGGTCCTTGACCATAAAGTAGGGCCACGCCCTCTGGCTAACCCTGCCACCCCCCTTCACAATCACATAGCCTATCTTGTCGCCCGGGCTCACCCTATAGCCAGCTGCAATCATCCTCTTCGCAGCCACGACGTGCGGAGCCTCCGTTGCATACTCCTCGGGCTTCTTGGTCAAGGTCTTCCAGATGACAAGCTTCTCTATCGGAACCTTGTGCTCTTCAAGCTCGCGTATGACGCTCCTCACATACTCCACGGCCTTATTCACATCCCCCGTCCTCAACACTATCTCGGCAACCTTTGATTGCACCTCTTTTGCGAGCTCACACCAGTCTCCCCTAACAGCCTCAAAGCCGACGATATCTATGCGGCCGTCTTCGAGGAGCCCGGCGTACCTCTTCTTAGCCTCGGTGAAGAACACCCTCCTATACACCTTGTCTATCTTGATCTCGAAGCCCAGCTCCTTCTCTATTATCTCGATGAACTTCTTCACCTTCTCCGGGTCATAGGTTACGAAGAGCGAGTCGGTATCGCCGTAGATGACCTTCAATCCGAGCTTCCTGGCGATCTCGATAGCCGTCCTGATAAGATGCCTGCCCCAGGCCGTTACAGCCTCGGCGCACTCCCTGCAATACCACCTGGCGCCGGTCCACCCCATGTAGCCGTAGCTCGCGTTGGCAAGCACCTTGAGCGCCTTCTGCCTCTCGTCGAGGAGGCGGTACTCCGGGCTATCCGGCGGATACTTCTTCATCTCCTCCTTGACCTTCTTTCGAAGCGTGAGGAGCCTCTCAAGCACGGTCTTGAAGAAGCCGGGTGGGCACCTCCGGAACCTATGCTTAACCTCCGGAGCCTCCCAGCAGCCACACTCCCCGCAATCCTCCCCGGGCCTTACGAGGGTATCGGGGCCCACGTTGTACTTTATCATGATGTTCGGGTACATCGAGCTGAAGTCCAGGACCGCTATGTTCTCGTGGATGCCGCGCAACGGCTCGAGGACAATGGCACCCCGGTAGCTCTCCTCCGGCCTCTCAACCCTATTCGGCACGAGCTCGTTCATCTTGTAGGCCGCGCGTATAAGGTACCATTCTAGGCGGAAGCCGACGCTCATCGCGCCAACCTGGTCCAGGGGGATGCCGGTGACATACGAGAGCTGGATTGCGAAGGGTAGCAGCTTCTCCGCCAGCCCATAGGTCGCTCTCACATCGTCGCGAGCATATTGTAGCAGCTTCGGCCTCCTCTTCTCATCATCCCAGTAGTCGGG
>WAOO01000054.1 GCA_015521195.1 Pyrolobus sp. | reverse complement strand
GTGGTGCCGCGGCCGGGATTTGAACCCGGGTCACGGGCTCGAAAGGCCCGCATACTTGACCGGGCTATACTACCGCGGCTTCCGTTACTCGCGGCTCCCTTGAGGGTTGCTTAAGGTTTTCTTGTCCATGTGGTTTTAAGGTATGGTCTGGGGTTTGCACGGGGGTATCACGGTTTGAAGGTATGGGAGGTTGCGAGGAAGCCGCGTGTAGTGGTGTTGCCGGACGCGTTTATCATGGATGTGCGCGCCAGGATGAGGTATAACGAGGAGGGTATCGCGGTCATAATCAACGACCCCATCGAAGAGAAGGTTGTGGGGTACCTGACGCGCAGGGAGGTTATACAGGTGACTAGCCACCTGACGAACCTCCGTGCCAAGGACTTGGCGCTCGACTGGCCGATTGCAACCAAGGATATGGAGCTTGAGGAGGTCTACAAGCTGATGGTGGAGCATAAGGTCGACTATATGCCCGTCGTGGAGAGCAGGGATAACCCGAAGCTCGTCGGCGTCGTGTCGCTCGCCGATATGATAAAGGCGTTGATGGCTGCCGGCTTCGAGCCTATCGCTGAGACCGTCGCAGAGGTCATGACGACCGAGGAGCTCGACAAGTACCTGACCACCCCCGACGAGCCGGTCACCAAGGTGTGGAGCGACTTCGTCTACCGCGGGTTGAAGGGGAAGGTTGTGGTGCGCAGCAGGGAGGAGCCGTACCCGGTCGGCATGATATCCCTGAAGGAGTTCCTCGAGTCTAGCAGGTGGTTCTTCCATCGTGAGAGCGAGCATGGGCTCAAGACTGTCGCCAAGGTCAAGAGCATCATGATACGTGGTGCTGTCGTCGCTACGCCCGAGACGCCCATCAGCTACGTGGCGAGGGTCATGGCTGAGAATGAGTTCCCGGTTATCCCGGTCGTCGATGAGAGCGGTAAGGTTATCGGCGTCGTTACCATGGAGGATGTGGTGAGGGCGTACCTCCTCGGCGCCAAGCCGGGCCGCGTGAGGCCTGCGAAGAAGGCTCCGCTGCCGAAGCCCATTGCCCCCGAGGAGAGGGTGACCTATGTCACCCGCGAGCAGCTTGTGCAGCAGGTGCTTGTCGCTAAGCCTGCAACAGAGGAGCTGATGGGAGTCACAGCCAAGGATATAATGAGGAGTGAGATGCCAGCGATAAGCATCAACGATACCGTTGAGCACGCGAGGAGGGAGATGATAAGGAGGAAGACCAACTACCTGATCGTCGTCGACGAGCAGGGTAAGATTGTAGGCGTGGTGTCCAAGTGGTCGATGCTCCGCGCTCTGGGGCTCAAAGGGCCGATATGGAGGAGGCGTATCCATGACAGGCTGTTCATCGACTATATCATGGATACCGACATCCCGAGGGTGAAGCCGGACACGCCCATCGAGATGGTTGCCGCCGAGATGGTGAAGAAGGGTGCTGAGGTAGCCTTCGTCACCGACGATAAGGGCAACATAATCGGGTTCATAACGAAGGACGACATTATAGACGCGTTCGCCAAGACGCAGGCGGGCAGGGTGCTGGTCGAGAACGTGATGACGCCCGGCAGGATCGGCATCGTGCACCCGCACCACAGCCTCTACCACGTGGTCCAGAAGATGAAGAACTTCTACCTTGACGCGCTGACAGTCTACGATGGTAGCAGGGTGCTCGGCGTAGTCTCTGCCAACAGGTTGCCGTTCGTGGCGCTGGAGGATGCGACTACGGGCATCAAGTCTAGGAGGCTCATCTGGGTTAGGAAGCTCGTGAGGGGCGCGGCGAGGAAGGGCAGGTATGTGAAGGTGCTGCCGCTGCTAGCCATGGACGTCATGGTCCCACTCAACGTCACCGTCTCGCCGAAGGACGATGTCGTCAAGGCGATTGAGCTTATGAAGCAGCATAACGTTGACGGCATACCTGTTGTCGATGAGGAGGGTCGCGTGCTGGGAGTAGTCTGTAAGAACGACATCCTCAGGGAGCTCGCGAGGACAGCAAGGCTCCGCGAGGCTATGGCGGCCGCCAAGGCTGAGGCCGAGTCGAAGGGTGGGGAGAAGCGGGAGAAGGTGGAGGCCAAAGCATAGAGGAAAAGCTTTTAACGGGTCGCGCGTTTTCCACGCGTGGAGAGCGCGGCGGTCGTCTCGCCTGGACTAGGACGCCGGCCTGCCAAGCCGGAGATCCCGGGTTCAAATCCCGGCCGCCGCACCACCCTCCTCTCTCCTTCTACTCCCGCCTCTGCTCTGCTCCGCCGCCACTCGCCTCTCTGCTTATATACCGGGTCTTTGGCTTGAATCATGCGCCGGTGGTAGTATGCAGTTTTGCCCAAAGTGTGGCGGCATAATGATGCCTGTTGGGAGGAGGGATGGCAAGATAGTGTTGAAGTGCACAAGGTGCGGGTATGAGATGCTGGTCGACGCCAAGGAGGCTAGCAGGCACTATAGGCTTGAGACCAGGGTGCCTAGCGAGGAGCGCGTGGTGACGACCTCTAGGGTTAGCGAGGGTGGCGGTAGGCTGAGGGATCAGGAGGAGTGGGAGCAGGAGAGGGAGGAGTATAGGGAGGTTCTCCTGGAGCAGCTGCAGGAGGAGCTCGAGGGTACAGAGTAGGCTCCTATGCCAGCCTCTCGGCCTCCTCTAGGAGTATTGTTTCGCACTTCTCGATGTCAGGCTCTGGTGGTTTGCATGCATCCACCTGTTTAGCCCTCTTGGTTAGCTTGTCTGCGATGTATGTCGGCTGGGGTAGTGTCCGCCTGGGTTTCAGCATCCTCTTTACGAGCGTGTATGCGGTTGTGAGGGATACCCGGTGGCCTACGCTGATGTATATCCTCCTCTTTGCTGTCACCTGGTGGATTATGGCGACGGGTTCGTCGTCGAGGCAAAGGGCTGGTAGGTTGTTGTAGGTGCAGGGGTCGCCTGTCAGCCTCTTTTTCGCGACTCCTATCGAGGGGGTGTCTAGTGCTACTCCGAGGTGTGTCGCTATGCCTGCTTTCCGGGGGTGGGAGCGGCCGTGCCCATCTACTATCAGCAGGTCTGGCTTCTCGCCTAGCCTCTGGTAGGCCGTGTAGGCTGCAGGTGCCTCCCTGAAGGCGAGCAGGCCTGGTATGTAGGGTATGGGTGGCTCGGCGTACCCGACTGTCACTCGGACGGGGCGGAGGGAGGGGTACTCCAGGACTGTTATCACCGCTATGCTGTACTCGCTGGTCGTGAGGCGGAGGTAGGATAGGTCCACGCCCGCCACGAGGCGTATCGGGCCGTGCTCGTCTCGGGTGGAGGCCAGCTCGGCTATCCTGCGTTGTAGGCGGTAGGCGCGTGCGACGTCGAAGAATATCCTCGTGGCGTTTTCACCCTATTGTCGGTGTGGACCTGACGCGTATACTCTTCTCCCGCGCCTCTATCCTACCATCCTTGGATTCTATCACGAGTATGTCTATGCCGTCGCCGGAGATGGCGTCCCTCTCCATAGCCACTCGTATCGCCTTCTCGACCAGCTTCTCCGCCTCCTGTACGCTCATGTCGCTCCTATACTCGGCTTCCAGCACGCCTATCGCTATGGGCGCTCCGGAGCCTAGCGCGGCGTAATCATCCTCTATCAGGGAGCCTACCGGGTCGAGCACGTAGAGGTGGGCTCCTGTGTCGTCAACGCCTCCGACCAGCACCTCCGTTATGAACGGTATGAGCTTGTTCGCGTAGAGTATGTTGGAGAGGAGTTTTGCGGCGGAGGAGACCCTCATTGGCTTCTCGAGTGTGACCTCATAGTAGCTTATCTCTGCCGCGAGCACCTTGGCTAGGGTCTGCATGTCGGCGAAGAGGCCTGCGAACGCAACCCCTATCCTGTCGGTCAGCTTGTAGACCTTCTTGCCGGCCTTGCTTACTATGAACCCGCCGTAGCTGACCCTCTTCTCCGAGCCGAGCACGACACCGTTCCTAACCCTGACGCCGACCGTGGTCGCGCCTATGCCGTACTCCGCGTAGCTCACGCCTAGGCACCCGTGTCTCGCGGGAGGCGCGCGGGTATACATCCTCTGGGTCGCCCGTCTCGGCCTCCGGGTAGTTTCGGCGAGGGGGGTCAGGGTGGTGGAGGGTTGTACGCTACCAGCTCAAATCCCGCCATCGGCCCTAATAGCGCGGGTGTGTATGGTTGAGATGCCCCTATTGCGGCTCGAGGAGGCTCTATGTCGACGAGGAGCAGGGGATGATAGTCTGTATGGAGTGTGGCGCTGTGGTTGAGGAGGGGCTTGTCGACCTAACCGGCGGCGTGTATAGGCAGGGGCGGCTCGAGGAGCCTAGGGTGTCGAGGAGGGAGGAGCATGCGGGTTACAACCCCTCGTCTAGGCTAATCCGGGTTGTCGATAGGAGCGGCGTCGCGGAGGACCTCAGGGTGGTCGGGAGGCTGGTCGGCGATATGAACGTGGGCTTTGTGGACGACCTTAACCGTGCATACCGCGAGGTCTCTAGGCTCATGCCGCGTAAGAGCGTTAGGCTTAGGCTTGCGCTGGCCCACGCTCTGGTCGAGTACCGTAGGGGTAGGTACCCGCTTCTCTCCGTCATCGCGGCGAGGTATGGGGTCAGCGTCGAGACGCTTAGGAGGAGCTTCCGGAGGCTCGTCGAGGCTGTACGCGGCTCTGTTGCGACAATCTCAGCGTAATAGGGGGTTTCTCGCCACGCACGCGTTATCCGGGGGTAGCGTGTCTACGGGGGATGAGCGTAGACGCGGCAGGCTGAAGCCCGACGATGTCGTCAAGCTGTTCAAGGAGGTCTACATTCCGGGCGTTGAGGAGCTCGTTGAGAGGATTGGGAGGCGCTACAGGAGGCTGCGGGTTAGGAGGAGGGGGGCGGCTGGCAGGAAGGAGCTCGAGCTGAAGAGGGTTGAGCTCGTCTACAATATACTGCGTGACACGTTCCGCAGGCTCGCCTCGCTGCCCTCGACGAGCGAGATGGACGAGTTCCACGCTACCCTGATACGCGAGATGATGGGCGGCGCGTACGACGCGGCGATAGAGAGGGCCCGGTATATACTGAGGATGCTCGAGCGCATCTGGGACGACTATAGGCTCCTAATCGTCACGGCGCCTAATGTCAGGGAGGCTTCGAGGCTCCGGAAGGAAGCTACGGGGAGGATGATATCGTTCTGGAGGAGGT
>WAOO01000053.1 GCA_015521195.1 Pyrolobus sp. | reverse complement strand
GGTGACACGCCGCACTCGTGGTGGAAGAGGGGCTCGGTGGTCGCGGTCGGGAGGGATGGGAGGGAGAGGCCTGTCAGGATAGACCCGAGGTGCGTCTTCGGCTCGTCTCGCTGCACGCGCGGGGGCGAGGTTCTGGTCCCATACCGTAGGGTCCGGTGCCCAAGGTGTAGCCTGGAGGGCCGCGAGTCGGAGCTCGTGATTGACGAGGATGAGGTTGTGAGGCTGGCGGGGAGGGATTACAGGTGGAGCCGCGACTTTATCCGCGGAGAGCTCGAGTCGGTGAAGAGGGGCTCCGGCTACATAGTCTCGAGTAGCCTTGTGAGGGGCGCTGTAGACGCGCCGCCTAGGCTCCGGTGCCCCTCCTGCGGCCTGACGGTCGACTACCTGTACCTCTCGAAGAGCGACCTTGCTGTGCTCGAGGAGCCCGACATCATAGTCGCCGGTATAGACGCCCTCGGGGTGAGGCTCGGCGACCCTACGGTGAACAGGGTGTTCCGGGGTGTGAAGGCGGTTGTGGTGGACGAGGCTCACATGCTAACCGGGGCTACCGGCGCCCACCACGCGTTGATAGTCCGGAGGCTTCTCCACGAGAACCTGGACGAGAACCCGGTGCTGGTGCTCTCGAGCGCGACGATAAGCAACCCGGATGAGATAGCTGGGCTCGTCTACCCCGGAGGCTCGGACACCACCGTCATAGACGCTTCTAGCGAGGCGCGTTACAGGGACCGGGGGACGGTAACCGGCTACAACTACTACCTCTTCATCCTCCCATCGGAGAGCATAAACTACGATACTGCTGCAACTAGCGCGGCCTTCGCCCTCCTCAACTCCAGGGGCAGGGTGCTGGTCTTCACGGAGTCGAGGAGGGACGCGGAGGACGCGGCAACCTACGTCGTCCAGAGGGGCGAGACGACGATGCTGGCCGAGAGGCTGGAGGAGTGCGAAGGCTTCTGCCTCGTGGCCGTCGAGAGGTCTTCGGGGAGGTTGGGGGAGGAGCTTGGAAAGTGGCTCAGGGACCCGGACTGGAGGAAGACCGTCGTCGCTGTGGATGATGAGAGGCTCAGGGTGTTGAAGGAGAGGGTGGAGAGGGGCGCCGGGCTGGTGCCGCGGGAGGAGGTGGACTACCACCACGCTGGGCTGGTGCTCGTCGAGAGGAGGGCGATAGAGGAGAGGTTCAAGAGGGGCGATATACGCCTCCTCGCCGCCACCTCGACGCTCGAGCTGGGCATCGACATAGGAGACCTCGACACCATCCTCCTCCTCGGCTTCCCGAGGGTGCCCGCCTCCTTCTTCCAGAGGGCCGGGCGCGCCGGGAGAAGGAGGGGCGTAGACACCCTGATAGTCACTCTGCTCAAGGGCTCCTACCGCGACCTCCACTACTACGCTAGCGTCGCCGACCTCCTCTCGAACCCGCGGCGCTACTTCCGCGTAAACCTCAACGTCTCGGGCGCCGTGGATATACTCGCGTCTCACACGCTCATGAGGGTGTTGGACGAGCTTGCACAGCGCGGCGTCGGGTACAGCCCCGCCACCCTCTCCACCCTCACCCTAGCCTCGAGGCTCGCGAGGGAGAGCCTGGCGGGCCTCGACCACTCTAGGATAGTACGCGGCTTCCTCTCCGGCCTCGAAGGCCTCGACGTAAGGCCTATGGTGGAGGCAGGCCTACGCCTGGTGGAGCTCCTCGCAGGGCTCATGGAGAGGTGCCCCAGCCTACGCCTGGCCATAGCGGTATCGGCGGTGCTCGCATGGCCGCCCGTCGACCGCGGTAGGGCGGTGAGCCTCCTCCGGGGGCTGCTCCCCGAGGCGGAGGAGTGTGTGCGGAGGGAGCTCGAGAGGGTGTACGGCGAGTGCGGTGTACGCGGCGTAAAGGAGTATAACGTTGTGGGCGTGTTGCGCGAGCAGAGGAGGCTCATAGAGGGGCTTAGGAGCGTGGGCCACGAGCCCCCGCGGGAGATACTCGACGCCTACGAGTGTGTCTCGGGGAGGCGTTTCGCGGAGGCCGCGCTCTACACGGCGGTCCTGGAGAAGCTGGAGGAGCTGGGCAGGAGGCTCGAGAGGATGGAGATGGGGATGGACGAGGACATAGCAATGGTCACGCTCGACTCTATCCTCTCGCATGCGCGTAGGCTCTACATACTCGCGGGTGTAGAGTGATGGTGCTCCCCGGCCGCATCTCCAGGCCAGCCACGCCGATGTACACGGTGCGGAGGGGCGGCAGCAGCGTAGAGATTAGGTACGAGGGTCAGGTGGGCTCGACCGTCGAGTCGTTCATGGACGCCATGAGGCACTATCCGCCACTCCACCACGTCGTCGGCAGGGTTAGGGTCTACGAGGCTATATGGGAGGCCCAGCTGGCCTCGCCGCCCATCGAGGTGTATACGCCGGAAGGCAGGAGGATTAGGGTGGCGCTCCCCTCGAGGATAACCCTGCGGCCGCCTAGGGCTGCCAGCCTAGCGGCCCTCGGCCTGGCGCTGGCCCTCCGCAACCACCTCCAGTTCATCCCCCAGCAGGTCTCCAAGCTGTTCTACGCGTACGGGTATGTGGATAGGGATGCGGTGTGCGTCGAAGACTGTGGGGGGTACGGGGGCTGGGAGTATAGCGAGGCGCCCTCCTCGCCGTCCTCGAGGAGCGTACGCTCAACCATCATATACCTCGACGAGGCCGTCCTCGCAGAGTACCACGCTATGCTCTCTAGGGGCTTTAGGCCGAACCAGCTTGAGCCCCAGCACCTGGTGCGGCAGGGGCGCGTGCAGCCCCTCATACCCTACTTCCAGCCGGTGCTCTGGTTTAGGAGGAAGAGCGGCTTCTGCATCTATCCCTTCGAGGCCTACATCTACAACACCCACCCGCTGCTACACGAGGCTGCGACGAGGTATATACGGGAGGGCGGGGAGAGGAAGAGGTACAGCGCTTGCCTCGAGAGGCTCGCGAAGGAGGCTGGGCTTAGGAGCCCCGGGAGGAGCAGCCTGCTAGACATCCTCCTACCCCGCAGGCGCCAGGAGTACCTCGTCGTCGCCACGCCGCCTCGGTTCAGCCCACAGTACCGCACCTACCTCGTAGGCAGCAGGGGGCGCGGGCAGGGCAGGCCGGTCTCGCTCGGCTCCATACGCCTCGAGCACAGGAGGGTGGACGCGAGGGTCGCCGTGGTCCTCGAGGCGACGAGGGCCTATATACGGGGTAGGCTCGTGGCGCCGAGGATACTCCTCGACGCAGACCGCGACGTCTACTTCGGAGACGTGTTCGACACGCAGGCTCTCATGCTCCGCGTCGAGCTGCCGGAGGGGGTCGGGGACGCACTATCCCGCCGTATACTCGGCGACGACGAGCTGCGCTCGAAGCTAGCCTACCACGTGGTGTACACCGCGGTCCGCGACACGCTCAGGAACAGGCACGACGAGGACGCCCAGTACGTCGCGTCCAGGCTCTGGAGGGTCGTCCGAGCCTACCTGATAGCGGATAGGGTTCTCGCGGCGGGCCTCGGAGCCGACAGGAGGAGGGCGTTCACATGGATGCTCATGGCGACCCTCTACGGCTCCCCCTGCATATCGGACCGGGTGGAGTCGAGGATTAGGAACAGGCTCCTGCCGAACGACGTGAAGAGGGGCGGCCTGGACGCGCTCATAGCCTGCGTCTCCCTGAGGCTCGCCGGGGAGCTCGGCGTAGAGGTGTTGGGGAGGGGTAGCAGCACTGTGCAGAGGTGCCTTGAGAGGAGCAGCCAGGACGAGCAGGTCTTCGAGGCCACACTGAGGGCCTACAGGCTTCTCGCCGGCGGGTGGGAGCCGCCCGCGAGCCTGGTGCTGGGCTACGCGGAGGCGGCTGTGAGGCACACGCTGGTCCACTGGCTGATCGCCGTCGAGACCGAGCGCATGGGGCTCGGGCCGGGCGACGTGGAAGCGGCGGAGCACAGCGGCTCGAGCGTCGTCTACGAGATGTACGAGGGTGGTATAGGGGCGTCGAGGTCGGCTGAAAGCCTGCTGAGCGACACTAGGGAGACGGTACGCCTCCTCACAGACTGGGTCTACGCCCTCTGCATCCCCATGGCTGTGCAGTACCAGCTCCGGAGCATCCTCTCCAACCCGGCGGCCATCGCCAGGCTATGGTCGAGGCTCCACGGGGGCAGGAGGAGCGCGGAGGAGACCAGGAGGCTCCTCGAGGCTATACTCGGCCCCGAGCCCCAGCCGAGCGTAGTGGAGCGCGTCGAGGAGATGACATCGTCGCCGGAGAAGCTCGTCGAGATGCTCACGCTACACGCCATGATAGACTATGTGAGGAGCCTAGCCCGCCTCTACCCGAGGCCCTACGAGCTCACAGCCCTATACTCCTACACCCTCCTCCACAGCGACACCCACAACCGCCTCGTAGACGCGCTTGCAGAGAGGGTATCGCGTCTGCTGGGAGAAGCGGGCATAGGCGTTGAACGCGTGAGGGACGCGGTGTCGAGGAGCCTCCGGAGGATATTCGAGGGCAGGGCTACGCTAGAGGAGCTACTCGAGACACCCATGGGCGACGAGGCCGGCGACACGTGTAGAAGAGTGAGCGTGAGGAGCGCAGCCCTCGCGATGGAGGAGTACGGGGGCCTATGGTGGCTCGACGGCCACCCGATATGCCACGGGGTCGCAGGCTGCGGGAGGGCGGCGGAAGAACGCGATATTAACGAGTCCTTCGCCTACCTCACCCCACGCCTACTAGAACACCTGGCGGGGCTACAGCATGCAACACGATAACACCATTATACTCTCTTTTAAAGCCGCACCCCTCCTCGCAAGACTCCTCCTAGCGGCCTCAGCCGGAGACGAAGAGCTAGCCTCGAGAACGGCACGCGAGCTACAGGAGACAGACCCGCCGGCAGCCACACTAGCCCCGATAATCCTGGCGCCCTACGCGGCAAGAATAGAGATAACAGTACCCTGGCTCGAAGACATCAGGATATACTCTCCGCTCGCGACAACCCCCGAGCCAACCACCCTAACCCAGCTCCTCAACGAAGCCTGCCAAAACGGTGCAAAGATAACCCTGACAACCAGGAGCGGCACGAGAGACAGGGAGGCGCTCGGCAGGCTCAGGGTGATAACAGCGCTTCCAAGGAGATGCCTCGAGCTACACATAGCCGAAAAGATACACACAAAGCTATACCGGGCAGAGCTGGGAAAACTAGCCATAGAGGCACTCACAACAGCAAACCTAACAGCATCAGAAATCTGGAAGACAAGGATAGGACAAAACAGGACAATACTACAGGCTGTAAAACTGTAAAACGGGGCACAGGGACAGCGAGAACACCAAACCCCCGCAGGTCTAACGCAAACATGTCACACCATGCCAGCCCTCAACCCCCGCGGAAACCTTACACAAAGACCGAATCACCCCTCCCATGCACAACCCCGAACCAAGACAACACTTTTCCAAGCCTCAAGTAAAGTACTATAGCGCCAAGAGAACAGAACCTACCAGTATCCTTTCTACTCTCTTTTTGAGAGTTTCCGAGACGCTGAAAGGTTCGCGATGGCGCCGCTGCCATACGCTTTCTATTCTCTTTTGAGAGTTTGCCCGGCGGGATAGGCTCAGTGACCGTGTATAGGGACACACCCTTTCTATTCTCTTTTGAGAGTTTGAGTCGTGGCGCCCGGCCGGCCCCACCAGCCCTTCCCCGTCTTTCTATTCTCTTTTGAGAGTTTGACCGCCAAGAGCTACATGGTTCATAGCCTCGCCAAGCTCCTAACTTTCTATTCTCTTTTGAGAGTTTGCCCGGTGCTCATAGCACTCATTGGAGCAGCGGCGCAGGCGGCGAACTTTCTATTCTCTTTTGAGAGTTTGACGGCGACCTCATAGTCGTGCCTGAGAACGCAAGGTGGTATAGG
>WAOO01000052.1 GCA_015521195.1 Pyrolobus sp. | reverse complement strand
GATGTGTATAAGAGACAGGAATAGGGGGAGCTGAGGCGCGGGTTGAGGAGGCTACGCAGGCTCCTCGAGGAGGCGGTGCTTAGGCCCCCGGGTGAGGCCGTCGCGGCCGCCAGGGAGGGGAGGGTATACCTGGTCGACGAGAAGCTCGACCTGTGGCTAGTGGAGGGGAGGCACGGCGACTATGTCGTGATACGCGGGTTGTACTGCAGCTGCCCCTGGTTCCAGGCTAGGCTCCTCCCCGGCGAGGCGGAGAAGCCCTGCTACCACCTCGTCGCGGTTGAGCTCGTCGCGAGGGGGCTGGAGGGTAGGCCGCGTAGGCTGGACGGCGTGACCAGGGACGCCGTCCTCGAGGCGCTTCTAGACGGGTTCTCGAGGACGCTTAGAAAGCTACGTCTTAGAGAGGAGGATGGCAGTCGCGTTAGAGGCGACGCCGCCGATGTCAACGACTAGAGCCTTCTCAGCCCCATCCACGGGCACACCGGCCGGCTTCCCGACGAGCTGCCTGTAAGCCTCGACGAGCTGGTAGACGCCCGTAGCTCCACCAACCTCGCCCCTCGCCTTGGTACCCCCGCTCGGGTTCACCACGGGCCTATCGCCCCTCGTGAACCTCCCCTCCTCTAGGGCGCGCGCAGCCTGCCCCTTCTCGACGAGGCCGATGGCCTCCATTGCGAGCAGCCCAGTGATGCTATAGATGTCCCTCAGCTCGACCACGTCGACCCTCGCAGGGTTAACGCCAGCCGACCTAGACACCTTCTCGACGGCAACCCTCACCGAGCGCAGCTCGTCGAGCGCAGGGCGGAGCCCGAGCCCCGTGTAATCCGTGGCAGAAGCCACAGCCTCGACCACAACATCGCCTTTACACGCCTCCCCCGAGGCCAGGAGGAGGACAGCAGCACCGTCAGACACCGGGCCCGCGTCGAACTGGTGGAGGGGCTCTGCGAGAAGCGGGCTCCTCTCGACAGCCTCCGGGGTCAATGGGTTGCGGAGGGCCGCGTAGGGGTTCTCACGGGCATGCTCGTGCATCCTGACAGGCCAGAGGCTCAGCTGCCTCCTGGTGACCCCGAAAGTCTCCATGTAGAACCTCGCCATGAGAGCATAGGCGGCGGGGAGGTTGAGCCCATAGAACCCCTCGTTCACCGAGTCAGTCTCGAGGGTCCACGCCCACCCCTGCACCCAGGTAGGGTGATCCGCAAGCTTCTCGACGCCCACGAGGAGAACCGCACGGTACGCGCCGGACGCCACCAGGCTATAGGCGAGCGTGAACGCCGCGCCACCCGACCCGTGGCCAGCCTCGATGCGGAAGGCGGGCCTCGGGGTGTAACCAAGCCATGTTGCGAGATGATCGCCGAGGATGAGCTGGTCGCCAAGCACGGCAGAGAAGGCCGACGCCACGACGATAGCCTCGGGCTCGGCGCACAAACCTCCCTCAGACCGCTCCAGGTCCACGAGAGCCTCGTCTACGAGCTCGACAAAGCCCTTGTCGTAGTGGCGTCCCGGGCGGACCATGCCGCCGCCCGCGATAAAGACACGGCTCGTGGCAGACACCCGGCCCGGGGCTACACTCCAAGCCTCTTTATCAACCCACGGTACTTCGCGTAGAGCGCGTAGTCGACGTAAGACTTCGTCGCTATATAGTCGTCTAGGAGGGGCGCCCTACCCCTAACCTCCTCAACCCTATCCGTGACTATGAAGCTATAGGCATCGCTGCCAGCGCCACTGCCGAAGGGGGCGACGAGCACCCTAGAGCCGGGCTTAGCCTGGTCGAGGACGCGGACGAAGCCGAGGAGAGCAGACGCGTTGTAGGTGTTGCCTATCATGGGGGTCACGAGACCCGGCTTCACCTGCTCGACGCTAAACCCGAGCCTCTTCGCTATCTTGAGCGGGAACCTCCCATTAGGCTGGTGGAAGACTACGTAGTCGAAGTCGCTCGGCTTCAACCCAAGCCTCTCCATCAACCCCCTCACAGCATTCTCGATGTGGTGGAAGTAGGCAGGCTCACCTGTGAACCCCTCGCCGTGCCTCGGGTACTTGGAGCCATCCCTCCTCCAGAAGTCGGGCGTATCGGTCACATACGTGTAGACACCCTCCAGCCTAGCCACAACGCCGTCCCTGCCGACCACGAAGGCTGCGGCACCACTCGAAGCGCTGAACTCGAGCACGTCACCCGGGTTAGCCTGCGCAGTATCACTGCCGACGACAAGCGCATACTCTACATCACCGCTCTTCACCAGCCCCAACGCAGCCCTCAAACCCTCGCTGGCAGCGCGACAAGCAAACTCAAGGTCAGAGGCCATAGTCGAAGGGGTAGCACCAATAGCCTCAGCTATGATAGTCGCAGAGGGCTTCACAGCATAAGGCTTCGACTCACTACCAACAAAGACAGCGCCAATACGAGAAGGCTCAACACCCGCCCTTCTAATAGCATTCAAAGCGGCCTCAACACCCATCGTCACGCTATCCTCGTCGATAAACGCCACGCTCTTCTCCTCGACACCAAGCCCCTTCGGAACAGCAGGATCCCAGCCCCACATCCTCGCAATATCCTCAGTCCTAATCCTAAACCTAGGCACATACCCGCCCCAGCCTACGATGCCAACGCCATCCAAGCCCACGGCTCAACGCCCCACAGCCCAAATCCGCTCAACAAACTCCACCACAACCAGGCTATAAAAGGCTATAGGCTAGAGCCTACCACAACCCCAAGCCCCCGGTAGACAATAGCCTACCGCCCAACTATCCATTCAGGATTTTTCCAACATACTTACAGGGTTACAAGTAGGATTAACAGAAGTGGTAGGAAGTAGTACATTGCGAAAAGTACACTAGCTAGAATTTTAGACGGAAAAGACGAAAATCGAGCCCAAGGAAAGGACTAGAATGAGAAAAAGAGAAAGCGGTTAAAATCGGGGGAAGATGCACGTTTCTCTTGCTAACATTATACCGACGTTGCACCAGCGTTTATGGGCTGCCAGCCTTGACGGTAGCCCAGGCGGTTGCAGTCTGGCCGGTCTTCAGCACTACGCGAACCTCGACATTCTGGCCTGGCGTGAAGGCGCCAGCCCACTTGCTGCACGTGATGGTCACGTTGACGTTCTGGGCGCCAGGCTTGATCACTACCGCCGAGTAGCTGGTGACCTGGTTGCCATTGACGTAGATGGCGCTTGGGCTGAGGCAGGTGATGCCGCCAGCCTCGACATACTGGAATACTGCGTCACCCGTACCAGTGTTACTGACGAGCATTACGAGAGTGCCGGTGTCGTTGTAGAGGGTTGCAGTGTTGATGCTGAGTGCTGGCGTGTTGGTGTAGCCGCTCCATAGGCCCATCAGCCAGCCGGCGACAGCCACCGCGATAGCGATGGTCACAGCCACTATGATGATTGTCGCGATTACCGGGCTGATTGCCTTCATGCGTGCGCGGAACATCCCTCTCACCTCTTCCCTTCAATTGGTATGATGGGGGCGTTCGGATTATTTAACCTATCTGTTGTAGCGGCTTTTTGTCAATCCCTTTCACTTGTGGGATTACTGGGCCACCGTGTCGGCATAAGAACCGGTGTCTACGCCGGGTTTCACCTGGAGTGCTGAGTCCTAGCCAGGCTGATGTGTGATGAGGGAATCCGCGCTGAGGGTTAGCGTCGGGCTCGTTGAGCGCGAGAGGCTTGTAGAGGACGAGGGTCTCGTGAGGGCCATCTACTCGGTGTTATCGGTGGCCCATTATCGTACTTCTCCCAACGACCTCCAGATGATGCTGGAGGCTCCGGGTCACGTT
>WAOO01000051.1 GCA_015521195.1 Pyrolobus sp. | reverse complement strand
GTAACACTGAAGGAGTGTTACACGCCCAGCATCTCTAGTATCGCTTTGGCCGCACCTATGGGGTCGAAGCCGGGCCGGAGCACTATGCTGCAGTCTTCGCTCTGCAGCCCTATGCACACCTTGACATCCGCGTGTATGCTTGGCAGCATGCTGCGGAAACCCTCCACGACAACCACGTCGGCCCTGCCCTCCGCTTCCTTGAGAATCTCGCTGAGACTCACCTCTCTCTTCTCAACCACCATGTATTCGCCGGGTCCGACGGCGTAGACGCGGGCCGCTCCAGCCGAGAGGTATCTGCCCGTATCTTTCACGCGGTAATCGACACCGTGGTGCACGTGTTTAACCACCCAGACTCTAAGCCCGCGGCCGGATGCGAGCCTCACAAGATGCTCGCCTAGGAGCGTCTTCCCGACGTTCCTACCGGAGCCCGCTATCAGGACGAGCTTCGGGCGGGGCAGCGTCCTCACCCCTTCTCCAACACTGCTATGAAGAAGCCCTGGGTCCGATGCCTATGTGGATAGGTCCTTATGGCGCCGGGTAGCTTTGGCGAGGGGTCTCCGAAGGGAGGCTTAACCTTCACAAGCTCCACGTCGCTGTTATCCCTCAACACCCTCTTGACGACCCTTTCGGCCTCGCTGTAGGTGAGCGTGCACACCGAGTATACTATGCGGGCGCCCGGCGCCGCGTTCCTGACAGCCGCGTCTAGGAGCTGCCTCTGTATCCTCGAGTACATCTTCGCATCGCCGCGGGTCAGCCACATTTTGACCTCGGGCTCGTACTGGAGCCTGCCTATGTCGGTGCACGGCGGGTCTACGAGTATCCTACGAAGCGGCCTCGTGGCAGGCCTCCTCCCGTCCGCCACTACAAGCTCGACCATGTGCCCTAGGCGGAGCCTCTGGAGCAGGCCGCGCGCCCCATACCTACCCGTAAACCGGAGGGGCTTCACGTCGGAAGCCACCACGTAGCGTGCGCCTAGCCACGCCATGTGGCTCGCCTTCACCGCTGCGCCCGCCGTGTAGTCGGCTGCCACCTCTCCACGGGGGCTCAGCAGGTGCGAGACCAGAGCCGACGCCTTATCCTGGATGGTGTAGAGGCCTTCACTATAAGCCCTGGTCTTGGCGGCCCTCTCGGCACCCTCGACTATCACCATCACGTCCGGGAGGTGGGGGTCCGGCTCGACGACTACACCCTCCTCTCTCAGCTCTCTCGCAAGCCTCCTCCGGTCCACCCAGGGTGCCACTCGAATATACCGCGTCGGGTCGCTGTTCAGAGCCTCCAGCAGCTTGTCGAGGTCGTGGACGCCTGCGGTCAACAGCTCTTCGAGTATCCAGCGGGGGAACGAGTAGCGCACAGAGAGCTTGTCCAGCCCGCGGAGGTCCGAGACTATATCGTCGGGGTCGGCGCCCCTAAGCTTGTACACGTCCTCCACGCGCAGCCCCGCCTTGGGCGCCAACTTCTCAACCCTACTCCTCTTCAGCTTCCCGAACACCGCCTCGTACGCTAGGACCCTGGCGAGCATCCAGCGCCTAGCGTGGCTCGGCGGCCCGTAGCCCAGCTTCCTCAGCGCATGGTCGAGGAGGAGGTAGTTCCTGGCGACTCCGAGGGTCAACACCCTCACAACCGGCTTCATATAGTCTAGCTCTGGGTGCCTCGAGAAGAACTCCTCTGCGACGCTCCTCATGCTGGTCTTGTCCCGCACCGCCACGGCGAGGATGTATGCCGCTATCTCCTCAGGCAGCACCATATCCTAGCCTACCCTAGGCGGCTTAGAGGCCTACAAACGGATTATCAACGCCCCCTCCTACACCACGGTGGCATCGAGACGAGCCTGTAGAGTCGAATGGGTCTACGGAGCCTGGCGAGGGGGCAGACGCGTGCAAATGGGCACCCGGTGCAAGGCTTGACCTCGACTATCTCGACATACCCGTGTGACGAGAGGGCTGCCAGAGCACTGCGAACCTTTACCGGTGGAAGCCCGAGCCTCGCGGCAGCCTCCTCGATGCTCATAGGCTTCTCGGCTAGGACGCGTGCAACTCTGCACAGCGTTTCGGCAGCCTCTTCAACCCCGACGGGTGTGCCTCCTGCGGTGCCGCTAGGTTGCCGAGATTCTCCGTCGTCTACACTACCAGCTTCTCCGCTGGGCATAGGCTGGAGGACCACCCTGGCAAGTGTAGGAGGATGCACGGGCATAACTACCTGGTGAGAGTCTGGGTTGAGGGGGGACTAGACGAGAAGAACATGGTGATAGACTACTATGAGCTTAAACAGCTCGTCGACTCTATAGTCGACCAGCTGGACCATAGGGTGTTGAACGATGTGCTAGGCGACCGTAATCCCACCTCGGAGCTGATAGCCAAGTGGATAGCTGAGAGGGTCTCTGAAAAGATAGGGGGGCGTGCGCGCGTCTCACGCGTAGAGGTGTGCGAGACTAGCGACTTCTGCGCCTCCTATGAGCCCTAGCGACCCTGGCCTGCAGCGTGACGAGCTGGCGGCTGGTGTACGGGGTGATACGGTATGTACTCCACGCCGGGCCTGTTGAACGGAGCCTGCGGGTATAGCTCCATGAGCTCATAGACCTCCGGCGGCACCTCTGTCTTCACCGGTAGGCCCAGCTCGCGCGCCTTCTCCACGGTTATCGGGTAGTCGTGGGTCCACCTGCCCTCAGTCAATATCCTTGCAATCTCCCTCGCCTTCTCCAGCCCCATCTTGTCACGCAGCAGCTCGACGATAAACTCTTGCATCTCGCGCATCGCCTTCTCCGCTATATCGGCGGCTATGAGCGTCTTGTCATCCGCGTTCTTGGCGCCCTTCTCCCTCACAACCCTCAGTATGCTCGGCGCCGGGACGGTGAAGCCAGGCTCTATCGCGAGCTGCGGGTCTAGAGGGCCTAGCACCGCATGGGGGTCCATGAGTATCTCGTCGGCCGCCAGCGCTATCAGGGTGCCACCGCTCATGGCGTAGTGCGGCACGATGACTATCTTCTTGGCCGGGTGCGCCTTAAGCGCCCTCGCTATCTGGGATGCGGCCAGGACGAGGCCGCCGGGGGTATGGAGTATCAGGGCTATCGGCTTGTCGGGGGGCGTCGTCCTAATAGCTCGGAGCACCGCTTCAGAGTCCTCTATGTCGATGAAACGGTATATCGGGATGCCGAGGAAGCCTATCCTCTCCTGCCGGTGTATCATCGTTATGACCCGCCACCCGTACTTCGCCTCCATCTTCTTTATCACGTTGAGCCTTGCCTGCTGGAGCCTAGTGTAGCTCAGCCATGGCTGTATTAGCACCCAGAGCAGCAGCAGCCAGAATAGGAGGCTAACGAAGTCGCCGAGCGTCGG
This sequence comes from Pyrolobus sp., assembly GCA_015521195.1. GTDB lineage: Archaea > Thermoproteota > Thermoprotei_A > Sulfolobales > Pyrodictiaceae > Pyrolobus. Next base: position 1,710 of record WAOO01000051.1, on the reverse strand, counting down.
CCCTGGGGGCGCCGCAGCCAAGGCCCACTACCGTCTGGTTGGACGCTATGTTCGGAAAACTGGCTTGTTCTACGAGATTTACAGCCAAGTGGATATTAGGGGTTAGATGCTTCTACCTCTTCTCCTCCAAGACCCCCATGATTACGAGCTTCCTTATCTTCTTGTAGGGGGCTACCCTGGAGTTAACCCAGTTCATGAGCTCTTCTGGCGTCGCCTGGGCTCCCGGCTTCAGCCAGACCCTCGCAGCGGGAATCTGGCCGACGCTCGGGTCGGGCTCACCGTAGACCTCCGCCTTTGCGACTGCAGGGTGCTTCTCCAGTAGTATCTCGAGGTCGCGCGGGAACACGGGATATCCCTTGTACTTCAACATCCTCTTCTTGACGCCGCGGAAGTAGTAGAAGCCCTCCTGATCCCTCTCGAGAATGTCGCCCGTCCATAGCCAGCCGTCGCGGAAGGCTCTCCTCGTCTCCTCGGGGTCAGCATAGCCCTTCATGACCATCGGGCCCTTGATGAGTAGCACCCCCTTCTCGCCCACTCCAACCTCCCTGGTCTCATCCTCGGGGTCGACGAGCTTGGCTTCGACGCCGGGCAGCGGGAACCCCAGGCTGCCTATCTTGTTCCTCTCGACAGTGGTCGCGAAGCACTGCGGTGCCTCGGTCATGCCGTAGACCTGCAGCAGCGGCGATATCTTCTCCATCCAGGCCTTCTGCACCTCCGGCGGCAGGTAGGCGCCGCCGCTCATAGCCCACTTGAGCCTCGGGAAGTTGTCGCGCGTGACGCCCTTCTCGAGGAGCCTCTGGTAGACGAGAGGAGCCCCAACCATGTAGGTCACTCCATGCTCCTTCGCCAACCTGGCCGCCTTCTCCTCGTCGAAACGCTTCATTAGGACAGCCGTGCCGCCGGCATACAGCGCCGTGAAGAGCGCGGCATCGAGGCCTAGGACGTGAGAGAGGGGCGAGGTTACCAGCGAGACGTCATCCCTGCTTATACCCTCAGCCTGGGCGAGCGGCGCCACAGCGCCTACGAAGCTGCGGTGCGTGTGTATCACTTGGAGCGTCCTGCCAGCGACGCCCGCATAGTAGAAGATGCGGGCGTCGTCATCGTACCCTACCTTCACCTTCTCCGGCGAATAGCCCTTGGCAAGCTCGCCGAGCTTCTCTGCGAGGTATACGCGGCCGCCCAGCCTGTCGAGTATCTCTCTATCCCTCTCCCTGGAGTACACCTCCGAGTCGACTATGGTGGCCTTCGGCTTAGCATCGCTTAGCTGATACTCGAGGTCCTCAGACATGCTCAACGCGTCTATCACTACCACGCGTGCACCAGCCTTCAACGCGCCGAGATACGCCGGCACGAACTCCAACCTGTTGAACATCACTATGGCTACCGTCGAGCCTTTCTCAACGCCGGCTTCGGAGGCCAGCATCGCGGCTATGCGAGATGACAGCTCGTCGAGCTCACCGTAGGTCAGCGTGCTGCCGTCCTCGTAGATGACAGCCGGTTTACCCGGCTCTCTCGAAGCGTGCTCCGCGATTATCTCGTGGAGGGGTCTGCCAGGGTCGCGGTAGGGTGCTCCACGGTCCACGACCATAAGCTGCACCGGGGGCGTGGGCTACCGGTAGGAGGCTTTAGGGGTGAGGAGTGGCGCCGGGGGCGGGATTCGAACCCGCGCGCCCCTCGACGGGGCAGTGGGTCTCTCGCGCACGGTAGCCG